>NZ_JBSFUA010000025.1:0-114471 GCF_053591555.1 Crossiella sp. NPDC003009 | reverse complement strand
CGGGCTGGCGGCGCTGGGGCGCGGGCTGGCGGCGCTGACGCGGGCTGGCGGCGCTGGGGCGCAGACATCGGCCGTGCGGTGCGGACCCACGGCCCCGAAGCGCGGCAACGACAACGGCGGCCCCGGAAATCGGGGCCGCCGTTCTTGTGCGCCGGGAAAACCTGTTGCCTGCTCGGTGAAAAGCCGTTGCCCCGCCCGGGAAGTCCGGGCGGGGCAACGGTTCCTTTGGTCCGGTCAGCGGGGCCGGCGGCGGCCTCGGGGTGGGTCGGGCTGGGTGGTGGCCGGGGCGGCGTCCAGGCCGGGGTCGACGCGCCACATCTCCTCGTCCAGGAGCTCGACCCTGGACGGTTCCTCGGTGCGGCGGCGACGGGTGGTGGTGGGGACCTGGCCGCCGGTCAGGCCGCCGCTGAGCTTGGCGGGGACGCCGGGCAGGCCGCGCCTGACGCCCTTGCCGGGGGCCGTGGCCTTGCCCTGTGCCGCGCCGCTGCCGGGTTTGACCTGGTTGCCGCCGCCCGCGCCGTGGCCCATCGGCGGCATCATCGGTGGGATGCCGCCCGCGCGGGCCGCGTTCGCCGCGTTGGCCGCGCCGGCGGGGCCGGTCGCGGCGGCTGGGGCTTCCGCGGGTGGGGCGAGGTTGGCCGCGGCGCCCATGGTGCGGGAGGCGGGCTGGTGGCCGAGGGCGCCGGCGCCGCCGACACCACCGAGGCCGGGGATGGCGGGGACCTTGGGGACGCCCGCGCCACCGCCACCGCCGCCACCCTTGGCGCCTGCCAGGCCGCCGACGCCGGGGACCGGGGCGATCGGCGGGAGTGGGGGCAGCGGGGGCGGGATGTTCGCCGCCGGGGGGATGTTCGGCAGCGGGGGCGGGGTCGGGATCTTGGGCGGGGCCGGTGGCGGCGGGGCGTCGCCTGCCAGGCCTGGGCCGGTGCCAGGAGGGCCGCCGGGCGCGCCGCCGGGGGGTTCGGCACCACCGGGCGGTGCGCCACCGGGCGCCCCGCCGGGTGCGCCACCGGGTGCGCCGCCCGGAGGTGCGGCGCTGGGGCCGCCCGCTGGGCCGCCGGGTGGGCTGCTGGGACCGCCGGGCGGGCTGCCGGGCTGGGTGCCGGGAGCCGCGGGACTGCCGGGCGCGCCTGCCGGGGAGGCGGGGGTGCCTTGCGGGCCGCGCCAGGGGGCGCCCACGGCGCTGCTGGTGGCTTCGGCGGCCCGGGTGAACAGGCTGGCGAGCTGGTTCATCGGGACGCCGGCGTTCTGGCTGGCCTGCCTGCGCAGCTCGGCTTCCCGCTCGGGGGCCGCTTGCAGTGCCTTCTGGAACCACTCCCAGGTGGCCAGCACGCCCGCGCGGGTCTGGGGCAGGGCGATGGCCAGGTCGGCCAGGGTGGCGGCGGGCTCGGTGCGGGTGCGCTGGGCCCACTCGGTCAGCGAGGTCACGCCCGACTCGACCTGGTCGCCGAAGAGCGCGCCCGCGCTGTCCGCCCAGTTCGGCGCGAGCTCCTGGCCTTTGCCGTGCAGGTTCTCACTGGCCAGGGTCAGCTGGTTGTTCAGCGTGGTCCACATGGTGCGGGCCTCGGTGATCTGCCGGACCCGGCCGCCCGCCGCTTCCGCCTCGATCAGCTGGACCTGTTTTTCGATCTCCATCGTGGTGTAGTTCTCCATGACCTCCCCCTCAGTTCGGCATCTGCCGGGCGCTGTCGTCGTCGTAGCGGCGGTAGTCCTCGGCCGCGCCGGTCGCCAGCTGCTGGTACGCGCTGAAGCCCTGGTCCACCGCGGTGGTGAACTCGGTGACCTTGGCGGCGGCCTCGGTGTGCGCGGTGGTGAACGCGGCGCCCTCGGCCATCCCGCCGCCCCCGCCGCCGCTGCTGGCGCCGGCGGCGGCGCGCACCGGGGCGAACTCCGGTGGGCGCAACTCCTCGGCGAAGGCGCGCATCGCGCTGACCCGCCCGTTGATCTCTTCCCTTGACTCGCCCATGCCGGGCCTCCCTCTCGTGTGCCTACGCCTCGCCGGGCGGCAGCCAGGCGAGCTGCACCAGGCGGGCCGAGTCGCGGCGGTCGACCAGCCAGCCGCGGCCCGGCGGCAGCTTCTCCGCCTTCAGCCCGCCCAGCAGCGGTCCCTCCTCCTTGTCCCCGGACAACATGAGTCCGGGGGAGCCGACGTCGCGGAGCCTGGTGAAGAACTGCTCGAACATCGCCCGCCCGGCCCCGCCGGTGCGCCGTGCCAGCACCACGTGCAGGCCGACATCGCGGCCCTGCGGCAGGTAGTCCAGCAACGGCAGCATCGGGTTGTCGTACTGGCTGGCGACCAGGTCGTAGTCGTCGACCAGCACGAAGATCTCCGGGCCCTTCCACCAGCTGCGGGTGCGCAGCTGCTCCGGCGTGATGTCCTTGCCGGGCAGGCGTTCGGTGAGCGCGGTGGCGGCCTCGGTCATCAGCCTGCCGGTGGTGGCCTTGTCGGTGCCGTAGCCGAGCAGGTAGGGCGCGCCGACCTCGCCGAGCAGGCCGCGGCGGTGGTCGATGAGCACGATCCGCGCCTGGTCCGGGGTCAGCGTCTGCTGGATGCGGCGGGCCAGCGCCCGCAGGAACGTGGTCTTGCCGGACTCCGGGCCGCCCAGCAGCAGGTGATGCGGATCGGCCTGGTAGTCCCAGCTCACCGGTCGCAGGTCGCGTTCGGCGATGCCGGTGACCAGCCGGTTGTCCGCATCCATCGCGACCAGGTCGGCGTAGGCCAGGGTGCCGGGCAGCATCCGGACCTTGGGCGCGCGCGGCCCGGTCCAGGCGCGGGCGGCGCCGGCGACCAGCTCGGCCACCGCGGCCGGCAGGTCGCGCGGGTCGTTGCCGCCGTCGATGCGGGGCAACGCGAACAGCAGCTGGTGCTTGCTGGTGCTGACGCCGCGGCCGGGCGCGTGCTCGGGCACCGCGGTCGCGCTGGCCCGGTCCACCATCGAGTCCAGCGGATCGCCCAGGCGCAGCTCGACCCGGCTGCCGAACAGGTCCCGCACGTTGGGGCGCAGGTCGAAGGAGCGGCCGCAGCTGGCCAGCAGGTGCACGCCGTAGGACAGGCCGCGGGCGGCGATGTCGGCGACCTGGTCCTCCAGGTCCTCGAACTCCTTGCGCAGCGTGGCCCAGCCGTCGATGACCAGGAACACGTCGCCGTGCGCCTCCTCGGCGAACCGGCCCTCGGCGCGCAGCCTGCGGAACTCGGCCATGCCGTCGATGTCGTGCTCGGCGAAGAGCCGTTCCCGGTGGGTCAGCGCGGTGACCACCTCGGCGACCGTGCGGCGTACCGCGCCCGGGTTCTGCCGCCCGGCCACCCCGCCCACGTGCGGCAGGCCGTTGAGCGTGCCCAGCGTGCCGCCGCCGAAGTCCAGGCAGTAGAACTGGGTCTCCCGCGGGGTGTGGGTCAGCGCCAGGCTGGTGATCAGGGTGCGCAGCGCGGTGCTGCGGCCGCTGTGCGGGGCGCCGACCACCAGCGCGTGCCCGGCCGCGGCGGAGAGGTCCAGCACCAGGTGGTCCCGGCGCTGTTCCAGCGGCCGGTCCACGATCCCGGCCACCGCGAGCAGCCGTCCGGCCAGCCTCGGGTCGGTGACCGCCAGACCGCGCACCGGGTCCTCGACCGGCCGGCCGAGCAGCTGGTCCAGCGACGGCGACTCGGCCAGCGGCGGCAGCCACACCTGGTGCGCGGCAACGCCTTTGCCCTCGAACCGCTCGACCAGCACGTCCAGCAGGCTCTCCCCGACCGCCTCGTCCGCATCCTCCGCCGGGGTGGCCACCGGGGCCTGCGCGGGCGGGGCGACGTAGGCGGTGGAGTAGGCCATCAGCGCGGGCGCGCGGTGCCCGGCCGGGTGCGCGCCGGGGTCGGCGCGGCGGTGCACGCCGGAGACGTAGGCAGAGCGGAACCGCACCATCGGCTCGGTGCCGGACTTGAGGAACCCGTGGCCGGGCGCGCGCGGCAGCGCGAAGGCATCACCCACACCGAGCACCACCCGGCTCTCCGCCTCGGAGAAGGTGCGCAGCCCGATCCGGTAGGACAAGTAGGTGTCCAGGCCGCGCAGCCTGCCCTCCTCCAGCCGCTGGCTGGCCAGCAGCAGGTGCACGCCCAGCGCCCGGCCGATCCGGCCGATCTGGACGAACATGTCGATGAAGTCCGGCTTGGCCGAGAGCAGCTCGCTGAACTCGTCGCACACCACGAACAGCGTGGGCACCTCCGGCAGCGGCGCGCCCGCCGCGCGGGCCTTCTCGTAGTCGCGCAGCGAGGAGAAGTTGCCCGCCGCGCGCAGCAGCTCCTGGCGGCGGATCAGCTCGCCGTTGATGGCGTCGGTCATCCGGTCCACCAGCGGCAGCTCCTCGGCCAGGTTGGTGATCACCGCGCTGGTGTGCGGCAGCCGGTCCAGCTTGGTGAAGGTGGCCCCGCCCTTGAAGTCGATCAGCGCGAAGTTCAGCGAGCTGGGCGGGTGGGTGACCGCCAGCGCGAGCACCAGGGTGCGCAGCAGCTCGCTCTTGCCGGCGCCGGTCGCGCCCACCAGCAGCCCGTGCGGGCCCATGCCGTCCTGCGCGGACTCCTTGAGGTCGATCTCGATCGGCGTGCCGTCGGCGCGCACCCCGAACCGGATCCGCAGCTTGTCCCGGTTCGGCCGCTGCACCCAGGTGCGGGCCGGGTCGAACAGGTACGGGTCGCCGATGTCGAGCAGCTCGGCCAGGCCGAGGGAGGCGCTCAGCGGCTGCTCGCCGCGGCCGCCGTCCACCCCGCGCAACGGGGCCAGCTGCCGGGCCAGGCCCTCGGCGGCCACCGCGTCCAGGTCGTCGGCGGTGCCCAGTTCGGTCTCGCCGTCGATGGTCTCGCTGCTCAGCGCGCCGTCGGCGGCCACCTCCAGCACCACCGCCGCGCGGTCCAGCGCCCTCGGCGGCGCGGTGGTCAGGTCCAGCACGGTGACGCCCTCGACGCCGCCGCCGGTCATCAGGTGGTCCGAACCCGCGGTGGACCCGCCGTCGATGACCACCACCAGGTGCGGCATCCCGGTGGGGTGCCCGGCCTCCGGGTCGAACCGGCGGCGCTGGGCGAGCAGGTCCTCCAGCATCGCCTCCACCCCGGCTACGGTCGGCGCGACCAGCCGGAGCGGGCCCAGCGCGTCGGTCTTCTCCGGGTGTAGCGCGTGCGGCAGCCACTTCACCCACTCCCAGTCCGCGCGCTCGTCCCGGCCCGCGCACACCGCGATCCGCAGGTCCTCCGGCGTCTGCAGCACCGCCAGCGAGGCCACCACGGCCCTGGCCAGCCCGACCGCGCGGTCGCTGTCCCCGCGCAGGTGGATCCGGCCGAACCCGGTGACCGCGATCGCCAGCGGCAGCCCGGGAATCGCGGTGAAGGTGCTGATGAACCGGCGCAAGGCCAAGGCCGACAACGGTTCCAGCTGCTCCAGCGGTTTGGTCTCCGGCGCGATCAGGGTGGTGCACAGGCTCTGCGCGCCGACCCCGATCCGGGCCACCGCGAAGTCCGGGTCGTCCCGCCGCCGCTCCCACAGCCGGGAGCCGGCGGCCACCGACCACAGCGCCTGCGGCTCGGGGTGCAGGTAGGCCAGCGCGTCCCGCTGCCGGTGCGCGGTGCGCCGCACCCGCAGCCGCTGCTGGGACAGTCCGCGCAGGTAGGCCCGCCGGGCCAGGCCCATCTCGCGTTTGCTGGGGCCGCCGCCGGTGATGAAGGTCATCACGATCATGCCGATCGCGGCCACGCCGAACAGGCCGAGGATGACGTAGCGCAGCGTGCCGGCCGCCGACCCGGAGAACATCAGCACCGAGGCGCCGAGCACGGCGATCATCGGCAGCATCATCAGCGCCTGCTGCCACTGCCGCCCGGCCGGCGGCGGGATCTCCGGCGGCGCCTCGATGAGCAGCTCGCCTGCGGGCAGTTCCGGCGCGGGCCTGCGCTGCGGCCGCCGGACCACGATGGTCGCCACGACAATCCTCCTTCACCGGACTGGGAAATCAGATCGTCCTGGAATGCGTGGCCGCGGAAATGGCCGTGGCAGGAAGGTGCCGTGACCGCCGTGCCGGGGCCCGGCGCGCTTTAGCGTTCGCCAGGCGAATACACCGCCGCGAAAGAGGGGAGCACGGCATGTCCGGGCAAATTCATGGTGCGATCAGCGGAATCGCGCAGACCGGTAGTACCGCGAACAACATCGCGCAGAGCATCGACGGGCACAAGCAGCGGGCGATGTCCCAGGCGGACGCGCTCAGCGGCGCGTGGGAGGGCCAGGCCAAGGTCAGCTTCGACCAGGCCTTCGCGAACTGGGTGACCGGGGTGCAGCGGGTGGTGGCCTCGCTGACCGAGCTGGGCGAGAACGTCACCTTCGCCTCCCGCACCTATGAGCAGCAGGACCAGGATTCCGCCGGTGGTTTCGCCGGTCTGACCACTCACTGAACAGGAGCCGGAAATGGTCGACATCGTTCGCGGAAACTTCGGGCAGCTTGACGGATTCGCTCAGCAGCTGCTCGCCACCATCAATCAGATCCAGTCCGAGATGGACCAGATGGCGCAGGCGGCGGGTATCACCGGCTCGGACTGGACGGACTCCGGTGGTGGCCAGTTCGGCGATGTGCACCAGGCGTGGAAGCAGGTCAGCGAGCAGCGGCAGCAGCTGGTCGAGCAGATCCGCGGCGGGGTGCAGAACACCAACTCGAACCTGCAGACCGCCCTGCAGCAGTCGATCGCCCGGATCGGCAGCACCTCGATCGGCTGACCCGCACGCGCAGGCCCCGGTCCGCCAGCTCGGCGACCGGGGCCTTTCGCGTGCTCAGCGTTCCGCGGGTGGCGGCGGCAGCAGGAACACCTGCTCGGGCAGCTCCTCCTCACGGCCCGGCGCGGCGGGCAGCGGATCGGGCAGGCCGGCCGCCCAGCCCCGCCGCCGCCCGCGCGGCAGCAGCGCCGCGAGGAGCACCGCCAGCAGCGCCGCGCCGACCGCGGCCGCGGTCCACACCCTGGCCTGCTCGCCCGCGGCCCGCCACCAGGCCCGTGCGCTGAGCAGGTCCGGATCCGGCGCCGGGTGGGTCAGCGGCGGCAGCGGGACCGGGGCCGCCGCGGAGAGCACGTCGGTGACCGCGCGGTAGGGGTTGACCACGCCCGCGCCGTAGCCGGGGCTGTCCTTGCCGCCGCGCGCCGGGGTGGCGGTGGCCAGCAGCCGCCTGGTCACCTCGGCCGCGGACAGCTCCGGCCAGCGCGCCCGCACCAGCGCCGCGGTGCCCGCCACGAACGGCGCGGCGAAGCTGGTGCCGGTGAAGTAGGAGTGCCCGCCCGCGCGGGTGGTGCCGAGCACCTTCGCGCCCGGCGCGACCAAGTCGACGAACTCGCCGAGCTGGGAGGCAGGCAGCCGCGCGCCGTCGATGTCGATCGCGCCCACACCGAGCACCCCGGGATAGGCCGCCGGGTAGGAGGGCCGGCCGACCAGCTGGCTGTCCTGCTGCTGCTGGTTCCCGGCCGCGGCCACCACCAGCACGTCCTTGCTGACCGCGTGCGCCACCGCGTCCCGGATGAGCGCGTTGTCCACCGGCCCGGACAGCGACAGGTTGAGCACCTTCACGCCCTGGTCCACCGCCCACCAGATGCCGCGGGCCAGCACCGCGGGGTCGATCGCGGCCGCGCCGCCGCCCTCGGTGAGGTCCCGGTCGCTGACCCGCACCGGCAGGATCTTCGCCCCCGGCGCCACCCCGCGGAACCCGGCCTTGCCCGCCTCGCCGGCGGCGATGATCCCGGCCACCGCGGTGCCGTGGGAGACGCAGTCGAAGTTCCCCGGCAGGGCGCCGATGTAGTAGAAGTCCTTGCCCCGCAGCACGTTCGCCGCCAGCTGCGGATGGTCGGCGTCCACCCCGGAGTCCACCACCGCCACCGTCACCCCCGCGCCGTCGCTGACCGGCCAGGCCCGCTCCGGGGTCAGGACCTGTTGCGCCCAGGGCAGTTCCGGGATCTCGGCGCGCGCGGGGGCCGGGTTGTGGCAGGTGCCGGGTGGCGGCGCGGCGTGCGCGAGCCCGCCGGTGAGGCAGAGCGGCGCGGCCGCCGTCAGGATGGTGGCGAGCTGGCGAAGGCGTCCCATTCTGTGATGGTCCGCCCCCGGCGCGGCGCGGTGGCCGGTGCTGGCCGCAAGCTGTCAGCCGAGCCCGGATCTCGTTGTGCCGCAGCACACTGGGGCCACCACAGGCGAGGAGGCGACAGTGCGCGACGAGCAGATGCGACAGCTGGTGGACGCGGTGCGCGAGGTGCGCGACGGCATGCGAGAGATCACCGCGACCGCCGACTCACCGGACGGGCTGATCACCGCGACGGTGGGCGCCCGCGGCGAGGTGCTGGACCTGGAGCTGAACCCGCGGATCTTCCGCGACCCCGACTCCCAGCGGCTCGCCGAGGACATCGTGGAGACCATCCAGCGCGCGGTGGAGGAGGCCCAGCGCCAGGTGTTCGACCTGGTGCGGGACTTCCTCCCGGCCGGGGCCGACCCGGAGACCGCCGACCTGGACTTCGACCCGTTCCTGCACAGCGTCTCCCGGCCCTAGCGTCTCCCAGCGTTAGGCGGGGGACAGGCGGAGCACGGCCGTGCCCTCGTGCGCGGCCACCACCTCCACCCGCAGCCCGTTCACCGTGATCCGCGCCCCCGCCTTGCCGATGGCCTGCGCGAACGGCTCGGAGCTCGCCGTGCCGCCCACCGCCGTGCACTGGGTGCCGCCCTCGCAGGCGTACTTCACCCCGCTGCCGGAGGGGAAGGTCAGGTTCAGCGTCACCGTGTCCGCCTCGACCGCCCCGATCCGCAGGGTGCGCACCTGGAGCTTGGGGTTGAGCCGGATCGAGGCCGGTTTGCTCACCAGCACCTCGCAGGTCCCGTCCGTGCAGGCGGTCAGGTTCCGGCCGTCCGCGGCCCCGGTGGGCAGCGGGGGCGGCGGGGGCTCGGGCTGGGTGCTCGGCGGCGGTGACGACGGCGGCGGGGGAGCGGAGGTGGTGGAGGCGGGCGACGCCGAGGAGGGGGCCGGGGCGGGCGCGTCCGGGGCGCAGCCCGCCAGCAGCACGGCGGCGCCCGCCAGCAGGGGGAGCAGGGTGGCGGTTCGAGTCACCACCCCATGCTGGCCAGGCCGGGCGGCGTGCGGGCCGTGCTGGCCGGAAGCTGTCAGCCGGTCCGCGGATCCAGCGCCGCGCGCAGCCGGGCGCGCAGGGAGCCGTTGCGGGACAAGCTCTTGCGCACCTGCCGCTCGGCGTCCCAGGCCCGCTCGGCGAGCTCGCCGGTGACCTGGGCGCCGGACCACAGCGCGGCGTCCACGGTGCCGGCCAGCAGCCGCACGCTCTCCGCGGTGAACCGGTCCGCGCCCGGCCCGGCTGCCGTCGCCAGGTCCCGCACGGTCATCCCGGGCGTCACCGGGATCCCGAAGGCGCGCAACCGGTCCCGCACCTCGGCCACCGCGCCGGCCACCGCGGCCGTGCCGGTGGCCCGCCGCCGTCGCCACCGCCGCAGCAGTCGCAGCAGCGGCACCCCGAGCACCCACAGCACCGGCAGTCCCAGCACCAGCGCGGGCAGCGCCCACAGCAGCCACCACCAGCTGCCCGAGCCCGCCTCGTCCGCCTCGTCCCCGGCCCCGGCGGCGGGCAGCTCCGGATTGCGCATGGCCTCCGGCGCGGGCAAGTTCTGCCGGGCCCGCGCGGTCAGGTCGGCCAGCCCGCCGGTGGCGGTGGAGCGGGCCGCGGTCTCGGTCGGGTCCAGCGGCACCCAGCCGAAGCCGCGCACCGCGACCTCGGGCCAGGCCAGCACATCCCGGTTGCGCACCACCCACCGCCCGTCCGCGGCGCTGGTGGCCGGCGCGGCGTACCCGACCGCCAGCCGGGCCGGGATGCCGCGCAGCCGCGCCAGTGCCACGTAGGCGGCGGCGAACTGCTCGCTGGTGCCCTGCTTGGTGTGCAGCAGGAAGCGCTCCAGCTGCGGCCAGCCGTGCCCGGTGGGCAGCTCGGCCCCGCTGGCCAGCCGGTAGTGGTCGGTGAAGAACCGCTGGAGCTGCAACGCGGTCTGGAAGGTCGCGCGCAGCCCCCTGGTCGCCTGCTCGGCCAGCTCGGCCATCCCCGGCGGCACCTCGCCGATCCCGCCCTGCCAGCCGGGCACATCCGGGTCGATCGGCGCCTCCAGCAGGCCCTCGGCCTTGGGCTCCCACCAGGACAGCCGGTAGTCCACCGCGCCGCCGGGCCCGAACAGCATGCCGCTGGCCGGGCCGATCAGCGGGTCGGTCCCGCTCACCGCGGCGGGCCAGGACTGGCTGGGCAGCCACCGCCCGCTCCCCGGCGGCGTGCTGATCCGCGCCTCGCGGCGTTGTGGGTCAAGGAGTCCCGGCGGCGGGGCCAGCTCGGCGCCCAGCCGCTGGAAGTCCCCGCCGGTGCGCCAGTTCACCCCGTCGAACTCGGTGAACACCGCCAGCGGCCAGCGGTCCACCGGTGCCGGGCTGGTATAGCTGAACACCGCCCGGTCCGGCTCGCGCAGCCGGGCCGCGATCTCGGTGAGCGGGCTGACCGTGGGCGCGGGCGGCAGCGGCGTGGACCGCTCGTCCTGCAGCGAGTAGGCGGGCCGCCCCAGCGGGTCGGCGAGCAGCCCGACGCCGGACCCGGCCAGCGCCGCCGCGGCCACCACGACCAGGGCCACCGGCCGGACCTGCCCGCGCACCAGCGCCAGCGCGCAGGCCGCGGCGTAACCCAGCGCGGCGGCCAGCGCGAACCCGCCGGTCGCGGCCGCGTACAGCTGGCTGAGGCCGAGCACCACCGCGCTGGGCAGCAGCGCGGGCAGCGGCCCCCGGAACCGGTGCGCCAGCTCGATCCCGAGCACCCCGGCGGCCAGCACCAGCAGCGGCACGAACAGCAGCAGCTCCGGCTCCGGCCGCGCGGGCCAGGTGGACTCCAGGGTCAGCCGCCAGGAGTCGACCAGCCCGGCGCCCAGCGCCCGCACGGTGTCCCCGGTCGGCAGCCCGGCCAGCGTGGTGTCGAACAGGGCCGACTCGACGATGCCGAGCAGTCCGGCCGCGCCCAGCAGCAGCGGCCGCCACGGGATCAGCGCGGGCGTCCTGGCGAGCAGCTCCGCGCCCGCGGCCAGCACCAGCGTCACGGTGAGCACCGGGGGCAGCAGCACGCCGAGGCCGAACACCGGCGCGAACAGCAGCCCGGCCAGCGCGCCGGCCAGCAGCACCCCGGCCAGGGTCAGCCGTTCACCGGCCCGGTCCCGGGAACCGGCCGCGGGCTGGGGTTTCACCGGCGTCCGGCCGAGGTCGCGTTCCACTGGCTCACCGCCTCCGCCGCGTCCGCCGCCCTGATCAACCGGCCGACCGGCCGGCCAGCGCCGACCCCCAGCGCCACCACCGTGGTCGCCGGGTACCGCCCGCGCAGCCTGGCCAGCACCGCCTCGTCCAGCGAACCGCCGGTCACCACCACCAGCGCCCCGTCCCCGCCGCGCGCCCTGGCCAGCGCGCCCGGCGCCAGCGCGGTCTCCTGGTCCTGGCCCAGCTCGCACAGCTCGTCCAGCAGCCGCCGCGCCGCGGTGGCACCGTCCGAAGTGGACAGATCGAGCCCGCCGGAGGTGACCAGCCTGCACCGCTGCCCGCCGAGCGCGGCGGCGTGCAGCACCGAGGCGGCCACCTCCACCGCCTCCTCGAAACCCGCCGGGGTCAGCGAGCGCGACCTGGTGTCCAGCAACAGGGTCAGCCGCGGCTGGTCCGGGTCGGCGTACTGGCGGACCATCAGCTGCCCGGTGCGCGCCGCGGCCTTCCAGTGCAGGTGCCGCACCTCATCGCCGGGCTGGTACTCGCGCACCTCGCGCAGGTCCAGCGAGCCGTGCAGGTCCTCGGCCACCCGGCCCTCGTGGTGGTGCCGGGGCGTGCCCCTGGCGGGCAGCCGCAGCGGGTGGCGGCGCGGGTGCACCCACACGGTGGCCGACTCGCCCGCGGTCAGCCTGCCGCGGGCCAGTCCGAGTGGGTCGGTGCGCTCCAGCACCAGCGGGCCCACCGGCAGCCGCCCGCGCCGCTGGGTGGGCAGCTCGTAGTGGTAGCTGGCCTCGGTGCCCGGCGGCAGCGCGTCGACCCGCACGTCGTGCACCCCCTCGCCGAGCCGGTCGCCCGCGGTGAAGGCGGGCTGGTGCCGCTGGCCCTGGTTGCGCACCAGCAGCCGGGCCAGCGCCGGACGGCCGCGCTCGACCCGGTCCGGGTACACCTCCCTGGTCACCACCACGCTGGGCCGCCGCGCGGTCAGCGCCACCGCCGCGACCAGCGCGCCGACGCACAGCCCGCCGAGCGCCCGCAGCAGCGGGTGCCCGGCGAGCACGCCGGCGGTCAGCAGCAGCACCGCGAGCACCAGCACCACCACGCCACGCCGGGTCAACCGGCTCACTGGCGGACCCAGGTGATCGTGTTGGAGCGCACGCCGTCCGCGATCACCCACACATTCCTGCCGACCGCGCAGAAGTGGAAGGCCTCGAAGGTATGCGTGCCGTTCGCGTCGGTGCGCACGGTCCGGCCCGGGTTCTCGTAGTTCCTGCTGTCGGAGTAGGGGATGACCTTGACGCTGGTGTTCGGCGCGAACCCGCGCAGCGTCACCCGCATCTTTGCGCTCTCCGGCAGGGAGGGACACTGTTCGCCGTAGGTCGCGGGGGTGCCCCGGCTCAGCTGGATGCTGCGCTGCGGCTTCGGCGCGACCGGGCTGGCCGTGGCCTGCCCGCCCGGCCCGCGCCCGGCCCGGTTCTCCGCGACCACGGTCACCGTGTACGCGGTCCCGTTGGCCAGGCCGGTCAGCACGGTCGAGCGCGTCCCGCCGCCGACCCGCTTCGTGGAGCCGCCCGCGCTGGAGGTCCAGGACACGAGGTAGGCCGACACCGGGGCCCCGTTCGCCGCGGCCGCACCCCAGTCCACGGTGAGCTGCCGGTCGCCGGAGCTGGCTCGCACGCCCTGCGGCACCCCTGGCGGACTGGCCGGGGCGACCGGCGGTTTCGCGCTGGTCGGCTGGACCGGCCGGACCGGGGTGGTGCGGCGGGGTGGCGGCGGCAGCTTCGGCGGCGGCTGGATCCGCGGCCCGGTGGTCGGTCCGGCGCCGGTGGTCGGGCCGGGCCCGCCGGTCAGGGTCGGTTCCGCGGGCGGCGGCTGCGGCTGGTTGCTGCTGGTGATCTTGTCGCCGCTGATCGGCACCGGGGTGACCCGGCCGTCGTGGTCCACCGCGACCACGTGCCCGCCGTCCGCGCTGTCCACGTAGACCCTGGAGTCCTCGCCGCGGCTGACCCTGGTGCCGCCCGGCGGCATCGTGGTGTCGCGCAGCGGCTTGCCCGCGCGGTCGAAGGTGAGCACCGCGTTGGTGGTCTTGTTCACCACCACCACGGTCTGCCCGGAGGACTCGACGTCGGTGTAGTCACCCGGCGGCAGGCTGACCACCGCGGGCTTGGCCGGTGGCCCGGTCCGGTTCGGGCCGCCGATGTCCACCAGCAGCATCCGCTTGGCCGCGCCGTCCAGCACCGCGATCCGGCCGTCCACGTCGGTGCTGGCCAGCCGGGCGGTCGGCGGCAGGTCCGCGCCCACCGGCAGGCCCTCGCCCAGCCCGGCCTCGCCGATGGGGTGCACGGTGTCGGTGGCGGTGTTGACGAACACCGGCCGGTCGGCGACCACGGTCAGCGCGCCGGTCTGCCCCTTCGGCGTGCTCGCCGGGCAGTCCAGCCGCAGCGCGCCCTTGACCAGCTTGCAGACCGCGCCGTTGTCCGGCCGGTGCAGCCAGACGGTGCCGTCCGCGGTGGCCACCGGGTCGCCGAGCTTGCCGTCGGCGGAGACGGTGGCGGTCTCCCCGCCCAGCCAGACGATCTTCCCGGACTCCCGGTAGATGACGTACGGGCCGCCGGGGACCTCCAGCGTCACCGGCTGCTCCGCCGAGGGCGCGGGCGTGCTCCGCTCCACCCGCAGCGTCGACTTGCCGAACTCGATGATCCGGCTGCGCCCGATGACGTAGCCCCCGGTGCTGCCCTGCACCACCGGACTGCCCGCCTCGGCTTCCGGCACCTCGGCCCTGGCGTCGATCGCCCCGGTCGCGCCGTCGAGGTGGAACACGCCACCCAGCACCGCGTTGTAGACCCAGTGCCCGCTCTGCTGGAAGTCCGCCCCGCCCTGTGGCTTGGCCGCGCCGGTCAGCGCCAGCGCCACCGCACCCACCACGGTCAACGCGGTGAGTGCCATGGGCGCGCGCCCCCGGCGGATGCCCCTCGGCTTCATGGCCGCGACCTTAGGGCACGGGCCTATACGGAGGGTTCACGTCCGGTACATCGGCCAGAGCCGGGTCAGCTGCGCCAGGAGGTGCGGTCCTTGATCTGCCAGCGGATCAGCGCGCCGGCCATGATCGCGGCGGTGAGCACCAGATAGACGTCCTCGTTCCAGCCGGTGTGGTTGCCGATCAGCATGCCCAGCATGGCGACCACGGAGAACCAGCCCATGATCTTGGTCGCGCGCGGGAAGTGCCCGTGCCAGCCCCATTCGGCCGAGGGCTCGTCGTGCTCCGAGGCTGGTGCGCTAGCCACGATCTTTCCCTCCACTGACAAGTAGTTCGTCTACAGCCCATCGTCGCACACCAGCCCCCGCTGGATTACGCTGACCCACCGCGCGCCCGTAACCGCCGCCGGGCTCGCCGTCCCCCCATCCCCAGCCCCAGCCGGGGCACCGCCGTGCCTGGAGGTCCTCGGATTGACCGCTGAGTTCCATCCCGTCGAAGCGCGCACCCCGGACACCTACGCCCCGGTCGCGGTCGGCATCTACGGCGTCACCCGCCACTTCGCCGACCAGGTCGCCGTCGACGGCGTGGACCTGCGGGTGCACGAGGGCGAGTTCTTCTCCGTGCTCGGGCCCTCCGGCTGCGGCAAGACCACGCTGCTGCGGATGATCGCCGGGTTCGCCGACCCGGACTCCGGGCGGATCGAGCTGGACGGAGCCGAGATGGTCGGCGTGCCGCCCTACCGGCGCGATGTGAACACCGTCTTCCAGTCCTACGCGCTGTTCCCGCACCTGTCCGTGTGGGACAACGTGGCCTACGGGCTGCGCCGCAAGAAGCTGCGCGGCGCGGAGCTGAAGAAACGGGTGGGCGAGCACCTGGAGCTGGTCCAGCTGTCCGGGTTCGCCAAGCGGCGGCCGGCGCAGCTCTCCGGCGGGCAGCAGCAGCGGGTGGCCATCGCCCGCGCGCTGGCCGCCCAGCCGCGGCTGTTGCTGCTGGACGAGCCGCTGGGCGCGCTGGACGCGCAGCTGCGCAAGCAGATGCAGATCGAGCTGATGCGGATCCAGCGCGAGGTCGGCACCACCTTCCTCTACGTCACCCACGACCAGGAGGAGGCGCTGGTCCTCTCGCACCGGATCGCGGTGCTCAACGCGGGCCGGGTGGAGCAGGTCGGCTACCCCGAGGACGTCTACGAGCGGCCGGCGACCCGGTTCGTGGCCGGGTTCATCGGCACCTCCAACATCCTCGACGGCACGGTGACCGGTTCCGAGGGCCACTGGCTGGAGCTGGCCGCGCCCGGCGTGCGCAGGCTGCGCGCCCGCCCGCCGGGCCGTCCGATCGGGCACGGCGGGAGCCTCGCGGTCACCGTGCGGCCGGAGAAGCTGCACCTCTACGACCTCGACGGCGCCGAGCAGCCGCCGGAGGGCTGGTGCGTGCTCGACGGCACGGTGCACGACGTGGTCTACACCGGGATGTCCACCCAGTACGTCATCGACGTGCCCGGCGGCGGCCAGCTGGCCGCGTTCGTGCAGAACACCCGCCGGATCTCCGACGCGGGCACCCCTGGTCAGCCGGTGCGCCTGGCCTGGGATCCGGAGTACACCGTCGTCCTGGCCGAACAGGGGAAGAAATGACCGAGCAGGTGCGGATCGCCCGGTTGTGGGACACCAGCGGCCCCCGGGTCAGCCGCCGGAGCATGCTGCGCTCGATGGCCTTCTTCGCCGTGGCGGCGCAGGGCCTCGGCGCCTGCGGCATCGGCCCCGCGCCGACGCCGAGCGGTCCCGAGTCCACGAAGGTCAAGGCCACCAACGCCAAGGACGAGAAGCAGCTCAACTTCTACAACTGGACCGACTACATCGCGCCGGACACCCTCAGCGGGTTCGAGGCCGACTCCGGCATCAAGGTCACCTACGACAACTTCAGCTCCAACGACGAGATGGAAGCCAAGATCGCTTCCGGCGGCGCGGGCTACGACCTGGTGGTGCCCAGCGACAACTTCCTGCGCCGGTTCCGCCGCGCCGGGCTGCTCCAGCCGCTGGACCACGACCTGATCCCGAACCTGCGCAACCTGGACAAGCGGTTCACCGAGGCCGACTACGACCCGGGCAACCGCTTCTCCGCGCCCTGGGCCTGGGGCACCACCGGCCTGGCGTACTCCAAGAACACGCTGGGCACCTTCACCGGCTTCAGCGCCTTCGACCACCCAGGGGTCAAGGGCCGCAGCTCGATCCTGGACGAGGCCCGGGACGGCATGTCGCTGGGCCTGCTGGCGCTGGGCCACGACCCGAACACCACCGACCCGGCCAAGATCGAGGAGGCGGTGCGCTACCTGCTCGGGCTGAAGAAGAAGATCGGCCAGATCACCTCCGACGTGATCCAGCCGCTCACCTCCGGCCAGGTGGTGCTGGCCCAGGTCTACTCCGGCGACGCCTTCCAGGCCCGCGACGACAACGAGGACGTGGCCTACGCCATCCCCACCGAGGGCGGACTGTCCTATGTGGACCTGTTGTGCGTGCCCAAGAACGCCCCCCACGCGGCCAACGCGCACCGCTTCATCGACTACATCCTGCGGGCCGACGTGGGCGCGAAGCTGGCCAACGCGGTCCGCTACGGCAGCCCGAACACCGCGGCCAAGCCGATGATCGACAAGGAGCTGCTGGAGGACCCGCTGGTCTACCCCTCGGAGGAGGCGCTGGCCAAGCTGCCCTTCACCAAGGACCTGGACCGGGAGGTCGAGGCCCGCTACGCGGACGCGTGGACCAAGGTGAAGACGGGTTGACCGGAGCGCTCAAACGGCACGCCCTGCTCACCCCGGCCGGGCTGTGGCTGGGCATCTTCCTGCTCGCCCCGCTGGCCCTGGTGGTGCAGTACAGCTTCGCCACCCGCGACACCGGCGTCACGCACGTGGTGCTGCCCTGGACCAGCCAGGCCTACCGCAGCGCGCTGGACCCGGCCTTCCTGCCCATCTTCGGCCGCACCCTGCTCTACGCGCTGGCCACCACCGCGGTCTGCCTGCTGCTGGGCTTCCCGCTGGCCTGGTTCATCGCCCGGCACGGCGGCCGCTGGCGGACCGCGCTGCTGGCCGCGGTGCTGGTGCCGTTCTGGTCCTCCTACCTGGCCCGGATCTACGCCTGGAAGGCCCTGCTGGACGAGGACGGCCTGGTCAACCAGGCGCTCGGCCTGCTCGGGCTGGGAGTCGACGGCGGCTTCCTGCGCACCGACGGCGCGGTCGTGCTCGGCCTGAGCTACGGGTTCCTGCCGTTCATGGTGCTGCCGCTCTACGTGGCCTGCGAGCGCTTCGACCACCGGCTGGCCGAGGCCTCCTACGACCTCGGGCACGGCCGGGTGTCCACCTTCCTGCGGGTGGTGCTGCCCGGCGTGGCCCCCGGCGTGCTGGCCGGTTCGCTGCTGGTGCTGGTGCCGGCCGCCGGTGACTTCGTGACCCCAAAACTGCTCGGCGGGGTGGAGCAGTCCACCTTCGGCAGCGTGATCGACGACCAGTTCCGCAGCGGCAACAACTGGCCGCTCGGCTCGGCGATGGCGGTGTTGCTGCTCATCCTGGTCGTGCTGGTGCTCATCCTGCGCGGCCGCCGAGGGGAGGACGTGCTGTGAGACGCCCCTGGCGGCTGGGCCTGGCCGTGGCGCTGGTCTTCGCCTTCCTGTACCTGCCGATCGGCTGGCTGGCGCTGGCCTCGTTCAACGACTCGGCCCAGGTCAGCCGGATCACCGGGTTCAGCACCCGCTGGTACGCCGCGCTGGCGCAGGACGAGCGGGTGCTCAGCGCGCTCGGCCTGACCCTGCGGCTGGCGCTGGCCAGCGCGGCGGTGTGCGTGCTGCTGGGCACGCTGGCCGCCTTCGGGCTGCGCAAGGCCTTCCGCGGCCGCGCGGTGTGGACGGTGCTGCTCAGCCTGCCGCTGGTGGTGCCCGAGGTGGTGATGGGCGTGAGCCTGCTGGCCTTCTGCGTGAAGCTGGCCGGCATCCCGCTCGGCTTCGGCGCGCTGCTGGCCGCGCACGTGGCCTTCTCACTCAGCTTCGTGGTCGTGGTGGTCCGGGCCCGGCTGGCCGGGATGGACCCGCGGCTGGAGGAGGCCGCGGCGGACCTGGGCGCGGACCCGTTCACCGCCTTCCGCACGGTGACCTGGCCGCTGGTCGCCCCCGCGGTGGCGGCGGGCGCGGCCTTCGCCTTCCTGTTGTCCTTTGACGACGTGGTGATCTCCAGCTACCTCGGCGACGCCGGTTCCACCACGCTGCCGGTCTTCGTCTACGGCCAGGCCAGCAAGCGCGGCATCTCCCCGGAGATCGTGGCCCTGTCCACCGCGATGGTCGCGCTGAGCGCGGTGCTGCTGCTGGCCGGTGTGGCCGCCGCGTCCTGGCGGGCGCGCAGGGCGGGCGGGCGGATCACCCTGGTCTAGCCGGCGTCCAGCACCTCGGCGAGCCGGCGCAGCCCGGCGGCCATGTCCTTGGCGGTGGGCGCGTGCTCCGGGTTGACCATGGTCTGCATGGACAGGCCGGTGGCCATCGCCAGCAGCAGCGCGCCCAGCGTGCCCGCCTGCTCTTCATCGACCTGCTCGGCAGGCACGCCCAGCAGTTCCGCGGTCAGCTCCCGGCGCTGGAAGGCGTGCAGTTCGCGCAGCACCTCCAGCACCTCGGGCTGCTGAGCGCCGACCAGGAACGCCTCCAGACTGGCCCGCCACATCGCCGGCGCGTCCTTGGTGGAGACCGAGACCTGGTGCCAGGCCGTCTCCAGGCGGTCCCGCGCCGGGGCGGTGTTGTCGATCGGCAGGGCCTTGCTGACCGCCTCGGTGGACTCGGTCAGCGCCTCGATCATGGCCTGGGTCAGCAGCGCCTCCTTGGACCCGAAGTGGTAGCCGATGCTGGCGAGGTTGGTCCCGGAGGCGGCGACGATGTCCCGCGCCGTGGTGCGCGCGTACCCGCGCTCCAGCAGGCAGCGCTTGGCCCCGGCCAACAGATCTTCACGGTGTCCCACGCCGCCCATCCTAGGATCTATACAGATGTATTAGACGTACGTATGATTAACCGCTATGACCGTAATGACCGACCGCGCGGGGGTGCGGCAGTGGCTGGGCCTGGCGGTGCTGGTGCTGCCGGCCCTGCTGGTGGCGATGGACCTGTCGATCCTGCTGTTCGCGGTGCCGTTCCTCTCCGCCGAACTTCAGCCAACCGGGGGACAACTGCTGTGGATCATGGACGTGTACGGGTTCCTGCTGGCCGGGCTGCTGGTCACGATGGGCACCCTGGGTGACCGGATCGGGCGGCGGAAGCTGCTGGTGGCCGGTGGCGTGCTCTTCGGCCTGGCCTCGGTGCTGGCCGCCAACGCCACCAGCCCGGAACTGCTGATCGCGGCGCGAGCGCTGCTCGGCGTCGGCGGCGCCACGCTCGCCCCGTCCACGCTGGCCCTGATCCGCGCGATGTTCCACGACCCCACCCAGCGAGCCACCGCGATCTCGGTGTGGACCGCCGCCTTCGCCGGGGGAGCGGTGCTCGGGCCGGTGCTCGGCGGACTGCTGCTGGAGAACTTCCACTGGGGCACCGCGTTCCTGGTCAACGTGCCCGCGATGCTGCTGCTGGTGGTGCTCGCCCCGGTCCTGCTGCCCGAGTCCCGCGATCCGCGGCCCGGCCGGTTCGACCTGCTCAGCGCGCTGCTCTCGCTGCTGGCCATGCTGCCGGTGATCTACGGCGTGAAACGGCTCGCCACCGACGGCCTCGGCTGGGAACCCCTGGCCGCGATCGTGGCCGGACTGGCCTTCGGACTCTGGTTCATCGGCCGCCAGCAGCGCCCGGACCCGATGCTGGAGCTGAGCCTGTTCCGCACCCCGGGCTTCGCGGTGGCCATCCTCGCTGCCACCCTGACCCTGTTCGCCATCGGCGGCATCACCCTGTTCACCGCCCAGTACCTGCAGACCGTGCTCGGCTACCGGCCGTTCGTGGCCGCGCTCTGGGGCCTGCCGGTCTTCCTCGGCATGGCCCTCGGCACCGGCCTCGGCCCGGCGCTGGCCCGGCGGTTCCGGCCCGGCCTGGTGATCGCGGCCGGACTGCTGGTCGGCGCGGCCGGACTGCTGCTGCTCACCGCCGCCGGCGTGGACCGCGGCGGGCTGACCTGGGTGGTCACCGGGATGACCGTGATGGCCGTCGGCCTGGGCCTGGTCACCGCGCTGGCCAACGACCTGGTGCTGGCCGCGGCCCCGCCCGAGCGCGCGGGCGCGGCCTCCGCGCTGTCGGAGACCGGCACCGAGCTCGGCGGCGCGCTGGGCATGGCGATCCTGGGCAGTGTCGGGATCGGGCTGGTCTACCGCACCGAGGTCGGCGCCGCGCTGCCCCCTGGCCTGCCCGCCGAGGCGGCCGCGGCCGCCAAGGACACCCCGGCGGGCGCGCTGGCGGTGGCCGCCGAGCTGCCCGGACCGGCTGGGTCCGCGCTGACCGAGGCGGCCAAGCTGGCCTTCGTCAGCGGCATGCACGTCACCGTCGTGGTCGCGGCTGGCGTGCTCACCGCGGCCGCCGTGCTCGCCGCGCTGCTGGCCAGGGTGAACCGTCCGTAGTGTCGGTAAAACTGGGAATCGCGCTGAACAGGCTCGCCGGACACCCATGCAAAACTGGCAATCCGAGCATGGGTCCAGACCTGTTCAGCGCGCCAGCCGGAGCTTCGCGGTGATCCCCACGACGTCGTCGGCCTTGCTCCGCAGGGCGCTGGCGACATAGCGGGCGCGCTCGGCCGGGGAGTGCAGCCAGCCCGGCGAGGAAGTGCTGTTCAGCACCACCGAGGCGACCGCCGGATCCACCTGGTCGAGCAGCCCCGCAGTGGCTCTGAGCAGGCCCGGTAGCTCCGTAAGGATGCTCACCACCTCCGCCACCGAGGGGTCCCGGCTACCCCCTTCGGCCAACTGCTGGTGGACCTGCCCGAGCAGGTCACGGGCCTGGCGCACGCGCTGCGCGGTGGCGGTCATCCGGCGGCTCCACTTCCGGCGGCGCGAGCCGCCTTTGAGTTCGGTTTCAAGTCAACCAGCCGATCGGATTGACCGCCGCCGCCAGTCAGGCAACCGCTACATCACGATGCGTGATGGCCATTTCACCTGACCGGGATCGCTCGTATGGTTCCTTCCGTTCAACATGCTGTCGGAGCGTCACTGCACACCTGATCAGCTCCGACGCCTGTCACGGGAGGGCACGTGCACAGAAGAATGACCGTTGGGCTGGCCGTGGTGGCCATGCTCGGCGCCACCGCGCCCTGGGTCGCCACCGCGGCCCCGGCCGCGGACACGAAGACCAAGGCCGTGACCGAGGTGGAGGCAGACCACGAGCTGCCCAACCCGCTGGAGGAGAAGCGCCGCGCACTGCGCACCGAGGCGATCTCCCAGGTGATCAGCGGCGAGACCAAGACCGAGAAGCGTGGCTCGTCCACCGTCGCCAAGATCGGCGCCGCCCCCGAGCAGCAGGAGGGCGCGGCCCGCGAGCGCGGTGCGAAGGCCGCCGAGGTGCCCCGCGTCGACCAGTACGTCGAGCTGGCCAGGGAGAAGACCGACAAGATCTTCGTCATCCTGACCGAGTTCGGCAACGAGCGGCACCCGCAGTACCCGGACCAGGACACCCACGCGGCGACCCCCGGCCCGACCCGCTTCGACGGCCCGCTGCACAACGAGATCCCGGCCCCCAACCGCGGGGTGGACAACTCGACCATCTGGCAGCCGGACTACTCCAAGGCCCACTTCGAGAAGATGTACTTCGGCACCGGCGAGAACGTCGAGTCGCTGAAGACCTTCTACGAGCGCCAGTCCTCCGGCCGGTACTCCGTCGACGGCCTGGTCACCGACTGGGTCAAGGTCAAGTACAACGAGGCGCGCTACGGCCGCTCCAACGGCTACCCGTGCCCCAGCAGCACCTGCAACAACACCTGGGAGCTGGTCAAGGACGGCGTCAACCAGTGGGTCGCCGACCGCAAGGCCGCCGGTGAGAGCACCGAGCAGATCAAGGCCAAGCTCGCCGAGTACGACACCTGGGACCGCTACGACTACGACGCCGACGGCGATTTCAACGAGTCCGACGGCTACCTGGACCACTTCCAGATCGTGCACTCCGGCGGCGACCAGGCCGACGGCGACCCGACCCAGGGCGAGGACGCGATCTGGTCCCACCGCTGGTACGCCTACAACACCAGCTCCGGCCAGACCGGCCCCGGCTTCAACAAGCGCGGCGGCGCCGAGGTCGGCGACACCGGCATCTGGGTCGGCGACTACACCATCCAGCCGGAGAACGGCGGGCTCGGCGTGTTCGCGCACGAGTACGGCCACGACCTCGGCCTGCCGGACCACTACGACACCGCCGGACCGGGCGGGGCGCAGGAGAACGGCGTCAACTGGTGGTCGCTGATGGGCCAGAGCCGGGTCTCCCCGGTCAACGAGGGCATCGGCACCCGCGCGGCTGACCTGTCCGCCTGGGACAAGCTGCAGCTGGGCTGGCTGGACTACGAGACCGTGGTGGCGGGCCAGGACAAGCAGCTCGAGCTCGGCCCGCACGAGTACAACACCGACAAGGCGCAGGGCGTCGTGGTGGTGCTGCCGGACAAGCAGAAGACCACCCAGCTGGGCGCGCCCTTCGCCGGCGCCAACCAGTGGTGGAGCGGCCAGGGCGACGAGCTGGACAACACCTTCACCAGGGAGATCGACCTCACCGGCAAGACCGCGGCCGCGCTGAGCCTGAAGTCGCGGTACGACATCGAGATCGACTTCGACTACATCTACGCCCAGTACTCCACCGACAACGGGGCGAACTGGACCACGCTGGACGGCACCCTCGACGGCAAGCCCTTCCCGAAGGACGCCGCTGACAAGCCGTCGATCACCGGCACCAGCGACGGCAAGTGGGTCGACACCCAGATCCCGCTGACCCCGCTGGCCGGCAAGAAGGCGCTGTTCCGCTTCCGCTACCTGACCGACGGCGGCGTGGCCCCGATCGGCTTCTTCGCCGACGACCTCAAGATCGTCGCCGACGGCCAGACGATGTTCACCGACGGCGCGGAGAGCGGCAACAACGGGTGGACGCTCAAGGGCTTCCGCACCACCACCGGCACGGAGACCAAGTCCTACGACCACTTCTACGTGGCCACCAACCGGACCTACGCCTCCTATGACAAGTACATGAAGACCGGCCCGTACAACTACGGCTGGCCCGCGCGCCCGCGCTGGTCGGAGCGGTTCCCGTACCAGGACGGGCTGCTGGTCTCCTACTGGGACACCTCGCAGGTGGACAACAACACCAGCGCGCACCCCGGTGAAGGCCTGATCCTGCCGATCGACGCCAACCCCGACCCGATCTACAACCTCGAGGGTCAGGCCTGGCGTCCGCGCATCGCGGGCTACGACGCGCCGTTCTCGCTGCAGAAGTCGGACTCCTTCACGCTGCACGTCAACGGCAAGCCGAGCTACGTGCGCGGTCAGCCGGCCAAGCCGCTGTTCGACGACACCAAGCCCTACTGGTCGGCCAGCCAGCCGACCGCCGGTGTCAAGGTGGCCAACGCCGGCGTCGGCATCCGGGTGCTCCAGCAGGACGGCACCTCGATGAAGATCCGCGTGTACAGCACCAAGTGACCTGAGCTGGTGCCAGCGGCGCCGGGTGGCCTTGTGCCTCCCGGCGCCGCTGTGTTCGCCCCTGAGGACGGTTCCTGACCTTCGGCCCATGCCTCCAGTCGGTGATCGTGATATTGCTCTCGGTCATGACAAGGGTGGCGGTGGTGACCGGCGCGGCGTCCGGCATCGGACGGGCGATCGCGACGGCACTGGTCCTGCGCGGCGACACGGTCGTGGTGACGGACCTCAACGGGGACAAGGCCAAAGAGGTCGCTGACAAGCTGGCCGGACACGGGCCGGGACAGGCGAGCGCGGCACAGCTGGACGTCACCGACGCCGAGGCGGTCGGCACGGTGGTCCGCGCCGCGCACGCCGAGCACGGCAAGCTCGACCTGATGGTCAACAACGCCGGCGTGATCGTGGCCGGTGCGGTGGAGGACCTCGGTCTTGAGCACTGGAACCTGGCGCTGGAGGTCAACCTCCGCGGGGTCATCCACGGCGTGCACGCGGCCTACCCGATCATGATCCAGCAGGGCTGCGGCCACATCGTGAACATCGCCTCGGTGGCAGGCCTGGCCCCGTTCCCGCTGATCGCGCCGTACGCGGCCACCAAGCACGCGGTGGTCGGGCTGAGCAAGACGCTGCGCGCCGAGGCCGCCACCCGAGGGGTGAAGGTCACCGTGGTCTGCCCCGGCATGACCAACACCGGCTTCGTCCCCAACCCCGGCCTGCCGCCGGTGCCCAGCGCGCAGCGGATCACCGCGATGGAGGGCAAGGGACCGGCCTTCCAGCCGGAACAGCTGGCCAGGGCGGTGCTGCACGGCATCGACCGGAACAAGGCGCTGGTGGTCGCACCGGCCAGCGCCCGGCTGGTCAGCGGCCTCTACCGGCACTTCCCCCGGCTGGCCGACCGGGCCGGGCAGTGGCTGGCCAAGGCCGCCGCGGACCGGGGCGTCATCAAGTCCTGACTTCCCCTGAACGCGCGAAAGCCCGGGGCCACGACGGTGTCCCGGGCTTTCGCGTGTGGTGGTGCTGCGGTCAGGCCGCCGTTCGTCTCCCGATAACGAGCCGGTAGATCGCGAGCACGATCACCGAGCCCAGGATCGCCAGCAGCCAGGTTCGAAGGTCGAAGAACGAACCGGTGTCCGTGTTGAAGATCAGCCGCCCGACAAAGCCGCCGATGACTCCACCGACGATGCCGATCAGCATCGTCACCAGGATTCCGCCGGGGTCGTTGCCGGGCATGATGGCTTTGGCCAGCGCACCAGCGATGAGACCGACCACGATCCACCCGAGGATACCCACGAGACTCTCCTTCCAGCCGATCGCGCCGAAGCCCGGCGCGACTCGCGTTGCGCACTGACAGAGTTACCCGGCGCTTCGGTCTTCACACCCTGTTGTCGATCACACTTCCGAGCACCGATAGCCGAGGATGGCTGCATGCTCCTGCCGCGCGCGGCGGGGCGCACTTCCGGAACAGGGAGAATGACCGTGATGGAGTACCGAATGCCCACTTCCGAGTCACAGCGTTCCGTCATTCTGCTCGGCTCGACCGGGTCGATCGGCACCCAGACGCTGGACGTCCTGCGCGCCCATCCGGACCGTTTCCGGGTCGCCGGGCTCGGCGCGGGCGGCAGCGACGCCGCCACGGTGGCCGCCCAGGCGCTGGAGTTCGAGGTGCCGGTGGTGGCGCTGGCCCGCGCGACCGCGGTGGAGGACCTGCAGCTGGCGCTCTACGCCGAGGCGCAGAAGCGCGGCTTCGAGCGGGGCGAGCTGCGGCTGCCCCGGATCCTGGCCGGTCCGCAGTCCATGGTCGAGCTGATCAAGGGCAACCCGGCCGACGTGGTGCTCAACGCGATGCCCGGCTCGCAGGGCCTGGCCCCGACGCTGGCCGCGCTGGAAAGCGGCGCGGTGCTCGCGCTGGCCAACAAGGAGTCGCTGGTCGCGGGCGGCCCGCTGGTCACCAAGGCGGCCAAGCCCGGCCAGATCGTGCCGGTGGACTCCGAGCACTCCGCGCTGGCCCAGTGCTTGCGCGGCGGGCGCGCCGAGGAGGTCGCCAAGCTGGTGCTCACCGCCTCCGGCGGGCCCTTCCGCGGTCGCACCAGGGAGCAGATGGCCCAGGTCACGCTGGAACAGGCGATGGCGCACCCGAACTGGTCGATGGGCCCGGTGATCACCATCAACTCGGCCACCATGGTCAACAAGGGCCTGGAGCTGATCGAGGCCCAGCTGCTCTACGGCGTGCCCTACGAGCAGATCGACGTGGTGGTGCACCCGCAGTCCATCGTGCACTCCATGGTCACCTTCATCGACGGCTCCACCCTGGCCCAGGCCAGCCCGCCGGACATGCGGCTGCCCATCGCGCTCTCCCTCGGCTGGCCGGACCGGCTCCTGGACGCGGCGGCCGCCTGCGACTTCAGCCAGGCCCAGTCCTGGACCTTCGAGCCGGTGGACGACGCCGCCTTCCCCGCGGTCGCGCTGGCCAGGGCGGTGGGCACGGCCGGTGGCTGCATGCCCGCGCTGTACAACGCGGCCAACGAGGAGGCGGTCGCCGCCTTCCGCGACGGCGCCCTCGGTTTTCTGGACATCGTGGACACGGTCGCCCGGGTTGTGGATGAAGGCAACCAGTGGTCCGCCGAACCGTCTACCGTGGAGGAAGTGCTGGCAGCCGAGGAGTGGGCCCGGACCCGGGCCAAGGAGCTCCTCGGCCTGCCGCGCGCAGCCGAGTAAGCAGAACGAGGAGCCACCTAGATGATGTTCGTGCTGGGCGTCCTGATCCTGGTGTTCGGGATCCTGTTCTCCATCGCCTGGCACGAGCTGGGCCACCTCAGCACGGCCAAGCTGTTCGGCGTCAAGGTCACCCAGTACATGGTGGGCTTCGGCCGCACGCTCTGGTCGAAGCGGATCGGCGAGACCGAGTACGGCATCAAGGCGCTGCCCTTCGGCGGCTACATCCGCATGATCGGGATGTTGCCGCCGGTGGGCGGCGGCAACCTGGGCCGCAACCGCAGCACCGGCATGTTCTCCTCGATGGTCGACGACGCGCGCAGCGCCTCGGCCGAGGAGGTCCGGCCGGAGGACGCGGACCGCCAGTTCTACCAGCGGCGACCGTGGAAGCGGATCATCGTCATGTTCGCCGGGCCGTTCATGAACCTGATCCTGGCGGTGGTGCTGTTCTCCATCTCGCTGATGGGCTTCGGCCGGGAGATGCCGACCACCACGGTGGCCAGCGTGAGCAAGTGCGCGCTGCCCGCCAGCCAGCAGGCCGCCAAGGAGTGCCCGGTGGACGCCCCGGCCGCGCCCGCCGCCGCGGCCGGGTTCAAGGCAGGCGACAAGCTGGTCAGCTTCAACGGCAAGCCCGCGGAGAGCTGGGACGCGGTGCGCGCGGAGATCAGGGCCGCGGCGGGCAAGGAGGTCCCCGTGGTGGTGGACCGCGGCGGCCAGCAGGTCACGCTGACCCCGAAGCTGATCGCCACCGAGATGCCGGACCTGGACGACCCGAAGAAGGTCAGCACCGTCGGCTTCCTGGGCCTGTCACCCACCTCCGAGGTGCAGACCCTGGGCGTCACCGGCGTGGCGCACGAGATCGGCGGCCTGCTCGGCAAGGCGGCCACCGCCATCGTGCAGCTGCCGGAGCGGGTGCCCGCACTGGTCAGCGCCGTCTTCGGCGGCGAGCGCGAGCGCAACTCCCCGGTCGGCATCGTGGGCGTGGCCCGCATCGGCGGCGAGATCGCGGCCCTGGACATCCCCGGCTCGGTGCGCATCGCCGCGATGATCAACATCCTGGCCGCGCTGAACCTGTCCCTGTTCCTGTTCAACATGCTGCCGATGCTGCCCCTGGACGGCGGCCACATCGCCGGCGCCCTGTACGAGTCCATCCGCCGCCGCTTCGCCAAGCTCCGCCGCCGCCCCGACCCAGGCCCCTTCGACGTAGCCAAGCTCATGCCCCTGGCCTACGCCATCTCCCTGGTGATCATCGCCTACGGCGCCCTGGTCCTGGTAGCCGACGTCATCAACCCCGTCCGCCTGGGCTGACCAGCAAAACCCCACCCAAGCCCACCCACGCCCCGGCCACGGCAACCCCCGCCGCGGCCGGGCGAGGGCCGCCCCAAACCCGCTCCACGCGGGCACCAGGCCACCACCCCACCACCCCACCAACCGCACCCACCCGACACCGCGCCCCGCCGCCACCCGGCTGCCACCCGGCTTCCCGCCCGCCAGGCGGCGGCTGCCGCCGCTTCCCGCCCGCCCGACCGGCTGCCATGGCCCGCCCGCCTGTCCGACATGGCTGCCGCCGCCCGGCCTGTCCGACCGCCCGGCCTGTCCGACCGCCCGGCCTGTCCGACCGGGCGGCTGCCGCCTCCGACCGGCTGCCGCCTCCGACCGACCGCCCTGCTGCTGCTTGCCGCCTCCGTCCGCACCCTCGGC
The DNA here is from genome assembly GCF_053591555.1 of Crossiella sp. NPDC003009. NCBI lineage: Bacteria > Bacillati > Actinomycetota > Actinomycetes > Pseudonocardiales > Pseudonocardiaceae > Crossiella > Crossiella sp. NPDC003009. The sequence continues at coordinate 86,244 of NZ_JBSFUA010000025.1, read as the reverse complement.
CACTCGCCGCACCTCGCCCCCGCCCGCCCCGCCCGCAAGACCCAGCCAAGTCCGCGCCCGCGCCGAGCTCACCGCGGCCCACCGCGCCCGTCACACCGCCGCCACTTGCCGCCGCCCTCGCCCCCCGGCCAACCCGCCGCCCGCCGTCGAACTCGTCGACGCCGCTGCCGCTGCCGCTGCCGCTGCCCGCTGCCGCTGCCCGTCGCCGCCCGCAGCTCCGCCGCTCCAGGCCCCGCGCCCCAGGCCCGCGCCCCAACCCCAGCGTCTCAAGCCCCGCCCCGCCGCTCCCGATGCATCTCACACGTGACCATCGCCCCTGCCCCCGCCCCGGCCGCCACCGGCCAAGTACCCTCGGAACCGAGTCAACCGGCAGTGATGACCATGTCGGATACGGCCTTTTGAGAAAGACGGAATCGATCCAACTCACAGTTTGGGCGGCAGACTTGTGACTCTGCGTAGATGCACGCGCGGTGCATCTCGTTACACTTCCGTCCGTGGGGTGGTCTACCTGACCCCAAGGGAGAACTTCCCTGTCGCGTAAAGTAGTCAATACCGGCCGACCCTATGGGGAGTTGAACAAAGATGACCGTTGACGGTGTCATGCTCGGCATTCCGGCGATGCCTCCGCCTGTGCTGACCGAGCGCCGCAAGACCCGTCAGCTTCAGGTGGGCAAGGTGGGCGTGGGCAGTGACCACCCCGTGTCCATCCAGTCCATGACCACCACGCTGACCTCCGATGTCAACTCGACCCTGCAGCAGATCGCCGAGCTGACCGCGGCGGGCTGTGACATCGTCCGGGTCGCCTGCCCCAGCCAGGACGACGCTGAGGCGCTGCCCGCGATCGCGAAGAAGTCCGGCATTCCGGTGATCGCGGATATCCATTTCCAGCCCAAGTACGTTTTCGCCGCGATTGACGCCGGGTGCGCCGCGGTCCGGGTGAATCCGGGCAACATCAAGAAGTTCGACGACAAGGTCGGCGAGATCGCCAAGGCGGCAAAGGACGCCGGGATCCCGATCCGGATCGGGGTCAACGCCGGTTCGCTGGACCCGCGTCTGCTGGCCAAGTACGGCAAGGCCACCCCTGAGGCGCTGGTGGAGTCCGCCCTCTGGGAGGCCTCGCTGTTCGCCGAGCACGACTACCACGACATCAAGATCTCGGTGAAGCACAACGACCCCGTGGTCATGGTGCGCGCCTACGAGCTGCTGGCCGAGCAGTGCGACTACCCGCTGCACCTGGGTGTCACCGAGGCCGGTCCGACCTTCCAGGGCACCATCAAGTCCGCGGTGGCCTTCGGCGCGCTGCTCTCCCGTGGCATCGGTGACACGATCCGGGTCTCGCTGTCGGCGCCGCCGGTGGAGGAGATCAAGGTCGGCACCCAGATCCTGCAGTCGCTGAACCTGCGCCCGCGCAAGCTGGAGATCGTCTCCTGTCCCTCCTGCGGCCGCGCCCAGGTGGATGTCTACACCCTGGCCGAGCAGGTCACCGCCGGTCTGGAGGGCATGGAGGTGCCGCTGCGGGTGGCGGTCATGGGCTGTGTCGTCAACGGTCCCGGCGAGGCCCGCGAGGCCGACCTGGGTGTCGCTTCCGGTAACGGCAAGGGGCAGATCTTCGTCAAGGGCAAGGTCATCAAGACCGTGCCGGAGTCGCAGATCGTGGAGACCCTGATCGAGGAGGCCATGCGTATCGCCGAGGAGATGGAGCCCGTCGAGGGCGCCTCTCCCGTGGTGACCGCCGCCGGCTGACCCAGCCCCCAACGCAGTCCCGTCATCCCCCGGTGAACTCTTCGTGAACCGGGGGATGACGACCATTGGGTGACCCAGTGCCCTCGGCCGGGTGTGTTTGGCAGACTTGCGGGGTGCTGAAGCTTGCCGGGGCTCGGCTGCTCGAGGAACGGGATCTGCGGGCGGTTCGAGCCGCCCTTGACGCCGATCCCGTGGCAGCCTGCATGGTCGCCTCCCGTGTCGAGATCGCCGGATGCGATCCCTGGCGGCTGGGCGGGGAGATGTGGGGGTTCGGCAGCAGGCTGGACGGCCTCTGCTTCTCCGGCGCGAACCTGGTCCCGCTCGCCGGCGGGTTACCCGCGGTCAAGGCCTTCGCCGACCGCGCGCTGCGCCGCCGCCGCGGCTGCTCCTCCCTGGTCGGCCCGGCCGAGCAGGTGATGCCGCTGTGGGAGGAGCTCACCCCGGAGTGGGGCCCGGCGCGTGAGGTGCGCGAGGACCAGCCGCTGATGGCGATGGCCGGTGAACCGGTGGTCGCGCCCGACCCGCTGGTCCGCCCGGTCCGGCCGGACGAGCTGGACCAGTACCTGCCGGCCGCGGTGGCCATGTTCATCGAAGAGGTCGGCATCGACCCCAGGGCCGACGACGGCGGCGCGAGCTACCGAGCCAGGGTCGCCGAACTGGTCGCGGGTGGCCGGGCCTTCGCCCGGTTCGAGCAGGGTGAAGTGGTGTTCAAGGCCGAGATCGGCGCGCTGTCCGCGCGGGTCGGCCAGATCCAGGGCGTCTGGGTGCACCCGGACCGGCGGGGCCAGGGACTGGGCACCGCGGGCACCGCGGCGGTGGCCGACCGGCTGGTCCGCGGCCTCGGCCGGATCGCCAGCCTGTACGTCAACGCCTACAACACCCCGGCCCGCGCGGCCTACCAGCGGATCGGGTTCCGGCAGGTAGGGCAGTTCAGCACGGTCCTGTTCTGACACAACTGTGTTGAAACGAGAAGACAATCGTCCCGGCCGGGCTCCGAGTCGGGGCCCATCCGTACTCGACCCGGCCGGGACGACTACCTGAGCTGGTGGTCCCACCAACCCCCAGGCGGCAGGAACACCGGCATTCAAGCTATGCCCTGTGCGGAGTGTGGTCGTCGCACTCCCAACCGACTTTTGGCACCAACTCGGGTGGTAGCCCGGAGACGGTCTGCAACTTTTGCGGTATGCCCGATGCCATGCGCAGGTACGGGACGGGGTGTGCCGAAGGGCACTAACGTTGGTCCGTGCGCCTGATCAGATCGGCGATGCGCTGGGCACTGGCGCTGCAACCGCAGGTCGCCGACACGATCGTGGCCGCGGTGGTCACCTGCGTTGCCCTGCTGTTGGTCCACCGCGATCCGCCGTTCGGCATCGGTCAGCCGACCGAGCTGGTAGTCGCGCTGGTCATCCTGTCGGTGATGCCCAACGCCTTCCGCAGGCTGGCGCCGATCCTGGTGTTCCTGGTGGCCAGCGCGGCCTACGCGGCCTACCTGCTGTGCGGCTACCCCGACGTGATCACCCCCTTCGGCGCCTGGATCGCGCTGTACACGGTGGCCGCGCACTGCCAGACCAGGGTGTCGGTGCCGGTGATCCTGGCCGTGGTCCCCGCGCTGCTGACGCTGATGATGCTCACCGGGGGGTCCTGGGTGAGCCTGGTGCAGTGGGTCATGCACGGCTCGGTGGCCTGGCTGCTCGGCGCGAGCCGGCACAGCCTCACCCAGCGCAACCACCAGCTCGCCGAGCTGGCCCTGGAGCTGCACGCCGACCGGGAACGCCTGGCCCAGCGCGCGGTCACCGAGGAGCGGGTGCGCATCGCCCGCGAGCTGCACGACGTGGTCGCGCACCACATGTCGGTGATCTCGGTGCAGGCCGGGCTGGCCCGCTACGTCTTCGACACCGACCGGGCCACCGCGAGCAACGCGCTGGCCACCATCGCCGACACCAGCCGCGAGGCACTGGACGAGATGCGCAGGGTGCTGGCCCTGCTCCGGCTGCCCGCCGAGGACGACGAGCCGGAGCCGGAGTTCGACCCGCAGCCCGGCCTGGACCGGATCGAGGAGCTGCTGAACCGGGTGCGCGCGGCCGGGGTGCCGGCCGAGCTGGTGGTCACCGGCCCGCGCCGCCCGCTGCCGCCCGGCCCCGACCTGTGCGCCTACCGGGTGGTGCAGGAGTCGCTGACCAACGTGCTCAAGCACGCCCTGCCCGCCTCGGCCACGGTGTACCTGCACTACGGGCCGCGCGAGCTGACCGTGCGGGTGGTGGACGACGGCCAGCAGCCCAACGCGACCGGAACCGGCCCGGTCTCCGGCCACGGCCTTGCCGGAATGCGGGAACGCGCCAGGCTCTACGACGGTAGCCTCACCGCTGGCGCGCACGCGCACGGCGGGTTCGCGGTGGAGCTGCGACTGCCGCTCGCACCGCCGCTGGACTAGCCGGGGAGGGGGCGAGCCGATGACCAGCGTCCTCGTCGTGGACGACCAGGTGCTGGTGCGGGCCGGCTTCGTCGCCTTGATCACCGCCGCGCCGGGGCTGGAGGTCGTCGGCGAGGCCGCCAACGGCCAGGAGGCGATCGACCTGGCCGCCCGGACCCGGCCGGACGTGGTGCTGATGGACCTGCGCATGCCCGAGGTCAGCGGGGTCGCCGCCACCGAGCAGATCCTGGCCGGTCCGCCGGAGCCGCGGCCGAAGGTGCTGGTGCTGACCACCTTCGACCTGGACGAGTACGTCTACGCCGCGCTGCGCGCCGGGGCCTCCGGCTTCCTGCTCAAGGACACCCCGCCGGAGCGGCTGCTGGCCGCCATCCACACCATCGCCGGCGGCGACCTGCTGTTCTCGCCCAACATCACCCGCAAGCTGGTCGAGTCCTACGCCAACCGCGGCACCCAGACCTGGGCGCCGATCCCGGAGCTGTCCGCGCTGACCAGTCGCGAGGTGGAGGTGCTGCGCCTGGTCGGCCGCGGCCTGACCAACGCCGGCATCGCCGACGAGCTGGCGGTCAGCGAGGCCACCGTCAAGACCCACCTCAACCGCGCGATGGCCAAGCTCAACCTCTCCAGCCGGGCCCAGGCGGTGGTGGTCGCCTACGAAACCGGCCTGGTCATCCCTGGTCAGTCCCGCGCGGCCGGTCGCTGACAACTGGAACCCAGTCCGCCCTTCATCCCGTGTTGACACGGGTGCGCGGCATACTGACGGCCGTGCCCGCTCACCGAGTCGTCAGCGCCACCGCCCTGCTAGTCCTCCTGCTCCCGGTCGCGGGTTGCGGTCTGTTCGGCAGCGAGCCCAAACCCGAGGACGCGGCGCGGACCTTCCTCTCCGCCTTCGCCAACGGGGACACCGCCACCGCGGCCAACAGCACCGACGAGGCGAAACCGGCCAAGGACCTGCTGGACAAGACCCGCGCCGCGCTGAAGCCGACCGCGGTCAGCGCCACCCTGGACCAGACCGAGGTCTCCTCGGCCGACTCCACCACCGCGAGCAGCGGTTACACCGTCAAGTGGGACCTCGGCGGCGGCCGGAGCTGGAGCTACCAGGGCAAGCTGGAGCTGCGCCGGGCCGAGAAGACCTGGCGGGTGCACTTCTCGCCCAGCGTGATCCACCCGAAGCTGCAACCGCAGCAGACCATCGCGCTGCGCGAGCAGCAGCCGCAGCCCGCGCCCATCCTGGACCGGGACGGCAGCCCGCTGCTCAACCCGGAGAAGGTGGTCGCGGTGCTGCTGGACCGCAAGGCCGCCGGTGACCTGCCCAAGGTGGCGGGCGCGCTGGCCGGCGCGGTGTCCCGCTTCGACAAGTCGATCACCCAGCAGAGCGTCACCGACGGCGCGAGCAAGGTGCCGGAGGGCCAGGCCTACCCGGTGGTCACCCTGCGCGACGCGGACTACCAGCAGGTCAAGGGCGAGATCTACGACCTGCCGGGAGTGCGCTTCAGCAGCCAGACCCGGTTGCTGCCGCCCGCGGGCAAGGAGTTCGCCGCCCAGGTGCTGCCCACCGTGCGCAAGGCGGTCGAGGACCAGATCGCGGGCACCGCGGGCTGGCGGGTGGTCACCCTCAACGCCGGCGGCACCGAGGTGGAGACCCTGCACGAGCAGCAGGCCCAGCCGGCCAAGGCGGTCACCCTGACCATGAGCCGGGGCGTGCAGGCCGCCGCCGAGGACGCGCTGGAGCCGGTCAAGAACGCGGCCATGCTGGTCGCCTTCCAGCCCTCCACCGGCGACCTGCTCGCGGTGGCGCAGAACGCCGAGGCGGACAAGGGCGGCCCGCTCGCGCTGACCGGCAACTACCCGCCGGGCTCCACGTTCAAGGTGGTCACCGCGGCCGCCGTGCTGCAAGCGGGCACGGCCACCCCGGACACCGTGCTGCCCTGCCCCGGCACCTGGACCATCCAAGGCCGCAAGATCCCCAACAACGACGAGTTCGACCTGGGCAACGTGCCGCTGCACCAGGCCTTCGCCGCCTCCTGCAACACCACCTTCGCCGAACTGGCCACCAAGCTGCCCGCCGACTCGCTGACCAACGCGGCCAAGCAGTTCGGCGTCGGCGTGGACTTCGAGCTGGCCGGGGTGCGCACCCTGACCGGCAAGGTCCCGCCCGCCGAGCCGGTGGTGGAGCGCGCCGAGGACGGCTTCGGCCAGGGCAAGGTGGTGACCACCCCGTTCGGCATGGCCCTGGTCGCGGCCACCGCGGCCCGCGGCTCGATGCCCACCCCGAACCTGCTGCGCGGCGCCGAGACCAAGGTGGTCGGCGCGGTGGCGCCCCCGCCGCCTGGCATCGCCGAGCAGCTGCGGCCGATGATGCGCGAGGTGGTCACCAGCGGCACCGCCAAGAAGCTGAACCGGCTCGGCGAGGTGCACGGCAAGACCGGCACCGCGCAGTTCGGCGACGGCACCCACTCGCACGGCTGGTTCATCGGCTTCCGCGGCGACGTGGCCTTCGCAGTGCTGATCGTGGACTCCGGCACCTCCGGACCAGCGGTGGACGCAGCCGGACGGTTCCTGGGCGCGCTCTAGGTAACCCTTCTCCGGCCGGTCCGATCCACTGCTCCGGCCGGGCGTCGTAGGGTGGACCCCATGCCCGTCCGCGCCCCACTCAAGCCCGGCCAGCAGTCGCCGCGGCGACCCGTGCCCGCACACATCGAGCGTCCCGAGTACGTGGACAAGCCGGCGCCCAAGCGCAACACCGATCCGTGGGTGCAGCCGCCGGAGATCATCGAGGCCATGCGGGTGGCCGGCAGGCTCGCCGCCCAGGCGCTGGCCGAGGCGGGCAAGGTGTGCGTGCCGGGCGCGACCACCGACGAGGTGGATGCGGTGGTGCACGAGTTCCTCTGCGACAACGGGGCCTACCCGTCCACGCTGGGCTACCGGAACTACCCGAAGTCCTGCTGCACCTCGCTCAACGAGGTCATCTGCCACGGCATCCCGGACAGCACGGTGATCGAGGACGGCGACATCGTCAACGTCGACGTCACCGCGTTCATCGGCGGCGTGCACGGCGACACCAACGCCACCTTCCTGGCCGGGCACGTCTCCGAGGAGGCGCAGCTGCTGGTCGAGCGGACCAGGGAGGCCACCGCCAGGGCGATCAAGGCGGTCAAGCCCGGCAGGCAGATCAACGTGATCGGCCGGGTCATCGAGGCCTACGCCAAGCGGTTCGGCTACGGCGTGGTGCGCGACTTCACCGGGCACGGCATCGGCCGGTCCTTCCACAGCGGCCTGGTCGTGCTGCACTACGACGAGCCGAGCATGGACACCGTGCTGGAGCCCGGCATGACCTTCACCATCGAGCCGATGATCACCCTGGGCACCATCGACTACGACATGTGGGCCGACGGCTGGACGGTGACCACCAAGGACAAGAAGTTCACCGCCCAGTTCGAGCACACCGTGCTGGTCACCACCGACGGCGCAGAAATCCTGACTCTGCCGTGACCGGTGGCGGCCTGCTCATCGCGGGCACCACCTCCGACGCGGGCAAGAGCGTGCTGGTCGCCGGGCTGTGCCGCTGGCTGGCCCGGCGCGGGGTGCGGGTGGCGCCGTTCAAGGCGCAGAACATGTCCAACAACTCGGTGGTCACCCTCGACGGCGGCGAGATCGGCCGGGCGCAGGCGGTGCAGGCCGCCGCGGCCGGGCTGGACCCCTCGGTGCGGTTCAACCCGGTGCTGCTCAAGCCGGGCAGCGACCGCAGCTCGCAGGTGGTGCTGCTGGGCAAGGTGGTCGGCGAGGTCAGCGCGCTGTCCTACCGCGCCCGCAAGGAGGAGCTGTTCGCCACCGTGCTGGCCACCCTGGACGGCCTGCGCGCGGAGTACGAGGCGGTGGTCTGCGAGGGCGCCGGCTCGCCGACCGAGATCAACCTGCGCGCCAACGACATCGCCAACATGGGCCTGGCCCGCGCGGCGAACCTGCCGGTGCTGGTGGTCGGCGACATCGACCGCGGCGGCGTGTTCGCCCACCTGTTCGGCACCCTGGCCCTGCTCGACCCGGCGGACCAGGCCCTGGTCAGCGGCTTTGTCATCAACAAGTTCCGGGGCGATGCCACGCTGCTGGAACCGGGCCTGCGCCAGCTGCGCGCGCTGACCGGCCGCCCGGTGCACGGCGTGCTGCCCTGGCGCGAGGAGCTGTGGCTGGACGCCGAGGACTCGCTCTCCTACGCCGCCGACGGGGTGGTGGGCAGGCCAGCGCCGCCGGTGGGGGAGCAGTGGCTGCGGGTCGTGGTGCCCCGGCTGCCCCGGATCTCCAACGCCACCGACGTGGAGGCGCTGGCCGGTGAGCCCGGCGTCTCGGTCCGCTTCGTCACCGAGCCCTCCCGGCTGGCCGACGCCGACCTGGTGCTGATCCCCGGCTCGAAGTCCACCGTCGCCGACCTGGCCTGGCTGCGCCGCACCGGCCTGGCCGAGGCCATCCACCGGCACGCCCGCGCGGGCCTGCCGGTCACCGGGATCTGCGGCGGTTACCAGATGCTGGCCAGGACCCTGCGGGACGAGGTCGAGTCCAGGGCGGGCACCGTGGACGGCCTGGCCCTGCTGGACCTGGACATCGACTTCCACCCGGTGAAGACCCTGGCTCGCCCCACCGGCCGCGCGCTGTCACATCCGGTGCACGGCTACGAGATCCACCACGGCCACCCGTCCCGCCGCGCGGACACCCTGCCCCCGCTGATCACCCTGCCGGATGGCACCGGCGAGGGTGTGCTGCACGAGTCGATCGCGGGCACGCACTGGCACGGCCTGTTCGAGAACGACGAGTTCCGCCGCGACTTCCTGCGCTGGGCGGCCACGCGCGCGGGCCGCACCGGCTTCACCCCGGCCCCGGACACCGACTTCGCCGCCGCCCGCGCCGCCCAGCTGGACCTGCTGGGCGACCTGGTCGCCGACCACCTGGACACCGACGCCGTGCAGCGGCTGCTGGAGCGGGGCGCGCCGAAGGGACTGCCGGACCTCCCACCCGGCGCACCCCCGCTAGTCAGCTAGCGAGGCCGCCCAGCCGCTCGTGCAGGAACGCCACCACCTGATCCCGTGCCGCCATCGCCGAGTTCCCCTCCCGGACCTCCCTGGTCAGCACCGAGTGCGCGTTCCACTGGTACCCCTCCGCGTTCCCCGCCCCCGAGTCCAGCTCCACCACCCGGAACGCCTCGCCCAACCGCTCGGTCAGCGTCCGGAACCGCTCACCCGGCGACAGCACGTCCCGGCTGAACCGCAGCCCCATCAGGCACAGCCCCGACTCCACCGTGCGCGCCGCGATCCGGGACAGCTCCTCCGCCGACATCCCCGGATCCGCCTTCCGCCGCGCGCCCAGCGGCAGCGGCAGCGAGGGCTGGCTGGCCACCGGGGCCAGCACCACCTCCTCCACCGCGGCGGCCAGCGCGAAACCGCCGGTGAAGCACATGCCGATCACGCCGACGCCCGGGCCGGGGGTGCGGGCGGCCAGGTCCCTGGCCACCGCACGCAGGTAGTCACTGAACGGGCGCCTGGCGTTCAGGGCGAAAGCCCGGAACTCCGCGGACACGCACGCCTTGGCCACCACGGGCAAGCCGGTGAGCGGGTTCTCCGGCGCGCCGGGTGTGCCGAAGGCGGAGACCACCAGCACGGTGAAGCCGTTGTCCACCAGGTGGTCGCAGAAGCCGAGCACCGAGGGCGTCAGGCCGGGGAGCTCCGGCAGCACCACCACGCCGGGGCCGCTGCCCTTCTCGTAGCAGTCGTAGCTGGATCCGGCCGCGGTGAACGGCGACCGCCGCCACCCGGTCAGGTCGGACGTGGGCGCCTGCTGGCTCATGAAGCCGGTTGTACACCAGCGCTGCTCCATTCGCGTGGTGCTGTTTCGTGCCAGAGCCAATGCCGGCCGAGCCGTTGACGCGGCCGTAGCGGGTCTGTAACTCTTGCCTCCCGTTACGCAAAAATCTGACATTGAAGTGGCATTTACGTACAGAGTCCCGTTATTTCCTGCGCAACGTCGCGCATGACCTCCTCCCTGGCTGCCCTGCCCCGGGGATGAGAAACAGAGGACCGCCATGAGAGTGCAGCGCTCACTGTTCCGACCCATCGCCCTGTTAGCCGCGTATTCCCTGCTCAGCATGGGTGGACCCGTGGTGGCCACCGCCGCCCCCGCGCCGGATGTGGCGATCCGGCAGCCGGCCGCGGCCAGCAGCGCCGAAGCCGCGCACAACGCCCGCGCCCTCACCGACGGCGACCAGGGCACCTACTGGCAGAGCGCGGGCGACGCGCTTCCGCAGTGGGCCCAGGTCGACCTCGGCGGCGAGCAGACCATCGACCAGGTCACGCTGAAACTGCCCCAGCGGTGGGCGAAACGCGCCCAGACGTTCGCCGTTCAGGGCAGCAGGGACGGGGTCGGCTTCGACACCCTGCTCACCTCCCGCGCGCGCACCTTCGACCCGGCCACCGGCAACACGGTCACCCTCGACCTGCCCGCGACCACCACCCGCCACCTGCGGGTCGAGATCAGCGCCAACTCCGGCGACCGGGCCGCGCAGCTGGCCGAGCTCCAGGTCCGCCGGGCCACCCCGTCCACCGTGGACCTGGCCGCCGCGGCCAATTTCACCGCGAGCAGCCAGCACCAGGACTACGGCGCGGCCAACGCCGGCGACGGGAACCAGGGCAGCTACTGGGAAAGCGCGAACAACGCCTTCCCGCAGTGGCTCCAGGCCGACCTCGGCGCCTCGGTCGCGGTCAACCGGCTGGTACTGAAGCTGCCGCCGAACTGGGAGCCGCGCGGCCAGACCTTCACCGTGCGCGGCAGCGACAACGGCACCACCTTCACCGACCTGCTGGCCCTCGCGGCGCACACCTTCAGCCCGCAGGCGCAGAACACGGTGACGCTCACCCTCAACGCCGCGGCCACCACCCGGCACCTCCGGCTGGAGTTCAGCGCGAACACCGGCTGGCCGGCGGCCCAGCTGGCCGAGTTCGAGATCTACGGCCCGGTCACCGGCGACACCCAGGCGCCCACCGCGCCGGGCGAGCTGGCCTACACCCAGCCCGGTGTGGACCAGATCCGGCTGACCTGGACCGCGGCCACCGACAACGTCGGCGTCACCGGCTACGACGTCTACGCCAACAACACCCTGCGCAGCCGGGTGGCCGGGAACGTGCTCAGCTACACCGACACCCAGCCGGTGAACGCGACCGTCAGCTACCACGTGCGGGCGCGCGACGCCGCGGGCAACGCCTCGCCCAACAGCAACACGGTCACCCGCACCGGCCCGGACAGCGGCACGAACCTGGCCCAGGGCAAGCCGATCACCGCCTCCTCGCACGTGCACAACTTCGTCGCGGCCAACGCCAACGACAACAACGCGCAGACCTACTGGGAGGGCGGCGCGGGCTACCCGAACACGCTCACCGTGTCCCTGGGCGCCAACGCCGACGTCAGCTCGGTGGTGCTCAAGCTCGACCCCGGCACCGCGTGGGGCCGCCGCACCCAGACCCTGGAGGTGCTCGGCCGGGACCAGGGCGGCGGCGCGTTCAGCCAGCTGGCCGCATCCGCCCAGCACGTCTTCGACCCGGCCACCGGCAACACGGTGACCATCGCCGCCAAGGGCAGGGCCGCCGACCTCCAGCTCCGCTTCACCGGCAACACCGGCGCGCCCGCCGGACAGGTCGCGGAGTTCCAGGTGCTCGGCACCCCCGCGCCCAACCCGAACCTGACCGTCACCGGCAGCTCCTGGACCCCGGCCACCCCGGTGGAGACCGACCCGGTGCGGCTGAGCGCGACCGTGCGCAACTCCGGCAGCGCCGCCTCAAGCGCGACCAGCGTCACCTTCTACCTGGGGGAGAACAAAGTCGGCGCCGCCGCGGTCGGGGGCCTGGCCGCGGGAGCGAGCACGACCGTCACCACTGACATCGGCCCGAGGGACGCGGGCAGCTACCCGCTGACCGCCAAGGTCGATGAGGACAACGCGGTCGTCGAGCAGAACGAGACCGACAACAGCCACACCAACGCCAGCCAGCTCACGGTGAACCCGGTGTCCAGCTCGGACCTGGTGGCCGCCTCGGTCAGCTGGACCCCGAACAACCCTGCCCCCGGGGCCGCGGTCGAGTTCGCGGTGGCCATCCGCAACCAGGGCAGCATCGCCTCGGCCGCGGGCGCGCACGGCATCACGCTGAACGTCCTGGACGGCAACGGAACCGTGGTCCGCACCCTCACCGGCGCGCACAACGGCGTCATCGCCGCCGGTGCCACCACCGCCCCGGTGAACCTGGGCAGCTGGCCGTCCGCGGCGGGCAGGCACTCGGTCCGGGTGGTGCTGGCCGAGGACGCCAACGAGCTGCCGGTCAAGCGCGCCAACAACACCAGCAGCCAGGCCCTGTTCGTGGGCAGGGGCGCGAACATGCCCTACGACATGTACGAGGCCGAGGACGCGGTCATCGGCGGCGGCGCGCAGGTCATCGGCCCGAACCGCACCATCGGCGACCTCGCCGGTGAGGCCTCCGGCCGCCGCGCGGTCACCCTGAACAACACCGGCAGCTTCGTGGAGTTCACCACCAGGGCCGAGACCAACACCCTGGTGACCCGCTTCTCCATCCCGGACGCCCCCGGTGGCGGCGGCATCGACGCCACGCTCAACATCTACGTCAACGGCCAGCCGCACAAGCCGATCACCCTGACCTCCAAGTACGCCTGGCTCTACGGCGCCGAGGCCAGCCCGGAGAACTCACCGGGCGCGGGCGGCCCCCGGCACATCTACGACGAGGCGAACCTGATGTTCGGCAGCACCATCCCCAAGGGCAGCAAGATCAAGCTGCAGAAGGACGGCGGCAACACCAGCAGCTACGCCATCGACTTCATCAACACCGAGCAGGTCGCGCCGATGGCCAACCCCGACCCGGCCAAGTACGCCGTGCCCAGCGGGTTCGGCCACCAGGACGTGCAGAACGCGCTGGACAAGGTCCGGATGGACACCAGCGGCACCCTCGTCGGGGTGTACCTGCCCGCCGGTGACTACCAGACCAGCAGCAAGTTCCAGGTCTACGGCAAGGCGGTCAAGATCACCGGAGCCGGGCCGTGGTTCACCAGGTTCCACGCACCGGCCGGCCAGGCCAACACCGACGTCGGCTTCCGGGCCGAGGGCAGCGCGAGCGGGTCCTCCTTCGCCAACTTCGCCTACTTCGGCAACTACACCTCGCGGATCGACGGTCCCGGCAAGGTGTTCGACTTCCAGAACGTCAGCGACATCGTCATCGACAACATCTGGAACGAGCACATGGTGTGCCTGTACTGGGGCGCGAACACCGACCGGATCACCATCAAGAACTCCCGGGTCCGCAACATGTTCGCCGACGCGATCAACATGACCAACGGCAGCACCGACAACCACGTGGTCAACAACGACTCGCGGGCCAGCGGTGACGACAGCTTCGCGCTGTTCTCCGCGATCGACGCCGGTGGCGCGGACATCAGGAACAACGTCTACGAGAACCTGACCTCCACGCTGACCTGGCGGGCGGCCGGGGTCGCGGTCTACGGCGGCTATGACAACACCTTCCGCAACATCTACATCGCCGACACCCTGGTCTACTCCGGCATCACCATCTCCTCGCTGGACTTCGGCTACCCGATGAACGGCTTCGGGCCGGGGCCGACGAAGTTCGAGAACATCTCCATCGTCAGGGCGGGCGGCCATTTCTGGGGCGCTCAAACATTCCCGGGCATCTGGGTGTTCTCCGCCTCCAAGGTCTTCCGCAACATCCGGGTGTCCGATGTGGACATCATCGACCCGACCTACAGCGGCATCATGTTCCAGACCAAGTACAGCAGTCCTGGCCAGCCGGAGAACCCGATCACCGACACGGTGTTCACCAACGTCTCCATCTCCGGCGCCCGCAAGAGCGGCGACGCCTTCGACGCCAAGTCCGGCTTCGGCCTCTGGGCCAACGAGTTGCCGGAACCCGGTCAGGGCCCCGCGGTCGGCTCGGTCACCTTCAACAACCTCCGCCTTTCCGGCAACCACACCGACATCCGCAACACCACCTCCACCTTCACCATCAACCGCAACTGACCGCGCCACCGACGAACGGGCGCGGCCGTGTCCTCCCCGGCCGCGCCCGTTCCCCATGCCCGCTCCGGGCTGACTCCCAGCGGGTTCCCACCTGGCTCCCAGCCACGGCGGCCAGCCTGCTCCCGTGACCGACCGCACGCGCCAGCCCCGCTGGTCCCGGCCCGCCCTCGCCGCGGTGCTGGCACTGGCCGCGGTGCTCTACACCTGGGCCCTGTCCGCCAACGGCTTCGCCAACACCTACTACTCCGCGGCGGTGCTCAGCGCCACCAAGAGCTGGTCGGCCTTCTTCTACGGCGCGCTGGACGCCGGTGGCTTCATCACGGTGGACAAGCCGCCGCTGGCGCTGTGGGTGCAGGCCTTGTCCGCCAGGGCGTTCGGCTTCTCCAGCTGGAGCATCCTGCTGCCACAGGCCGTGGCCGGGGTGGCCGCGGTCGCGGTGGTGCACCATGTGACCAGACGCGCTTTCGGGCCGGCAGCGGGCATTCTGGCCGCGCTGGCGCTCACCCTGACCCCGGTGGTGGTCGCGGTGACCCGGCACAACAACCCGGACACCCTGCTGGTCCTGCTGCTCACCCTGGCCGCCTGGGCGCTGTCCAACGCGGTCCGCTCCGGCCACCTGCTGCCGCTGCTGGCCTGCGCGCTGGCTGTCGGTCTGGCCTTCAACACCAAGATGTTGCAGGCTTATCTGATCGTGCCAGCCGCGGCCGTCGCCTACCTGGTCGGTGTCGGCGGGCCGTGGTGGCGCAAGCTGCTCCGGCTCGGCCTGGCGGGGGTGGTGCTGCTCGGGGTGAGCCTGTCCTGGCTGCTCGCGGTGGACTCGGTCAACCCGGCCGAGCGACCCTTCATCGGCAGCAGCACCGACAACACGGTGAGCGAGTTGTTGTTCGGCTACAACGGTTTCGGCCGACTGCTCGGCCAGAACCGGGTCGGCTCGCCAGGGCTGAACGCCGGTGGTGGCGGCGGGGGCAACGCCAGCGGCTGGGACCGGCTGCTCAGCGGCGAGGTCGGCGGCCAGATCGCCTGGCTGTTCCCGTTGGCGCTGCTGGGTTTCCTGGCCGCGCTGGTACTGCGGCGGCAGCGCGCCGAACTGGTGCTGTGGGGCGGCTGGCTGCTCACCACCGCGGTCGTGTTCTCCACCGCCGCCGGGATCTGGCACACCTACTACACGGTCGCGCTGGCCCCGCCGCTGGCCGTGGTGGCCGGTGCGGGCGCGACCGCGCTGTGGCGGCTGCACCGGGACCGCTCGCACTGGGGCTGGCTGCTGCCGGTGACCGTGGGGCTGACCGGGTTCTGGGGCGCGACCCTGCTCGGCCGCACCCCGGACTACCTGCCCTGGCTGCCGGTCACCCTCGCGCTGCTCGGCCTGGCCGCCTCGGTCGCGCTGGCGATCCCGTTGCTGGGCGGCCGTTTCTCCCGCCGGGCGACCGCGCTCACCGCGATCACCGGGCTGCTCGCGGCCCTGGCCGGACCCGCCGCCTACGCGGTGACCCCGCTGACCGCGAAGACCTCGGTGACCTTCCCGATCGCGCAGCCCGCGGCCGCCGTCAGGTTCGCCCCGGACCGCGCCGAAGGCCCCAGTGCCGCCGCGCTGGCCCACCTGGAGGCCCAGTACCGCAACGAGCGCTGGGCGGTGGCCGTGGTAGGCGCGCTGGTCGCCGCCCCGGTCATCCTGGACACCGGCCTGCCGGTGATGGCCGTCGGCGGCTTCAACGGCAACGACCCTGCACCCACCACGGCCCAGCTGCAAAACTATGTCCACAGTGGACAGCTGCGCTTCGTCTGGACCACCGGCGCGTCCCCGACGCTCCAGTTCGGCGGCGGTGCGGGCGCAGGCACGGCCGTGGTGGACGCGGCCCTGTCCTGGGTCACCGCGCACTGCGCGCCGGTGCCGGGGACAGGGCAGCTCTACGACTGCTACAGCTCGACCCGCACGCCGTAGTCCACGATCCACCGGTTCAGGCCCAGCAGCGACTCCACCGTGCGCCGGGTCGCGGAGTCCGAGCCGACGGTGACCAGCGGTGAGTCCAGCAGGGTCTGGATGTCCTTGCGCGGCACCAGTTCGGTCACCGGCGCGGACGAGTCCTCGATCACCCTGGCCAGCTCCTCGCGCAGCGCCTTCTCATACCCCGCGTCCTGGGTGGAGGGGTACGGGCTCTTCTTGCGCTGCACCACCGACTGCGGCAGCACGTCCGCGGTGGCCGCGCGCAGCAGGCTCTTCTCCTTGCCGTCGAAGGTCTTCATCGCCCACGGCGCGTTGAACACGTACTGCACCAGGCGGTGGTCGCAGAACGGCACCCGGACCTCAAGGCCGACCGCCATGCTCATCCGGTCCTTGCGGTCCAGCAGCAGGTTCACGAACCGGGTCAGGTTGAGGTAGCTCAGCTCGCGCATCCGCGCCTCCAGCCCGGTCTCCCCGGCCAGCCTGGGCACCTCGGCCAATGCCTCCTGGTAGCGCTGTTGCACGTAGTCGCCCAGCTGGAGCCGTTCGGCCAGCCCGCGGTAGACCGACTCGGTCTGGCTGTGCGCTCGCGCGGCGATCCACGGGAAGGTGTTCCCGTTGACCGCGGCCGGGTCGTGGAACCACTTGTAGCCGCCGAAGACCTCATCGGCGGACTCCCCGGACAGCGCCACCGTGGACCGGCCGCGGATCGCCTTGAACAGCAGGTACAGCGAGAAGTCCATCTCGCCCATGCCGTTGGGCAGGTCGCGGGCGTGCAGCGCGGCCGCGCGCACCACCGGGTCCATCAGGTCGTCGTTGTCCAGCACGATGTTGGTGTGCTCGGCGGCCACGTGCTCGGCGACCTCGGCCACGAACGGCGCGTCCGGGCTGTCCCGGAAGGCGTCGGCGTGGAAGTTGTCGGTGTACCCGGCGAAGTCCACCGAGAACGAGCGCACCGGACCCGCGCCCTGCGCGGTCAGCGCCTTGGCCGCCAGCGCGGTCAGCGCGCTGGAGTCCAGGCCGCCGGAGAGCAGCGTGCACAGCGGCACGTCCGCGATGAGCTGCCGCTCGACGATGTCCTCCAGCAGTTCCCGCACGGTGCGCACGGTGGTGTCCAGGTCGTCGGTGTGCTCGGTGGCCTCCAACTGCCAGTACCGGGACTTGCTGATCCCCTTGCGGGACACCGTGACCACCGAGCCGGGCCGCACCTCCGACAGCCCGCGCAGGATGCCCAGCTCCGGCGTCTTGACGAAGCCCAGCGCCTCGCGCAGCCCGTCCGCGTCCAGCACCGCCTCGGCCAGCGGGTTGGCCAGGATCGCCTTGGGCTCGGAGCCGAAGAGCACGCCGTCGGCGGTGGGGTAGTAGTAGAGCGGCTTGATGCCCATCCGGTCGCGCACCAGCAGCAGCTCCTCGGTGCGGGCGTCCCAGATGGCGAAGGCGTACATGCCGTTGAGCCGGTCGACCAGGGACGGGCCCCACTCCAGGTAGGCGTTGAGCACCACCTCGGTGTCGCTGGCGGTGCGGAAGAGGTGGCCGCGGCGCTGGAGCTCGGCGCGCAGCTCGCGGAAGTTGTAGACCTCGCCGCTGTAGGTCAGCACCGCGGTGGTGCGCCCCTGCGCCTCGGCGAGCATCGGCTGACGGCCACCCTCAAGATCGATGATGGCCAGTCGCCGCTGTCCGATCGCGGCGTGGCGGTCCAGCCAGAGCCCGGCGTCATCCGGTCCCCGGCAGGCCATCGTCTCGGTCATCGCGGCGGCGGTGTCGTGTTCCTGGGTCAGGTCGCGCTGGTAGCCGACCCAGCCGGCGATTCCACACATGAGAGAGATCCCCCTTCAGCACTGAATTGGTGGGATGTCTCCGACGGTAGACCCGATGGTTGCGTCACGCAACGGTCGGCTTGGTGTTCCCGGCGGCAGGTGGAAGGGTGGAATCGTGACGAACCGGGCCGAACCGAACACGGCGGACGACCAGCTCACCGGCGCACTCGAACACGAGCTGACCCTGTTCACCCGCAAGGCCTTCTGGCGGTTCTGGACCACTCGATATCCCGAGGTCATCGGCCTGGACCAGACGACGTACCCCTACCTGGCGGTGATCTCCGCGCGTCCGGGGCTGACCGTCGGCGAGCTGGCCAGGATGTTCAACGTGGACAAGTCCACCGCCAGCCGTCATGTGGCCAAGCTCACCAGCGCCGAGCTGGCCAGGGTGGTCGACAACCCGCCCAATGCGCGCACCCAGCCGTTGCAGGCCACCGAGGAGGGCAGACGTCGGGTCGCCATCGTGCAAGCCGACCGCGCCGCCTGGCTGCACGGCGTGCTCGCCGACTGGCCCGAACAGGACCAGCGCGACCTGGCCCGCCTGGTCGCCCGCCTCAACGCCGACCTGGACGCCCGCGAGCAGCGGACCAGGGGCCGCTAGCGCAGCGCACGTCCCCGGCGGCCGGTTTGCCGCCACACCGCGACCGCCGCGTCGGCCTCCCGTGCCGCGCGGCCTGCGCCAGTCGTTGGCCGTCGCGGAGAACCGCCCCCGGCCGAGGACAGGCCCGCCGGTGGTTCCCGGTCATCCGGCGGGCCGCCGTTGTGCCTAGTGCTCGGCGGAACCGAGGGTGGAGAGCAGTTCCTCGATGAAGCCGCCTGCCTCCCGGGCCGCGCGTTCGGGGTCCTGGTCCCGGACCGCCGCCAGCAGGTCCTGGTGGGAGATGTGCCGGTCGCCGTCCACCTCGGAGTCCACCGTGGTCGCGACACTGGCCTTCACTGCCTCGGTGAACCCTCGGTACAGCTCGGTGAGCACCGGGTTCTGCGAGCATTCGACGAGCATCAGGTGGAAGGCGGTGTCGGTGACCACCATCCGATCCCACTCCCCGGCGGCCAGCGCGGCGTCCCGCTCGGCCAGGGTCTCGGTCAGCCGGTGCAGCTCCTCCTCGCTGCGGCGGACCGCGGCCAGCCGCGCGCCCTCGACCTCCAGCGCGTGCCGCACCTCCAGCACGTCGCGCAGCTCGGCATCGCACAGCCTGCGCACCGCGCCGGAAAGCTCACTGGTCGCGCGCACGAACGTGCCGTCGCCCTGTCGCACCTCCAGCAACCCGGCGTGCGCCAGCGCCCGGACCGCCTCCCGGACCGTGTTCCTGCCCACGCCCAGCGCCGTCACAAGCTCGGGCTCAGCGGGAATCCGCCGCCCGATCGGCCATTCGCCGCTGGTCACCAGCGTGCGCATCTGGTCGATCACCTGCTCGACGAGGCCGGTGCGTCGGGTAGTGGCCAACGGCACAGTCTCATCCTTTCATCCGGACATCCCATGTTTGCTTATAGTACTCGCGTGACCGTGACGCCGATCCTCCCTGACGACATCCGGTCAGCAGCTCAGCCTGCCACTTCCGGCCGTTCCCGTGCAGCTACGGTCGTCGGCGGCAGTTCGCTGTTGATCGTCGGTATCGTGCTTGCCGCGCTCAACCTCCGTCCCGCCGTGACCAGCCTCGCTGCCGTGCTGGCGGAGGTCCGTGATTCTCTGGGCGTCTCGGCAGTCTGGGTCAGCGCGGTAACGGCCGTGCCTACAGTGTGTTTCGGTTTCGCCGGTCTCGTGGCGCCGATGCTCTCCCGCCGCTTCGGCCCGCTGCGCGTTGTCGGCTTCGCACTGGGCCTGCTCGGCCTGGGACTCGCCCTCCGAGTCCTGGACGGACCTGCGGTTCTGCTGGGCGGCACGCTCGCGGCCTGCTCCTCGATCGCGGTGGCCAACGTGCTGATCCCGGTGGTCGTGAAGGAGTCCTTCCCCGGACGGCTCGGTTTTGTCATGGGCGTCTACAGCGCCGCGCTCTCCGCCGGCGGCGCCGCCGCGGCCGCCTTCACCGCGCCGCTGGAGCGGTGGGTCGGCGGCTGGCGGGTCGCGGTCGGGCTGTGGGCGGTGCTCGCGGTGACCGCCCTGGTCGTCTGGGCGGTGGCCCGCCGCCGCGCCCAGCCCCTGGAGGAAGCGGCCCTCGCGCACGACGCACTCGAACAAGCCGCCACCCCCGCCGAGACCACCGCCACCCGCGCCGAGACCACCGCGGCCCTCGCCGCCACCGCGACGTCCGCCACCACCGCGACCCGGGCCACCGCCGCCGAACCGGCCGCCGCGTCCACCACCGCGGCCGCCGGGCGCTCCCGCAGCCTGTACCGCAACCCGCTGGCCTGGGCCGTCACCGGCTTCTTCGGCATGCAGTCGCTGGTCGCCTACACCTGGATGGGCTGGCTGCCGGAGATCCTGCGCGACGTCGCGGGCGTCGACCCGACCACCGCCGGCGTCATGCTCGGCGCGCTGATGGTCATCGGCGTGCCCGCCGCGCTGATCGTCCCGCCGCTGGTCACCCGCCGCCGCGCGCAGTCCGGCTGGGCCGTGGCGATGACCGCGACCTCGCTGCTCGGCGTGCTGGGCCTGCTGGTCGCGCCCACGCTGTCCCCGGTGCTGTGGGTGGCGCTGCTCGGCGTCGGCATGGGCGGGCTGTTCCCGCTCGCGCTGACCTTCATCGCGCTGCGCTCACGCACCGTGGCCGACACCGCCGAGCTCTCCGCGATGGCGCAGAGCCTCGGCTACCTGATCGCCGCGGTCGGCCCGTTCGGCGTCGGCATGCTGCACGGCTGGACCGGTGGCTGGACCGCCTCGCTGCTGCTGGTCCTCACCGCGATGACCATCCAGCTGCTCATCGGCTACCTGGCCGGCCGCCCCCGTTACGTCTGAGCGCCTGCCCCGCGACCGCGGTGCGCGGTCGCGGGGTGACCCGGCTCAGATCTTGAGCAGCGCGTTCTCCAGCAGTTCCGGCATGGCCGGGTGGATCCAGTACTGCCCGCGCGCCATGGTCCGCGCGTCCAGCCCGAAGTGCATGGCCTGGATCAGCGGCTGGATCAACGTGGCCGCCTGCGGCCCGATGATGTGCGCGCCGAGCAGCAGCCCGGAGGCCGGGTCGGCGATCAGCTTGCAGAAGCTGGTGGTGTCCTCCATCGCCCAGCCGTAGGCGATGCCGCCGTACTCCTGGGTGACCGCCACGTGGTTGAACCCGGCCGCCTTGGCCTGCTCCTCGGTCAGCCCGACCGAGGCGACCTGCGGCGTGGAGAACACCGCGTGCGGCACGAACCGGTGGTCGGTGGTCCTGGGCGAGTCCGGGTGCAGCAGGTTGTGCTGGACCACCTTCGCCTCGTGGTTGGCCACGTGCTTGAGCTGGTACGGCGAGCTGACATCGCCCAGGGCGAAGATGCCCTCGACGCCGGTGCGCTGGTGCTCGTCGACCGCGATCCGACCGTCGGCATGCGTGCCGACGCCGGTCTTGTCCACATCCAGCAGGTGCGCGTTCGGGATCCGCCCGGCCGCCACCAGCAGCTCCTCGGCCTCCACCACCTCGGCGCCCTCCGGCCCTTCCAGGTGCAGCCGGACCACGCCGTCCACCCGCTCCGCGCGCAGCGCCTTGCAGTTGAGCCGCAGGTCCCAGCGCTGGCCGGCCAGCTCGGTGAACCGGGCGGAGATCTCGCCGTCCTCGGCCCGCAGCAGCGCGCCCGACCGGTTGACCACGGTCACCTGGACACCGAAGGAACTGAACACGTGCGCGAACTCGGTGGCCACGAACCCGCCGCCGAGGATCACCATCCGCGCGGGCAGCTTCTCCAGGCGCATCACGGTCTCGTTGGTGTGGAAGCCGACCTCGTCGATGCCGGCCACCGCCGGGATCACCGGACGGCTGCCCGCCGCGATCACGAACCGGTCCGCGGTGATGGTCACCCCGGTGCCGGTGTCCAGCTGCTTCGGCCCGGTGAACCTCGCCTCACCGGTGTAGACGGTGACGTTCGGGCACTCCTGCGCGCGGTAGCGGAACCCGCCCTCGGCGATCGGGTCGATCCGGCCGAACACCCGGTCCCGGATCTGTGGCCAGTTCACCCCGTGCAGCTCCAGGTCCACACCCAGCTTGGCCGCGGGCTTCGGGCTGCTGGCGAGCTCGGCGGGATGCACGAACATCTTGGTCGGGATGCAGCCGACGTTGAGGCAGGTGCCGCCGAAGACACCCTTCTCCACGATCGCGATGTTCCAGTCGTCGAACCGCTCGTCGATGATCGAGTTGCCCGAGCCGCTGCCGATGATGACCAGGTCGTAGTGAGGCACGCTATCCATCCTGCCTGTCGCTCGTGGTCCGCCGGTCATCGGCGGGGTCGCTGACCGCCACGGGCATCCGGGCGTCGATGACCTGCAACCCGGCGAGCCGCCCGGAGATTCCCCGCGAGTCCCGCCCGAAAACCGCCGAAACGGCGTGCGTCAGCAACAACCCGAGCGCCAGCCACAGTGCGATGTCCGCGCCAGGCACCTCGGTCGGCGCCGCGGCGAAGCCGAGCAGCCCGGCCACCCCGCCGAGCCCGATCAGCCAGCGCACCAGCAGCGCCACCAGCCCAGGAGCCCGCGCGCCCGCCACCGGCCCTCGGTCCGCGCCGTCCCTTGCCGGCTCCGGCCCCGGGCGCGCACCGTCCTCGGCCGCCACCGGCCGCAGCCGCACGATCACCTGCCCGGGACTCGCGCCCCGCGCCACCATTGTCAGCACCAGCAAGATCCCCGCCGGCAACCACCACTGCGCCCACGCGGGCACCCACGGCCCC
Organism: Crossiella sp. NPDC003009; assembly: GCF_053591555.1. NCBI lineage: Bacteria > Bacillati > Actinomycetota > Actinomycetes > Pseudonocardiales > Pseudonocardiaceae > Crossiella > Crossiella sp. NPDC003009. The sequence goes on along the minus strand of NZ_JBSFUA010000025.1, from coordinate 63,457 downwards.
GCGACCCCGCCCACGCCCGCGACCAGCGCGAACACGTTCCCGGCCCACCACAACAGCAGCAGGTCGCACACCATCGCCAGCAGCCGCCGCCACCGGGTCACCGGCCGCGGCAGCCCGGCGTCGGCCACCGCCCGCTGCCCGGGCACCAGCCGCAGCAGCGGCGCGAACAGCACGCCCAGCGCCGCGCCGGTGGTGTTGGAGATCAGGTCGTCCACGTCGAAGATCCGGAACGCGCACGGGTAGACCCACCAGATCCCGGTCAGCTGGGTCAGCTCGATCAGCAGCGACACCCCCGCGCCGAGGAACGCGCTGGCGAGGAAACCGCGCCGGAACAGGTGCCGGACGAACATGCCCAGCGGCACGAACAGGGCCACGTTGAGCGCGAAGGAGCGGAAGCTGCCGTCCGCGGCCACCCTGGGCAGGTCCCGCCAGCCGTGCACCGAGGGCCACTCGGTGAGCACGTGCAGCGGCTGCCACTGCGCCCGCACACCGAACTGCTGGCAGAAGTCCGGTCCCACCGGCGGCAGCGGGATCATCACATAGGCGAGCAGCGCCAGTAGGTAGAGCAGGAAGGCGAAGGCCACCGCCACATCACCGGCACCGAGGTCGCCGCGCTTGCGGTAGCGCACGGCGACGTAGGGCACGAACAGCACCAGGGTCAGTACGACCGCGGCGATGCCCGCGACCCAGGCCGGTAAGACCCGGACTCCCATCCGGTCAGTGCGCGAAGACCGGGCTGATCACGGCCCGCGCCAGGGTGTGGAACACCAGGTTGAAGCTGACCACCGCCGGGGTGGCCGAGGCGTCCACGCCCAGGGTCTCCACATCCAGTGCGTGCACCGCGAACAGGTAGCGGTGCGGGTGGTCCCCGGCGGGCGGCGCGGCCCCGCCGTAGCCCGCCGAGCCGAAGTCGGTGCGCACGTGGAAGGCGCCGGCGGGCAGCCCGGAGCCGTCCGCGCGGCCGGCGTCGGCGGCCAGTTCGGTGACCGAGGCCGGCACGTCCACCACCACCCAGTGCCAGAAGCCGGACGGGGTCGGCGCGTCCGGGTCGAAGCAGGTCACGGCGAAGCTCTTGGTCTCGGCGGGGAAGCCGCTCCAGCTCAGCTGCGGGGAGCGGTTCTCGCCGGACAGACCCATCCCGTTGAACACCTGCGCGTTCGTCAGCTGCTCGCCGTCGGCCACGTCAGTGGAGGTGACGGTGAAGGAGCCGACCGGGGGCAGCAGGCTGTACGGGTCGGGGGCGACGGGACGTTCGAGGCTCATCGGCACTCCAAGAAATGGGGTCTCGCGGGTCATGGGCACCGCGGCTGCGGATCACCCTATCCACCCCTCTCCTACCCCGTCGCGCGGTAGGATCACCCCTGTCGCGACTGGCGTGTTCGGGTGGAACCAACCATCGGGGAGCGGCACGGATCGGTGCGCGCCGTACGCCTGGGCGCAGCCGGAACCCGTTGCCGTGCCGCGAGGAGGACTCGTCCATGCACCAGCCCGCCCTGCCCCATCTCACCCATGCCGACCCGGTGCTCGCCGAACTCGTGCAGGCCGAAGCCGGCCGCCAGTTCGAGAAGCTGCGCATGATCGCCTCGGAGAACTACGTCTCCGAAGCGGTGCTGGAAGCCACTGGCACCGTGCTGACCAACAAGTACTCCGAGGGCTACGCAGGCCGCCGCTACTACGAGGGCCAGCAGCTCGTGGACCCGATCGAGACCATGGCCGTGGACCGGGCCAAGGCGCTCTTCGGCGTGGACCACGCCAACGTGCAGCCCTACTCCGGCTCCCCGGCCAACCTGGCCGTCTACCTGGCCTTCGCCGAGCCGGGCGACACCGTGATGGGCATGGCGCTGCCCTCCGGCGGCCACCTCACGCACGGCTGGAGCGTCTCGGCCACCGGCAAGTGGTTCCGCGCCGTGCAGTACGGCGTGCGCAAGGAGACCGGCACCGTGGACATGGACCAGGTGCGCGACCTGGCCCGCGCCGAACGGCCGAAGCTGATCTTCTGCGGCGGCACCGCGATCCCGCGCACCATCGACTTCCCGGCCTTCGCCGAGATCGCCAACGAGGTGGGCGCCATCCTGGTCGCCGACATCGCGCACATCGCCGGCCTGATCGCCGGTGGCGCGCACCCCAGCCCGGCCGGGCACGCCCAGGTCATCAGCACCACCACGCACAAGACGCTGCGCGGCCCGCGCGGCGCGATGCTGATGTCCGACGCCGAACACGCCAAGGCACTGGACAAGGCGGTCTTCCCCGGCCTGCAGGGCGGCCCGCACAACCACACCACCGCCGCCATCGCGGTCGCCCTCGGCGAGGCCGCCGGCCCGGCCTTCCGCGACTACGCGCACGCCGTGGTGGCCAATGCCAAGGCACTGGCCGAGGCGCTGCTCGCACGCGGCTTCGAGCTGGTCTCCGGCGGCACGGACAACCACCTGATCCTGGCCGACCTGACCAGCAAGGGCATCGGCGGCAAGCCGGCGGCCAAGGCGCTGGACCGGGCGGGCGTGGAGCTGAACTACAACACGGTGCCCTTCGACCCGCGCAAGCCGTTCGACCCCTCCGGCATCCGGCTGGGCACCGCGGGCATCACCACCCGTGGCCTGGGCGTCGAGCAGATGCCGCAGGTCGCGGAGTGGATGGACCGCGCGGTGACCGCGGCAGGCGAGAACGACGAGGCGGCCATCGAGCGCATCGCGGCCGAGGTCGCCGAGCTGATGGCCGGCTACCCGATGCCGGGCTGGGCCCCGCAGGTCTGAGCTGACAAAAGACGGACCCCCGCCGGTGGCACGGCGGGGGTCCGTCAGCTCAGTTCAGCTCAGCGCGGTTCAGTACTTCTCCGGCGAGCGCATGAACAGCGCCAGCAGCAGGTAGATCAGGAACTGCGGCCCAGGAAGCACGCACGAGACCACGAACAGCAACCGCACCGTGCCGGGCTTCCAGCCGAAGTACTCGGCAAGGCCACCGGCCACGCCGAAGAACACACTGTTGCGCGACCGGGCCAGCCGTCGCGACCTGATCGGGGCGGACATCGTGAGTACCTCCTGGGGTCGGGCCGCTCGCTGCGGCCGCTTCCCCATTCACATTCCCCGTTTTCCGGCCCACGCACCTCGGGGTAGACCCCGATATTTTCACTCCGGGTGACGCCCGACACCGGGGGCGGCCCCGCGGCCGCTACAGCGCCGTGCGCGAGGTCAGCCAGTTCCCCGCCTCGGCCAGCGCCCGCTCCCGCACCGAGGGCGCGGACAGGAACACGTCGTGCAGCGCCCCCGGCACCGGCGTCACGGTCACCTCCCGGCCCAGCCGCGGCGCCCACCTGGCGATCTGCTCCACGTCCAGCACGGTGTCCGCGTTGCCCGCCGCCTGCTCCCACACCTTGCGGTGCAGCAGGCTCTTGTCCGAGCACAGCACCAGCACCGGCGCGCCGACGTCCAGCCCGGCGTGCACCTTCGCGTGCCCCCGGCGCACCGCGCGCAGCCAGCCCATCCGCACCGGGAAGTGCTCGATCGGCTTCCAGGCCAGGTTGTAGTCCCACTCGCCGTGGTGGGCGCGCAGCAGGCTGTGCGCGTAGGTCGGCGCCAGCGTCGGCTTGACCACCAGCTTCGGCAGCCACCGGCCGAGTAGCCGGACGATCGCGGTGCCGATGGTCCGGTTGAACCAGGGTTCGGCCAGGTCCAGCCACGGGCTGTTCAGCACCATCGCGTCCAGCGGCAGCTGCCCGCGCCGGGCATCGGCCCACAGCGGGGTGATCAGCCCGCCGGTGGAGTGCGCCATCACCACCAGCCGCTCGTGCCCGTCCTGCCGGATCAGCTCGGCGGCGGCGTCCAGCTCCTCGAAGTGCTCGGCCAGGTCGGTGACGAAGTTCGGCAGCTGGGCCGGCAACAACGACCGGCCATAGGCGCGCAGGTCCAGCGCGTAGAAGTCATAACCGAGTGCACTGAAGAACTCGGCGACGTGGGTCTGGAAGAAGTAGTCGCAGAAACCGTGCACGTAGAGCAAAGCGCCCTTACCGGGAGACTTCGCCGGGTAGCGCACCAGCGTGGCCACCGAGTCCACATTCCGGACCGCGGCCAGCTTGATCGTCCGCGCGCTATAGGCCTCACCCAGGAAGTCCGCTGTCACAGGGACAGTCTGTACCACAAAATCCAATGTGGACTGGCCCGCCGTCCCAGCGGTTCCTACGCTTCCACCATTCAGCACTCGCACCGCCGCGAAGCCCCGGAAGTGGCCTTCGAGGAGCAGCCGATGACGCGCCAGCGACCATGGACGCCCGAGCGCGACCGCCTCCTCTTCGGGCGTCGCGCCGAGCTGGCCAGCCTGCGCGCCCTGCTGGCCGACGCCGTCGGCGGCCTGCCCCGCGCGGTCCTGGTCACCGGCGCCGCGGGCATGGGCAAGACCACCCTGCTGCGCGCGCTCACCCAGCAGGCCGAACAGGACGGGCTGCTGGTGCTCAGCGCGCAGGCCGCGCCGGTGGAGCGCGACTTCGCCTTCGGCGTGGTCCGGCAGCTGCTGGAACCGGCGCTGCTCACCGCGCCCGCGGAGTGCCGGGAGCGGCTGCTGGCCGGACCGGCGGTGCTGGCCGAACGAGTGCTCGGCTGGGAGGGCCTGCACGGCGAGCGGCCCGCGCTGGACACCTACGCCGCCCTGCACGGCCTGTTCCGCTTCACCGCCAACCTGGCCGCGACCGCGCCGCTGGTCATCGCGGTGGACGACGTCGAGGCCGCAGACCCGCCCTCGCTGCGCTGGCTGGCCTACCTGCGCCGCCGCCTGCACGGCCTGCCGGTGCTGCTGGCCGTGACCCGCGGCGCCGGCCGGGAGGTCGCCGACCCGGCCGCGCTGGACGACCTGGTCACCTCGGGCCAGCCGCTGGCGCTCACCGGCCTGGCCGCCGCGGACTGCGCCGACCTGCTCACCGCCGCCTTCGGCGAGCCGGTCGAGCCCGAGTTCGCCGCCGCCTGCGCCACGGCCACCGGCGGCAACCCGTACCTGCTCGGCGAGCTGGCCCGCGCCGTGCGGGCCGCCGGGGTGCCGCCCACCGCCGGGCACGCCGCCGAGGTGCCCGAGTTCGGCGAGCGGCAGATCGCCCAGCTGCTGCTGCCGCGCCTGCACGCCCAGCCACCCGAGGTGGTCCGCCTGGTCCGGGTGCTCGCCGTGCTCGGCGCGGCCGAGCTCGACCTGGCCGCCGCGGCCGCCGGCCTGGCCCCGGCCGAGGCGGCCGAAGCCGCCCGCGAGCTGACCGGACTCGGCGTGCTCGCCGACGGCAAACCGCTGACCTTCGCCCAGGGCCTCATCGCGGGCGCGCTCGCCGCCGAGGTCAGCGCGGCCGAGCAGGAGACCGCGCACGCCCGCGCCGCCCGGCACCTGCACGCCACCGCCGCCCCAGCCGAACAGGTCGCCGCGCACCTGGCCGCCACCGGACCCGGCGCGGTCACCGGCGACTGGATCACCGGCACCCTGGTCCGCGCGGCCCGCGGCGCGGCCGCCAACGGCGCCCCCGAGCTGGCCGTGCGCTGCCTGCGCCGCGCCCTCGCCGAACCCCAGCCCGCCGAGGACCTGGCCGAGCTCCGCCTGGAGCTCGCGCTCACCGAGTTGCAGGTCGACCCGGAAACCGCCGCGACCCGCCTGGCCGAGCTGACCGGCGAGGACATCGACCCGGTGCTCGCCGCCAAGGCCGCGCACGCGCTGGCCCAGGAGCTCGGCGAGGCCGACCGGCACGCCGAGGGCATCGCCCTGCTGGCGCGCGCCGCGGCCAGGGTCGAGCCGCACGAGGCCGACCTGGCCAGGCAGCTGCGGCTGTCCGTGCTGTGCCTGCAGGTCGACGACTGCCACGTCCAGCCCGACCTGCCGCACCGCCTGGCCGGACTGCGCGGCACGGCGGGCTCGATGCGGGCCAGCCGGTTCGCCGACACCCTGCTCGCCTTCCAGGCCGCGGTCGGCGGGCCCAGCGCGGCCGAGGCCGAGCCGCTGGTGCTGCGCGCCTGGGCCCAGCGCGGCGGCACCCCGGTCGCCGGTCCCGGCGCCGAGCTGGCCGAACGCTGGGAGTTCGCCTATCTGGTCGCCGGGCTGTTCGTGCTGGAACGCCTCGACCTGGCCGAGGCGCACTGCACCGAGCTGCTCACCGCGGCCCGCCGCCTCGGCTACTCGCTGCGCGCCGCCGCCGCGCTCGGCCTGCGCGCCCAGGTCCGCTGCCGCCGCGGCGCGCTGGCCGAGGCCGAGGCGGACGCCCGCGCCGCGCTGGCCGTGCTGGACGAGCTGCGCACCGGCACCCGCAGCGCCACCCTGTTCGCGGTGGCCACCCTGGTGGAGATCCTGCTCGAACGCGGCCAGGCCCCGGCCGCCGCGGACCTGCTGCACGACCGCGGCCTGGCCGACGAGCTGCCGGCCGGCTGGCGCTACAACTACCTGCTGCTGGTCCGCGGCCTGCTGCGCGCCTCCCTTGGCGACCTCAGCGGCGGCCTCGCCGACCTCGAACAGGTCGGAAAGCGCTTCCTGGACCGGGGTGTCACCGACCGCGCGCTGCTGCTGTGGCGCTCCTGCGCGGTCCCGCTCTACCTGGTCACCGGCCGGCGCGCGGAGGCCGAACGGCTCGCCGCCGAGGAGCTCGCGCTGGCCCGCCGCTGGGGCGGCCCCGGCCCGCTGGGCGTCGCGCTGCGCACCGCCGCGCTGACCGCGCCGGAAGCCGAGCGAACCACCCTGCTCACCGAGTCGGTGCGCCACCTCGAGAACTCCCCGGCCCGCCCCCAGCTGGCCCGCTCACTGGCCGAGCTGGCGCTGCACCTGGGCGCCCAGGGCAAGCCCACCCAGGCCGGCGCGCTGCTGCGGCGCGCGCTGCGGCTGGCCGAGGACTGCGGCGCGGACGTGCTCGCCGACTCGATCCGCCGCCAGGCCGCCGGCCTCGGCGAGCTGCGCCGCGGCGAGGCGGTGGACGGCGGCGAGCTGACCCCGCACGAGCTGCGGATCGCCGAGCAGGTGGTGCGCGGCCGGACCAACCGGGAGATCGCGGAGGGCTTCCTGGTCACCTCCCGGGCGGTGGAGCAGCACCTGACCAGGATCTACCGGAAGCTGGGCATCGCCCGCCGCTCGCAACTGGCCGCCGCCCTGCTGAGCAGGAGCGGCGGCCAGTCGTGGGTCCGGCGTGCGCCAGGCGGCGACTAGCCGATCGAGATCAATCCGGCGACTCCGTGAATCTTGATGATGCCGAGGATGTTGACACTGAGCCCGAGGTCGATGTCGACCTCCAGCCCGACGTGGATCGAGTCCAGGTCGACCAGGACGCCCCCCTTGAGGATCGGGCAGCCCGGCCCGACCCTGAGCGTGATGATCTCGCCGGTGTCCAGCCTGACCTTGATGGCGCCCTCGAGAACGGCGACCACCTCGGCGTCCTCGTAGTCGTAGTCGTGCGCGGCGGCGACCGTGCTGGTCGCTGCCTGCGCAGGGGTCGCTGCCATGGCGGGTGCGGCGATGAGGAACAATCCTGCTGACATCGCGGTGGCGGCAACGGTGGCGACGGTTCGTCTGGTGAAGGATCGCATGGTCCTGGCTCCCTCGTTCCTAGCGTGAGCCCAAATCGGGCTCAACTCCCAGTGAACATTCCTCACTAGGGAGATGGCAGGGTGGATGGGCCATTCTCATCCCATTCGTCATTACCGACAGGTATGCGAACGGCCGAGAGTGACCGAGGTCCATCAAATCGGTTGACCATGGTCACTCTCGCCGGTGGTTCGATTGCGATATTTGGGTCAGAGCACGATCACCAGGTTCGCCAGCAGCGAGCCCGCGACGCTGATCCCGCGGACGTTGACCTTGCCGCCGACGGCCAGCGAGCCCTGGATCTTGGTGTCCTTGCCGATGACCACGTCCACGGTGGCGCCGGAAGCCAGCTTCAGCGTGAGCTTCTTAGTGGTCACCGACAGTACGGTGGCGCTGGAGAAGTGGAAGCCCGCCGACTGCTCGGCGGCGGTGGCCGCCGGGGCGGCGGAGGCGGTGCCGCCGGTCAGCAGCAGGCCGGCGGAGAGGGCGAGCGCGGAGGTGCCAGCGGCCAGGAACTTGGTGACGTTGCGCATTGTTCACTCCCATTTATTCGGAGATTTCGTCATTGCCCTGTCGGGTCGCGGTCCGACCGGATAATCAGAACAGTGCGCGGTAATCGCGGACAAGACCGGCGACCGAAGCCGCAGAAAAGCGGAACCGTACTTCGGGATAGGCGTAGTTCTCACCTTCGTGGAATTTCCTTAGTACTTCGGCCATCCGCACCCGGCTGCGCCGTCCAGTCCCGAAGGCTGGGCCGCCCGGCCTATTCGGACTACCGAAGTGCCGGACCCTGAGTTGTCCCTGAGTTGTCCCTGAGACCGACCGCACGAGCGCCCATGCGTCTGTACGCTCGAATGCAGTACCGCTTTACACCGACTAACGGGGGTTGACGATGGCGGACGACGCGGCCCAGGTGCCCGTGGCGACTGGGCGCACCCGGTTCCCACAGATCAGCCCGAGGGCCTACGAACACCCGGCCGACCGGGGCGCCCTGGCCACCGCACGCGCGGTGCCCGGCTTCCCGGCCGTCCTCAAGGCGATCTACGGCGCCCTTCCGGAGCGCAGCGAACGCCTGCTCGCCCTGGCGACCTCGATCAAGGTTTCCGAGAACCAGTACCCGGAGCTGCACCGCCTCCGGGTCGAATGCGCCACCGCGCTCGACCTCGAGCAGGTGCCCGACCTCTTCGTCGCCCGCGACCCGCACCCGAACAGCTACGCGATGGGGATGGACGAGCCGTTCATCGTCATCACCACCGGACTGGTCGAGCTGCTGGACGAGGAAGGGCTCCGGTTCGTGCTCGGCCACGAGATGGGCCACATCCTGTCCGGGCACGTCCTGTACTACACGATCCTGCGCCGCCTGATCGGCCTGGCCGCCGGCATGGCCTGGATGCCGGTCGGGTACTGGGGCCTGCGCGCGATCATCCTCGCGCTGCAGGACTGGCACCGCCGCTCCCAGCTCTCCGCCGACCGCGCCGGCCTGCTGTGCGTGCAGGACGCGGCCGTGGTCCTGCGGGTGCACATGATCCTCTCCGGCGTCACCGACCCTTCCAAGATCAATACCGCCGAGTACCTCAAGCAGGCCGCCGACTACGACGGCGTGGAGGACGTGCGCGACAGCGTGCTCAAGCTCATCCACCTGGACGGGCTCACCCACCCGCTGCCCGTGGTGCGGGCCGCCGACCTGCAGCAGTGGGCGGCGAGCGAGCAGTACCGCGACATCCTGGCCGGGAACTACCCGCGCCGCGAGGACGACAGCACGACCTCGAACTGGAAGGACGACATCAAGGGCGCGGCGAAGTCTTACAAGGAGGCCATCACCTCCTCGGCGGACCCCCTGGCCAAGGTCCTCAGCGAGGTCGGCAACCTGGTCTCGGACACCGCGGGCAAGGTGTGGAACTCCTTCACCGGCGGCAACCGCGGTGACAGCGGCGGCGGCGACGCGGGCAAGGGCTCCGGCCCGTCCGCGAACTGAGCCGAACGCGCACACCGAACACGACCGCCCGCTGAGCCCAGGCTCGGCGGGCGGCTCCCGCTGTGCGCGGCTCCCGCTGTGCGCGGCTCCCGCTGTGCGCGGCTCCCGCGCGTGCCCGACCCCTGCGCCGCGCGCGACCCCGCGCTGTGTCCGACCCTCGCGTCCGTCGCCCGGCCCCCGCGGCGACCGTCCGGCCCCTGCCCGGCCCTCGGTCTCCGGCCCCGCTCAGTCCCCGGTGGCCGAGAAGTGCATGTAGTCCTTGGGCGTCCGCCAGTTCCCGCCCCAGGTCCACCCGATCGCGCCGAAGGCCTGCACCACCGCGTCCCCGGCGTGGATCATGCCGGGCTTGCGCTGCCGCCGGTCCACGTACGCCGAAGCCAGCTCCGGCAACACCAGGTCCCCGCGCAGGTAGGGGTTGGCGAACGGGTTGAGGTCCACCGCGAGGCCCTTGGCGTGCGCGGACCAGCGGGTCTGCCCACGCGCGGGCCGGCAGACGAAGCCGTTGGTGTTGTTGCCGTCGCCGGTGGGCGGGGCGTCCAGCTCGGCCTTGGTGGTCACCCGCATCTCCTCGATCGGGAACCGGGCCGCGTACAGCCGCTCGAACACCGCGCGCACCTGCTCCGCCACACCCGCCGCCAGGATCAGCTCGCCGGTGTGCGGCCGGTCGTCGAAACCCCAGAACGACACGGTCAGGTACCGCAGCTCGTCCTTGCCGACCGGGCAGGCCGGCTGCCAGGTGCTGCGCGCGAGCACCTCCGCGGGCACCGGGACCACGGCCGCGGCGAACCGCCCGTCCTTCGGCGGCGGCAGCCGGTCCGCGCTGGGCAGCCTGCGCTGGGCCAGTTCGGGCGGGGTGGGCAGCACCTGCCCGAAACCGTCCGGCCGCTTGGGCAGCGGTCGCGCGCCGACCGTCCACACCGGTGGCGGGGGAGCGGGCCGCTGCTCACCGCCGGGCGGGGTGCTGCTGGGTGGCGGGGTGCTGGTCTCGAACCGGAACGTCAGCGGCGGCGCGGGCGTGCTGGTGGTCACCGGCTCCGCTGGGCCCTGACAGGCGGTCAGCGCCACCGCGAGACCCAGTGCGACCGCCGTGCCGGCCCAGCTTCCGCTCCCCACCCGTCCAGCATGACATGAACCGCGTCTACACCCGTTCGGCGTAATGATTCCTCGACCAAACGACGGAGTATGCTTCTCCGTGCGTGCGCTGGGTGCCTGATCAGTCGCACAGCGTGCCGATCGTGAGAGGTATGTCGATGACGAACACCGAACCACCGCGCAACCGGTGGTGGCTGCTGGCGCCCGCGGCGGCGCTGGTGCTCCTCGGCGGACTGGTCTACTCGGTGCTGAGCCCCGCGCCCGCGCCGGAGGCCCAGCGTGACGACGTCCAGCTGCGCTCGGCCCGGATCGTCGGCGGCACCACCACCAACACCTCGGCGCACCCGTGGGCGGTCTACCTGACCAGCCGCGCGGGCAACCAGTACTGCGGCGGCACCCTGATCGCGCCGACCAAGGTGCTCACCGCCGCGCACTGCGTGGCCAACCGCGCGCCCGCCGACATCAGGGTGGTCGCCGGGCGCACCGACACGCAGAGCCGCACCACCGGCCGGGTGCTGCCGGTCAACCGGATCTGGACGCACGCGGAGTTCGAGTCGGTGTTCAACGGCGACGACCTCGGCGTGCTCACCCTCGGTGAGGCCTTCGACGTGCCGACCCTGCCGCTGGCCGAGCACAACGACCGGCGCTACCGGCCGGGCACCAAGGCGACCGTGGTCGGCTGGGGTGCGACCAAGGAGGCCGGGCCCACCTCCCGCTACCTGATGCAGGCGACCGTGCCGGTGCTGCCGGACACCAGCTGCTCGCGGCCCTACCGCACCTACGACCCGGCGGAGATGTTCTGCGCCGGGTACGACAAGGGCGGCATCGACGCCTGCCAGGGCGACTCGGGTGGTCCGCTGGTCGCCGAGGGACGGCTGATCGGGATCACCTCCTGGGGCGAGGGCTGCGCCCAGCAGAACAAGCCGGGCGTCTACACCAAGATCGGCAACTACCTCGACCTGATCCACGCCCAGCTCGGCCAGCGCCGCGCGCCCAGGTGAAAATTCAGTCCGACTGGTAACCGCCGCGTTTCCGATCATTACGTCTTCACGCAACAACAGATTAACCACGCCGTCCTGAGCTGGGTTCTGCCTGCTCAGCAGTGGTCCGCACGGCCAGAAACTGATTAGGCCGAATGGGTCACGACGAAGGGCGGTTGTCGACGCAAACACTCCTCGCGTTGCCTACAGCGCAACCCGGCCACCTGGGCTGGGACCTCGTACGAGGGCACGAGGAAGGAGTGACCGTTGGCGACCACCCTGCATCGCCTGGTCAAGTTCATCGGGGTCGCGGCAGCCGCCGTGACCCTCGGCCTGGCGCCCGGCGCCATGGCCAGCGCGGCACCGCCGCCGGAGACGACGGTCGACCCGTTGATCGTCGGCGGCACCGCGGCCACCACCCAGCAGTACCCGTGGACCGTCGCGCTGCTGCTCGACGGCACCCAGTGGTGCGGCGGCACGCTCGCCGCGCCGAACAAGGTCGTCACCGCCGCGCACTGCACCGCGGGCAAGGCCGTCTCCCGCTGGCAGATCGTGGCCGGCCGCACCGACCTGCGCACCAGCCAGGGCCACACGGCCAGGGTGACCAAGATCTGGCAGCACCCGAACTACCGCAGCGTCACCCAGGGTGACGACGTGGCGGTCATGACGCTGGACCGCAACCTCAACTACACCACCCTGCCGCTGGCCAAGCCCGCGGACTCGGGGCTGTACCAGGCCGGCACCCAGGCCCGCGCGCTCGGCTGGGGCGACACCACCGGCAACGGCGACTACTCCGACACGCTCCGTCAGGTCGTCGTGCCGCTGACCTCCGACCAGACCTGCGCCAGCGCGTACTCGGAGTACAAGAGCGCGTCCATGGTCTGCGCGGGCTACCCGCAGGGCGGCAAGGACACCTGCCAGGCCGACTCCGGTGGCCCGCTCGTGGTGAGCGGCAAGCTGGTCGGCATCACCTCCTGGGGTGAGGGTTGCGCACAGGCCGGCAAGCCCGGTGTGTACGCCCGCGTGTCCAGCTACTACAGCCAGCTGGCTGCGCAAATCGGCTCTTAACAGGCACGGAGTGGCCCGCCGCCCGATTGGCCCACACCGAACGACCGTTGTGTGGCGGGTCACTCCTCTGTTGCTCTTGGTATGCGTCTCCCACTCGTTCGAGGGCACGAGAAAAGGAGCCCCACCATGGCGGTAACCCTGCGTCGCCTTGGCCGAATGCTCGGCATCGTCGCCGCGGTCGCGGCGGTCAGCTTCTCCTCCGCGGCAGCCGTGAACGCCTCGCCGTCATCCGACGTCGACCCGTTGATCGTCGGCGGCACCCGGGCATCGATCAGCCAGCACCTGTACACGGTGTACCTGGCCTCCGGCAGCTCCGGCTCCGGCCAGTTCTGCGGCGGCACCCTGGTCGCGGCGAACAAGGTCGTCACCGCCGCGCACTGCACCAAGGGCCGTTCTCCGTCGAGCACCTACGTGGTGCACGGCCGCGAGGACAAGCAGAGCACCGCGGGCACCGTCGCCCGGGTCACCAAGATCTGGGTGCACCCCAGCTACACCACCGCCACCGCGGGCTACGACGTCTCGGTGCTGACCCTGGACCGCAACATCAGCGGCCCGACCGTGCCGCTGGCCACCCCGTCGGACACCGCGCTCTACGCCGCGGGCCAGAGCGGGCTGATCCTCGGCTGGGGCACCACCAGCTCGGGCGGCTCCGCCTCGCGCTACCTGCTCAAGGCGAACGTGCCGCTGACCTCGGACCAGACCTGCAAGACCGCGTACTCGCAGTACAGCAACACCTCGATGGTGTGCGCCGGTCTCCCGCAGGGCGGCGTGGACACCTGCCAGGGTGACTCCGGCGGCCCGCTGATCGTCGGCGGCAAGCTCATCGGCGCCACCTCCTGGGGCCGTGGCTGCGCCGCGCCGAACTACCCCGGCGTGTACGCCCGGATCGCCCCGTACCACGCGGTGCTGAGCCAGCAGATCACCTCTTAGCCCCTGCCACACGGCCACAACTGAATATCCCTGCACCTCGATGGGGCGGTCCGTGCACGCGGGCCGCCCCATCGGGCTGTCTCCGGTTTGTCCAGCCAAGGTCACCCGCGTGGGTTGCGTTCGCCGACTCGACTTGTCCGCCCGCGCCACCCGGGCTGTCCTGGGGAGGTGAGGCGAGCAGAGGGGAGCGGACGATGAGGTCTGGCACGCGTGCACGGCTCGGTTGGTCCGGCATCCGCGCGGCGATCGTGGGAGTCCTGCTCCTGTGCGCCGCGCCCGCACCCGCGCTCGCGGCCCCCATCCCGCCGCCGGACACCAAGGTCGTCGGCGGCACCAGGGCCTCGATCTTCGAGTTCCCCTGGACAGTCGCGATCGCCAAGGCCGAAGGCTCGGTCATCTGCGGCGGCACCCTGGTCACGCCGACCATGGTGCTCACCGCTGCGCACTGCGCGGTCGGCCGCCAGCCCAAGGACCTGTTGGTCCTCGCGGGCCGGGAAGACCTGCTCGCGCTGGGCGGCGAGGTCCGCACGCTCACCGGGATCTGGATCCACCCGTTCTACACCGACGTGCGCGCCGGCCACGACGTCGCGGTGCTGCGCCTGACCCTGCCGCTGGCGCTGCCCACCCTGCCGCTGGCGACCCCGGCTGACACCCTGCTCTACGGACCAGGCTCCTACGCCACCGCACTGGGCTGGGGCCGTACCGCCGAGGGCGGCTTCCCGTCCCGCTACCTGCTCAAGGCCGCGCTGCCGGTGGTCAGCGACCCGCTCTGCCAGTCCGTGCTGGCCGGTTTCGAGGCAGGCTCGATGCTCTGCGCCGGCTACGCCCACGGTGGCGTGGACACTTGTCAGGGCGACTCGGGCGGCCCGTTGGTGGCCGGCGGCAAGCTGGTCGGCGTGACCTCGTGGGGCATCGGCTGCGCGCGCCCGTTCCAGCCCGGCGTGTACGTGCGGGTCAGCACGTACCAGCCGCTGCTGGACCTGGTGCTCAGGTCCTAGCAGCGGCTGTCACAGCTCAGTCCTCGACGGCCTCACGTGCCTGGAGAACCGCGTTCAGCGCCCAGCTGACCACCGCGACGATGATCGCGCCGAAGAACGCGGGCCAGAACCCGGTCACCTCGAACGGCAGGCCCAGCTTGCCCGCGGCCCAGCCGGTCAGCCAGAACAGCAGGCCGTTCACCACCAGGCCGATCAGGCCGAGGGTGAGCAGGTAGAAGACGCAGCCGACCAGCTTGACCACCGGCTTGATGATCGCGTTGACCAGACCGAAGACCAGGCCGACCAGCAGCAGCGTGCCGATCTTCGCACCGACCGAGACCGGGCCGGGCCCGATGTCGATGCCGGGCAACGCGGTGGACACCCACAGCGCCACGGCGGTGATCACTACCTGGAGAACGAAGAACACGGGCGGCTCCCTGAGTCGGACGGCGGCCGGCCGTGCGGCTCAGCTGCCGAGCACGAGCCCGACCGACATGGTCAGGAAGGCTACCGCGCAGAAGGCGTCCAGCCCGTTCAGCACGGCCGGACGCGCCAGCCGTTCCTGCAGCCTGCTGGCGGCCAGCACGATCGCCAGCTCCCAGGCGAAGGCCAGCACCAGGAACACCGCGGCGAGAACGCCCAGCTGAAGCACGGGGTTGCCGGCCGCGCCGAGGAACTGCGGCAGGAACGCCAGGCAGAACAGCAGCATCTTCGGGTTGGTGATGTTGCACAGGAACCCGCGCAGGAACGGCCCGCTGCCCGGCCGCTCGTCCTCCCGCTCACCGGCGGTCGCGGTGCGCAGCTCGCCGCGCGCCCGCCACAGGCCGAGGATGATCGAGTAGGCGAGGAAGCCGAGGTAGGCCGCGCCCAGCCAGCGCAGCGCGGTGAGCACGCCCGGCGAGTGGCTGATCAGCAGGCCGAGCCCGGAGACCACCAGCGCCACGTGCACCAGCGCCGCCGAGTGGATCCCGGCCAGGGCCAGCAGCCCGGCCCGGGTGCCCTGGCGCAGCGAGGTGCGCAGCAGCAGGAACGCGTCCACTCCCGGCGTCAGCACCACGACGGCACAGGCGATCAGGAACGTGGGCAGTTGGGTCAGGTCCAGGGACATGTCGCCTCCCATCGTGGTCAGCAGGACAACCGAGGGTCAATCCATAATCAGACGGGCAATCTTTCGCATTGATGGAACATTAACAGGAAGTCTTGCGGTCTTTGACGCGGAAACTACGTGTGATCCCTCACCTGGTAGGAACGGCGGGGTGAGCACCCCGCACCGAGCCACCGGCGACCAGCTGGACGTCACGACCCTCTACGCCCTGCTGCGCCTGCGCGTGGACGTCTTCATCGTCGAACAGGAAAGCCCCTACCCGGACCTGGACGGCCGCGACCTGGACCCGGCCACCCGCCACCTCTGGTTCGCCGACACCGACGGCGACCCCTTGTCCTACCTGCGCCTGCTGGTGGAACCGGACGGCCGGACCATCCGCGTCGGCCGGGTGGTCACCAGGGCGGACGCCCGGGGCAAGGGCCTGTCCCGCGAGCTCATGCGCGCCGCGCTCGACGACATCGGCGACGCCCCGTCCGTGCTGGACGCCCAGACCACGGTGACCAGGTTCTACAGCGCTTTTGGCTACCAGGTCACCGGCCCGGAGTTCCTGGACGGCGGCGTCGCCCACGTCCCGATGAGCCGCCCCTAGCTACAGGCCTCGGGCGAGGAAGCCGCCGGAGGACGGGGTGAAGAACGGCGAGAACCCCTGACAGTCGTGCACCGGCGGCGACCCCGGCAGCCCCCACAGCCACCCGATGCGGTCCCCGCGCGCGCCGTCGTAGACGGAGAAGGACACCCTGAGCCCGATGTGCGCGGGATCGGCGCTGGCCCGCACCACCCCGGTGGCCATGCCGACCCGCCCGCCCACCACCAGGCAGGTGATGTCGCCGCTGAAGTCGGCGACCAGCGCGCCGTCCGGCTTGTGGTGGGTGACGTGGAACCGCCCGGTGGCCGAGTCCGGAGTGCTGCCGGGCGCGACCGCCGCGCGCACCGAGAACATCAGCGGGTCGTTGAGAAACTCCGGGTCCTTGCTGGTCCCGCGCACCGTCCCGGCGAGCACGTGCCCCCGGTCGCCACCGCCCGCAGCCGCAAGCCCGCCCCTGGCCGCCTTGTCAGCGCGCCCACCGCCGGAAGTTTTGTCAGCGGCCCCGACACCCGCTGCCTGGCCGGCCAGCCCGCCAACGGAAGTCTTGTCAGCGAGCCCGCCACCCCCGCCACCCGAAGTCTTGTCAGCGCCGTCCACCCCCGGCACCGGCCCGCGCACCGAGAAGTCCCCGTCCCGCAGCCGCAACACCGGCGCCGTCCCCTGCAACGGGCTCACCGGCTGCCCGAAGAACCCCCACACCCACCCGATCCGGTCCCCGCGCGTCCCTTCGTCCTGCACGGTCAGTGAGATCGGCTTGCCCACGAACTCCACCTGAGGCGCCCCGGGATGCTCGGCCCAGGTGATCTTCCCGTTGACCACCCCGACCTGCCCGACCGCGTGCGCGCCGGTGACCTCGCCGGAGAACCGGGCCAGCAGCGAGCCGTCCGGCTTGTGGTGGGTGACCTTGAAGTGACCGGTCGGCTTCATTGGATCGGTGGCACTGGCCTCGATCTCGAACCGCACCGGATCACCGACCATCGGGCCGAACTCGGGCCCGAGCGTGCCGCCGGCCGACCCGCTGATCCGGATCGGCGCCTCGGCCGCGAATGCCGGTGTCACACCGGCGAGCACCGCCGCCGTGGTCAGCCCGGCCATCAACAAACCGCGTGTTGTCCTTGTCATGCCCCGAGCCTCGCGACCCGGTCCCGGCTTGGATTCCCGCCGCGGCGTGATGGTGCTCCCCCGCCCGAGGGAGCACCATCCGCCCGGATCTCAGGGGCCGATTCCGGGTCGGTCCCTGAGATCCCGTCTTGTCACCGCTGGTCAGCCGCCGTTGCTGGGCTGGTAGACGGGCTGGCGGTGGGTGCGCGCGGCCGCGCAGGTGATCCGGGAGACCGCGTCGACCATGCTGCGGCCGAGCTTCACCCTGGCCCGCAGCGCCGGGTGGGTGGTGCTGTAGTCGTTCAGGTTCGCCGCCGCGTCCCCGCGGAACTCCCCGGAGGCGAACAGCGAGTAGGTGACCATCGGCTTGCCCTCGGCGTCGAAGACGATGCCGGCCTCGTTGCGGCCGTCGTTGAACCAACCGGCCTTGGTCGCCACCCTGGCCCGCTCGGCCGAGTTCAGCTCCAGCCGGGTCCCGTCGGTGAACGCGGCCATCGAGCGCAGCAGCGTCAGCACGTACTGGGTGGAGGCCGCCGAGACCAGCGTGCCGTCGACCAGCTTGCGCAGCAGCGTGTGCGTCTCGCGCGGGGTGGTGGTGCCCAGGAAGAACCGGTTCGGGTTCGCCACCGGCTTCACCTGGGTGTGCGTGAACCCCTTGGCGCGCAGGATCTCGTTCAGCTCCGCGGCCGGGCAGACCAGGCCGCACAGCCGGACCGCGGTGTTGTCCGAGACGGTCAGCAGGTTCGCCATCGCGTGACCCAGCGTCACCGAGCTCGGGTAGGCGCCGTCGAAGCCGAAGATGCCGTCGCCGTCCTTGCTGACGATGGCCGCCGTGACGTCCACCCGCTGGTCCAGGGTGAGCAGCCCGCGGTCGATCTTGTCCAGCACCGCGGCCGCCACCGCGATCTTGTTGACCGAGTAGGCCTCCACCACCCGGTCCGCCTCGTCCTCCACCGCGGCGACCGGGGTGCCGTCCGGGTCGGTCACGCTGATGAAGGACGACCAGGTGCCACCCGCGCGGTGCGCCTCGCGCCGGTACACCCGCTCGATCCGCCGCCGGGCCTGCGCCGCGGAGGCAGGGATGACGCTCTCGTCGTCGATGGGATCGGTCTGCGCCGCCGCCGACGGCGCGGCCCCCAGCACAGCACCCGCCGCCGCCACGGTCCCCAGACCGAGCGCGCGCCTCCGGTTGATGGTCATGCGCGGCAGCCTAGGGCCATTCGAGTGAATATCAAGGAGATGTCGAATCCCTTGTCCTGGCTGTCCTTCCATCGGGCACGGATGGAGTAGCCGACACCGCTGTTCGCGTCAGCCGCCCGGTCGCGGGGCGGTGCGCGTGATCACCGCGACCGCGTGGTCCAGCTCCGCCGCGGACAGGTCCGCCCGCGCGGTCAGCCGCAGCCGCGACACCTGGTCCGGCACCGACGGCGGCCGGAAACAGCCGACCTGCACCCCCTCCGCCCGGCACCGCCCGGCCCACGCCACCGCCTCCGCCGGCGAGGGTGCGCGCACCGACACCACCGCCGCGCTCGGCGAGCTGACCGCCAGCCCGGCCGTGCCCAGCCGCTCCGCCAGCTCCCGCGCCACCCCCCGGGACCGCCCGGCCAGCTCCGGCTCGGCCCGCAGCACCCGCAGCGCGGCCAGCGCGCCGCCCGCGCAAGCCGGGGCCAGGCCGGTGTCGAAGATGAACCCGCGCGCGGTGTCCACCAGGTGCGCGATCACCCGCCGCGGCCCGAGCACCGCCCCGCCCTGGCTGCCCAGCGACTTGGACAGCGTGGTGGTGACCACCACGTCCGGCGCCCCGGCCAGCCCGGCCGCGTGCACCCCGCCGCGCCCGCCCTCGCCCAGCACGCCCAGCCCGTGCGCGTCGTCGACCACCAGCGCCGCGCCGTGCGCCCGGCAGGCCGCGGCCAGCTCGGCCAGCGGCGCCAGGTCGCCGTCGACGGAGAACACCGAGTCGGTCACCACCAGGGCCCGCTTCTTCACCCGCTCGGCCAGCAGCCGGGCGACCCTGGCCGGATCGCGGTGCCCGGCCTCGGCCGTCTCGGCCCTGGACAACCGGCAGCCATCGATCAGCGAAGCGTGGTTGTGCGCGTCCGCGACCAGCACCGTGCCCGGTCCGGACAACGCGGTGAGCGCGCCCAGGTTGGCCAGGAAACCGGAGGAGAAGACCAGCGCCGCCTCCGCCCCGCAGTGCTCGGCCAGCTCGTGCTCCAGCTCCGCGTGCAGCTCGGTCGAGCCCGTGACCAGCCGCGATCCCGTCGCACCCGCGCCCCAGCGGCGGGCGGCGGCCGCGGCGGCCTCGGTGATCCGAGGGTCCCTGGTGAGGCCGAGGTAGTCGTTGGAGGCCAGGTCCAGCAGGTCCGCGGACCCGGCGGCGCGCGGCCGCAGCGAGCGGGTCAGCCCGGCCTTGGCTCGGGCCCGCGAGCGGGTGTCCAGCCAGCCGAAGACGTCGTTGGTGGTCGAGGTCACGCCCGGAGTGTCGCATCAGCCGGGCTACCGTTCTGCCCGTGCGGGCAGCGCGGCGTTCCCTCGACGACCTGGACCTCTTCGGTCCGGGTTTTGTCAGCGACCCCTGGCCGCACCTGGCCGAGCTGCGTGAGCGCGCTCCCGTGCACCACGACCGGCACACCGGGCTGTGGTTGGTCAGCAGGCACGCCGACATCCGCGCCGTGCTGGCCGACCCCGCCGGGTTCGTGCCGGACAACGCGCTCACCGCGATCACCCCGGTCCCGCCGGCGCAGCTGCGCGTGCTGGCCAGGGCCCGGTTCTCGCTGCCGCCCACGCTGGCCAACAACGGCACCGACAGCCACACCGGCCTGCGCCGCCTGGTCGCCGGCTACTTCACCCCGGCCAAGGTGCGCGCCGCCGAACCCCGCATCCGCGCCCTCGCCACCGAGTACCTGGACCGCCTGCCGGCCAGCGGCGAGTTCGACCTGGTCGCCGGGCTGGCCGCGGAGCTGCCCTGCCGGGTGCTGCTGGAGCTGCTCGGCATCACCGGGGTCGACCTGCCGGTGCTCAAGGCGTGGAGCGCGGCCTCGCTGGAACTGTTCTGGGGCCGCCCCGGCCCCGGCCGCCACCAGGCCCTCGCGGAGGCGGCGGGGGAGTTCCACCAGTGGCTGGCCGCCCGCATCCGCGCCGCCACCCCCGGCAGCCCCGACCTGTTCGGCCAGCTCGCCGCGCACCGCGCGCCCGGCGACCGGCCGCTGCGCGTGGCCGAGGCGGTCGGCGTCTGCTACTTCCTGCTCATCGCCGGTCAGGAGACCACCAGCCAGCTGCTCAGCACCCTGCTGCACCGGCTCATCCCGCGCACCGACCTCTGGCCGCGCCTGGCCGCCGGTGACCAGGAGCTGGCCGCGGCCTGCGTGGAGGAGGTGCTGCGCCGCGAACCGCCGGTGAACACCTGGCGCCGCGTCGCCGCCCGCCCGGCCACCCTGTCCGGGGTGCGGGTGCCGCAGGGCGCGCACCTGCTGCTCCTGCTCGCCGGCGCGGGCTCGGACCCGGAGGTCTTCGCCGACCCCGAGTCCTTCTGCCCGGCCCGCCCCGACCCGCGCCGCCACCTGGCCTTCGGCCACGGCCGCCACTTCTGCCTCGGCGCCGGACTGGCCAGGACGGAGGCCGCCGTGGTGCTCACCGAGGTGGCCAGCCGCCTGCCACACCTGCGCCTGCTGGAGCCGGAACCGCCGATGCTGGGCCTGCTCTCCTTCCGCGCCCCGCTGCGCGTGCTCGCCACCCGATGACAAGCGTGATCAGCGAGACGGCCTGAGTCGCCTGATCGTGTGCGACGATGCGAACTGCTTTGTCAGCGAGGGGTGAGCGAGGAACCCGGTGCGAGTCCGGGACGGTCCCGCCACTGTGACCGGAACGGTTTCGTCAGGAACGGTTCCGGGAGTCAGGAGACTCGTCCCCCTCGGCCTCCCGACCCGGGCGTGGACACCCGAGGAAGGACCTCGCGCATGACCGTCGGCTACCCGTTCTCCGCTGTGGTCGGACATCCCGACCTCCGGCTCGCCCTGCTGCTCAACGCCGTCCACCCTGGCATCGGCGGGGTGCTGGTGCGCGGGGAGAAGGGCACCGCGAAGTCGACCATCGTGCGTGGCCTGGCCGCCTTGCTGCCACCGGCCGACGTGGTCGAGCACTGCCGCTTCGCCTGCGACCCGGCCCGCCCCGACCCGAACTGTCCGGACGCCCCGCACGACGGCGCGGCCACCACCCGCCCGGCCCGGCTGGTCGAGCTGCCGGTCGGCGCCACCGAGGACCGCCTGGTCGGCTCGCTGGACCTGGAACGCGCGCTCACCGAGGGTGTCCGCGCCTACCAGCCGGGCCTGCTCGCGGCCGCGCACCGCGGCGTGCTCTACGTGGACGAGGTCAACCTGCTGCACGACCACCTGGTCGACCTGCTGCTGGACGCCGCCGCCATGGGCCGCGCGCACGTCGAGCGCGAAGGTGTGTCCATCTCGCACGCGGCCAGCTTCCTGCTGGTCGGCACGATGAACCCGGAGGAGGGCGAGCTGCGGCCGCAGCTGCTGGACCGCTTCGGCCTCACCGTCACCGTGCTCGCCGCCCGCGACACCGACACCCGCACCGAGGTGGTCCGCCGCCGCTTGGCCTACGAGGCCGACCCGGCCGCCTTCGCCGCCCGCTTCGCCCCCGACGACCGCGACCTGGCCGCCCGCATCGCCACCGCCCGCGCTGCTTTGTCAGCGGTCGTGCTGCCCGATGTGGAGCTGCGCCGGATCGCCGCGCTGTGCGCCGCGTTCGAGGTCGACGGCATGCGCGCGGACCTGGTGGTGGCGCGCACCGCGCTCGCGCACGCCGCCTGGCGCGGCGCGGCCGAGGTCGACGCGAGCGACATCGAGGTCGCCGCCCGCCTCGCCCTGCCGCACCGCAAGCGCCGTGACCCCTTCGACGAGCCCGGCCTGGAGGAGGAGCAGCTCCAGCAGGCCCTCGCCGCCGCGGCCGAGGAAGCCGAACCGCCGCGGCCGGACCCCGATGACGACCCCAACGGCCCCGGCTGCGGCCAGGACCACGGCGACAACGCCACCCCGCCCGCCGACGGCCAGCAGCCCGCTCCTGACAACCAGTCCAGCCCTTCCGGCGACCAGCCCTCGGGCGGCGGCGAACAGGCCCCGGCCGCCCCGGCCCCCGCCTTCCGCGCCCGCCTGCTCCAGGTCCCCGGCCTCGGCGAGGGCGCGCCCGGCCGCCGGTCCCGGTCCCGTTCGGAGTTCGGCCGGGTGGTCCGTCCGTCCACAGTGGACGGCCACGGCCTGCACCTGTCCGCCACCGTCGCCGCGGCCGCCCCGCACCAGGCCGGCCGCGGCCGCACCGGACCCGGCCTGCTGCTGCGCGGTGAGGACGTGCGCCGCGCGGTCCGCGAGGGCAAGGAGGGCAACTTGGTGCTCTTCGCGGTGGACGCCTCCGGCTCGATGGCCGCCCGCAAGCGGATGTCCGCGGTCAGCGGCGCGGTGCTGTCCCTGCTCCGCGACGCCTACCAGCGCAGGGACAAGGTCGGCCTGGTCACCTTCCGCGGCGGTGGCGCCGAGCTGACCCTGCCGCCGACCTCCTCGGTGGACGCGGCCGCCGCCCGGCTCAAGCGGCTGCGCACCGGCGGCCGCACCCCGCTGGCCGATGGCCTGCTGCGCGCCCGCAAGACCCTGGCCGCCGAACGCCTGCGCGACCCGCGCCGCCGCCCGCTGCTGGTCGTGGTCACCGACGGCCGCGCCACCGTCGGCGTGCACGGTGACCCGGTCCGCGACGCCCTGCGCGCCGCCGCCCTGCTGGCCGCCGACGGCGTGGCCGCGATCGTGGTGGACTGCGAGCACGGCATGGTCCGCCTCGACCTGGCCGCCCGGCTCGCGCTCGCCCTGGGCGCGACCTGCCTGAGCCTCGACGAGTTGTCCGCCGACCGCATGGCAGGCGTCGTGCGCGCCGCCCGCGCGGCCTGAGCCGGGAGGAAACCCGATGCCCCAAGGACAGCCGACCAGTGTGCCCGCCGACGGCCTGACCACCCGGCAACGCCGCAACCGGCCGCTGCTGGTGGTGCACACCGGCGAGATGAAGGGCAAGTCCACCGCCGCGTTCGGCATGGCGCTGCGCGGCTGGAACCAGGGCTGGTCCATCGGCGTGTTCCAGTTCGTCAAGTCCGCCAAGTGGAAGGTCGGCGAGGAAGAGGCCTTCCGCGCGCTCGGCCGCCTGCACGAGCAGACCGGCGAGGGCGGCGCGGTCGAGTGGCACAAGATGGGCGAGGGCTGGTCCTGGACCCGCAAGAAGGGCACCGAGACCGACCACGCCGAGGCCGCCCGCGAAGGCTGGCAGGAGATCGCCCGCCGCCTCGCCGAGGCCCGGCACGGCATGTACGTGCTGGATGAGTTCACCTATCCGATGCACTGGGGCTGGGTCGACGTCGAGGAGGTCGTGGCCGCCCTGGGCGATCGCCCTGGACACCAGCACGTGATCATCACCGGCCGGTACGCGCCGCCCGCGCTGCTGGAGGCCGCCGACCTGGTGGTGGAGATGACCAAGGTCAAGCACCCGATGGACGCCGGGCAGAAGGGGCAGCGGGGGATCGAGTGGTAGCCCGGCTGGTCATCGCCGCCCCCGGCTCCGGCGCCGGCAAGACCACGGTGGCCACCGGCCTGATGGCCGCGCTGCGCAGGCGCGGACTGCGGGTCGCGCCGGGCAAGGTCGGCCCCGACTACATCGACCCCGGCTACCACGCGCTGGCCACCGGCCGCCCCGGCCGCAACCTGGACCCGGTGCTCTGCGGCGAGGATCGCGTCCGCCCGCTGTTCGCGCACGGCGCGCGGGATGCCGACCTGGCCGTCATCGAGGGCGTGATGGGCCTGTTCGACGGCCGCCTGGGCACCCCGGGCCACGGTTCCACCGCGCACGTGGCCACCCTGCTGGACGCGCCGGTCGTGCTCGTGGTCGACGCGCGCGGGCAGAGCCGCAGCCTGGCCGCGCTGCTGCACGGGTTCCGCAGCTACGACCCGGCCGTGCGGATCGCCGGGGTGCTGCTCAACAAGGTCGGCTCCGAACGGCACACCCAGGTGCTCAGCGAGGCCTGCGCCGAGGTCGGCCTGGACGTGCTCGGCAGCCTGCCCCGCGACCCGGCCTTCGAGCTGCCCTCCCGGCACCTCGGCCTGGTCACCGCCGCCGAACACGGCCGTGCCGCCACCGAGGTGGTGGATGCCCTCGCGGACAAGGTCGCCGGCGCGGTCGACCTGGACGCGGTCCTGCGCCTGGCCCGCTCCGCCCCGCCCCTGCCGCCCGCCACCTGGGACCCCGGCCTCGACCCGGACCCGAGACGACCGGTCATCTCCATCGCCGGCGGCGCCGCGTTCACCTTTGGCTACGCCGAGCACGCCGAACTGCTCGCCGCCGCGGGCGCGGAGGTCGCGGTGTTCGACCCGCTGCGCGCCGAGTCCCTGCCCGAGGGCACCGCCGGACTCGTGCTGCCCGGCGGCTTCCCGGAACAGCACGCCGAGGAGCTCTCCGCCAACGCCCCGCTGCGCGCCGCGGTCGCCGCGCTGGCCACCGCGGGCGCGCCCGTGCACGCCGAATGCGGCGGCCTGCTCTACCTGGCCCGCGAGCTCGACGGCCGCCCGATGTGCGGCGTGCTGCCCGCCGCCGCCCGGATGACCCCCAAGCTCACCCTGGGCTACCGGGACGCGGTCGCGATCACCGACTCCGCGCTGCAGCAGGCCGGAACGCGCCGAACCGCACACGAGTTCCACCGCACCGAACTCGTCCCCGCCGCGAGCGACACGGCGGCCTGGGCCTGGCGACAGGACGGCCACCCGCGCGCCGAGGGCTACGTGCTCGGCGGCGTGCATGCTTCCTATCTGCACACCCACCCCGCCGAGGACCCGGCCGCGATCGCCCGCTTCGTCCGGCACTGCGCCGAGTTCGCCACCCGCGAACCCTGAACGCCGGATCGAGGGTCTAGACCGACCCGCAATAAGCAAAAGCCATCGATTGCCCGACACACACAGTCACAACTGTCCTAGGTGGACAGCCACAGCTCCGACAAATCGGCGCAGCGGCGGCTACGTGAAGTGGCGATCTTGACTTAGCGGGGACCAGGCTGCGAGTGGCCGGGATCGCAGGCGGTAACGTCGTCGCCTACTCGCCGGGGGCTCGGTGCACACCGACTCGCGACCCCGGCGCCAAGTCCGAAGTGGACAGAGAAGTCCTTCCGCCTGCCGCGGGAGAGGGGAACAGTTGTGAGTGGTCGGATCTCGTTCATCGGCGCGGGGCCCGGTGCCGCCGACCTGATCACGTTGCGGGGCGCGCGACGGATCGCCGAGGCGGACATCGTGGTGTGGTCGCCCGCCGTGGTCGACGCCGACTGCGTGCGCGAACACGCCAGCCAGGACGCCGAGCTGGTCGACTGCTCCCGGGTGAACCACGAACAGGTCCTCGACGTCTACCGCAGGGCCGCGGTGAAGAAGCAGTCGGTGGTCCGCCTGCACTCCGGCGACGCCGCCCTGTGGGGCGCGGTGCAGGACCAGTACGACGCCGCCCAGAAGATCGGCCTGGAAGTCGAGATCATCCCCGGCGTCTCCGCCCTCTCCGCCGCCGCGGCCAGCGCCGGACGTGAGCTGAGCCCCGTCGCGGACTCCGCCCCCGTGGTGCTGACCAGGCCCGAGGGCGACACCGGCGCCCTGCCCGACGGCGCCAAGCTGCGCGAACTGGCCGCCCACGGCGGCACCATGGCCGTCGCCCTGTCCGCGGCCCGCACCGAGCAGCTGGTCGAGGAACTGCGCGCGGGCGGCTACGCCGAGGACACCCCGGTCGTGGTGGCCTACAAGACCAGCTGGCCCGACGAGCTCCTGGTGCAGACCACCCTCGGCGAGCTCGCCGGCACGGTCAAGGAACACAAGCTCTGGCGCCAGACCCTGTTCCTCATCGGCCAGGTCCTGCGCCCCGGCAGCCAGCGCGCCCGGCTCTACCAGCCCGGCGCCCGCCCCACCAGCTACCGCCGCGGCGACTTCACCGCCCGCCGAGCCGAACGCCTCGCCGCCGCCCAGCCCCCGGACCAGATCGTCGAGGCCGAGGCCCCGGCCGCCACCCCCAGCACCCGCTGGTCCGGCCGCGACCAACTCGAGTCCACCCGCTCCTCCCGCGCAGGCGCCCGCTACCGCACCGGCGCCTCCAAGCGCGCCGCCGCCGCGGCCGCCACCCGCTCCGGCCAGGTGACTCTGGCCCTGCACGAGCAGAAGCGCGCTCCCCAGGCCGGCGCCGGCGCACAAACCCCTGCGGCTCAACAACTTCCGGCCACGCCCGCGGCCGGCACCGGCCCACGGCCCACCGGCACGCAGCCCACCGAGACGCGGCCCATCGGCGCTGTGTCCACCGGCACCCAGTCCAACGATGGCCAGCTCGCCGGAACCCGGCCCGCCAGCGCCGAGCCCGCGAGCACCCGGCCATCCAGCGCCCAGCCCGCGAGCACGCAGTCCCCGAGCGCCCGGCCCGGCAGCTCCGATTCCGGCAGCGCCCAGTCCGCGAGTGCCCGCCCCGCCGGCACCTCGGCCGCGAGCCCCCAGCCCACTTCCCCCGCCCCGGCCCCGCGAGTCGAGACCGTCAAGGTCGCCGTCTCCGTCGAGGCCCCCCACAGCGAACCGCAGGCGGCCACCCCGGCCATGCCCGCGGTGAAAGCGCCCGCGGCGGCCAAGTCCACCGCGGGCAAGAGCAAGGCGAAGTCCACCGCCGCCCGGCGGACCAAACGGACTCCGCGGAACAGCTGACCCGATGACGGCCGACGACGACTTAGCGGGACGCGCGGCGTCACCGCCGCCGGCCTGCCGCCACTCGGGTACTTCAACGGTTCATCGGCGAGCCGAGCCAGCGGATCCGGCGCGGCGTTGCCATGATCGACTTCAGGGCGGCCGGTGGTGGCCGTAACCGAGGCGGAGTGGGTGGCGACATGACGGTCACGGTGGTCGGCGTCGACGGCGGTCCCCTGGTCCCCGACGCGCAGAAAGCCCTTGCCGACGCGCGTTTGGTCATCGGCAAGCGCCGGTTGCTGGAACTCCACGCGCCCGAGGGGGCGCGCCGGATCGAGTTCGGTCCGGTCGGGCCCGCGCTCGCCGCGCTCGGCTCGCTCACCGACGAGGACGGTCCCGCCGTGGTGCTCGACCACGGCGACCCCGGGTTCTTCGGGATCCTGCGGGAGATCCGGGCGCACAACATCCGCGCCCAGGTGGTGCCCGCGCTGTCCACCGTGCAACGCCTGCTCGCCCGGGTCGGCCGTCCCAGCGACGACGTCACGGTGGTCAACGCGCTGGGCCGCGAACTGCGCAAGGCGCTCAACGTCTGCCGCGCCCGCCCAGCGGTCGCGGTGTTCACCGAGGGTGTGGCCGGTCCCGCCGAGATCGCCGCCGGTCTGCTGGGCTGGCGGCGCACGCTGATCGTGGCCGAGGACCTCGGTGGCCCCGATGAGAAGGTCACCTCGATCTCCCCGGCCAAGGCCGCGAAGCGCCGCTGGAAGGACCCGAACCTGGTGCTGTGCCTGACCGATCCCGGTCTGGTGCCGGAACCGGGCTGGTACCTCGGCGGCGAGCCGGTGCCCGCGGTCGGCGGCTGGGCACTGCCCGAGGACGCCTTCGCCCACCGCGATGGCATGGTCGCCGGCGCCGAGGTGCGCGCGGTCGCACTGGCCAGGCTCGCGCCGCGGCCGGGCATGCTGGTGTGGGACGTCGGCGCGGGCTCCGGCGCGATCGGTGTCGAATGTGGACGGTTGGGCGCCGCGGTGATCGCGGTGGAGCGCAACCCGGTGCACACCATGCGGATCGTGGCCAACGCGGTCAACCACGGCGTGGACGTCCGCATGGTCGAGGGTGAGGCCCCCGCGGTGCTGTCCGGCCTGCCCACCCCGGACGCGGTGTACATCGGTGGCGGTGGCCCGAAGGTCGTCGAGGCCTGCGCCGCGGTCGGCGCGGAACGCGTCGTGGTCGGCCTCAACGCCCTGGACGAGGTCGCCTCCTGCCGCAACGCGCTGCGCGCCGGCGGCTACCAGGTCGACGGCTGCCAGCTCATCGCCGCCCGCCTCAGCACCCTGGCCGACGGCTCCAGCACCCTCACCGCGGTCAACCCGACCACCCTGCTGTTCGGCCGCCGCGAGGACGCCGGATAGCGTTGGCGCGTGATCGGGCTGTTCGCGGCGAGCGCCGCCGGAAGGCAAGCCGCCGCTGAGCTCGCCGGCCGCCTCGGCCCGGCCGCCGTCCTCGCCGACGGCCCCATCCGCCCCGCCCTGGAACGCCTGTGGCCCCAGCTGGACGCCGCGGTCTTCCTGCTCGCCACCGACTCGGCCATCCGCCTGGTCGCCCCCCTGCTGCGAGAACGCCACAACGACCCGGCCGTGGTCTGCGTCGACGAGGCCGAACGCTTCGCCGTGGCCCTCATCGACGGCCCAGCGGGCAACGCCCGCGACCTGGCCGCGCAGGTGGCCGAAATCCTCGGCGGCACCGCCGTGGTCACCGCCGCCGACCACGCCACCGGCACCACCCCGCTGGACGACCTGGTCGAACTCCTCGACGCCGCGGTGGACGGCGACCTCACCGCCTGCGGCGCCGCCGTCCTGGCCGGCGAACGCGTCCGCCTGGCCAACCCCCTCGGTTTCCCCCTGCCCGCCCTGCCGTCCAACGTCCTGCTCGCCAACGCCCCCCTAGGCGACGAAAGTCCACAGTGGACGATCCTGCTGGACGACCGCCTGCCCAGCCCCGAACCCGAGGGCCACCTGCTGCGCATCGTCCCGCGCACCCTGATCGTCGGCGTCGGCTCCACCAGCGGCGTGTCCACCACCGCCGTCACCACCGCGGTCGCCGCCCTGACCGACGAGCACCGCCTGGACCACCGCGCCATCCTCGCCTTCGCCACCGTCGAGGCGAAGGCCACCGAACCCGGCATCCTCGAAGCGGTCGAGGACCACGGCTTCTGGACCGCCCGCACCCCCCGCCTGCTGCACTACGCGGCCTCCACCCTGGCCACCATCCCCGTCCCCAACCCCAGCCCGCACACCCACACCACCACCGGCACCCCCAGCGTCGCCGAAGCCGCCGCCCTGCACGCCGCCGCCACCCTCGCCCACGGCGCCCCCACCGAACTCGCCGCCGAGAAAACCATCCGCGGCAACGTCACCGTCGCAGCCGCCCGCATCCGCCCGCGGGGCCGCCTGGCCGTGATCGACCTCGGCCCCGGCAGCCCAGACCTCCGCGTCCCCCGCGCCGAAACCGAACTCCGCAAGGCCGCCGTGGTAGTCGGCACCGAGGACACCCTCAACCAGGTCCGCACCCTGGTCCGCCCCGGCACCGAACTCTGGTCCAGCGGCAACCCGGACGAAGCGGCCCGCCAGGCAGTCGAGCTGGCCACCACCGGCCGCGCCGTGGCCCTGCTGAGCCCAACAGCCCCAGCCACCGGCCCAGAAGTCACCGTGGTCACCGTCCCGGGCCTGTCCCCAGCAGCGGTCGCGGCCACCACTTTGCTGGGCACCCCAGCCAACGCGTCACCCAGCGACAGCGCGCACCAGACCGCCGAGCCACCGCACCCAGCCACCGACCCGGACAGCAACACCGAGCCGACGGCGAACGCCGACCCAGCCCCGGCCAGCACTCAGCCCGGCAGCACCCCAGCGCACGCAGAGATCCCAGCGCGCCCAGAGATCCCAGCGCGCCCAGAGACCCCAGCGCACGCGGAGGCACCGCCGCATGCAGAGACGCCGCCGCACGCAGTGACGCCGCCGCACGCAGAGACGCCGCCGCACGCAGAGACGCCGCCGCACGCAGAGACGCCACCTCGCGCGGACGTGTCACCGCATACGGACATGCCGCTGCAGGCGGGCACCCCACTGCATGCAGGTGTGCCGCCGCACCGAGGCCAGCAAGCAGCCCCCGACGCGGCGTCAGCCCTCGGCACAGCGCCGCATCCCGACACCTCGTCACACCCCGGCACGGCACCGCGGCTCACCGCGGCGCTCTCCCCGGGCGCGGCGTCGGATGTGGACGCGGCACCTCATGGCGGCACGACCGCGCCCGGCGGCCACATCGAGCTGACCCTGTCCGCGACCGAACCGTGGCCCGTACAGGAACAGCGTCTGCGTGTGCTCGCCGCGAGCGATCTGCCGTTGCGGCTGAGTCCCACGACCGCCTGGCGAACCCGGGCGGACGAGGTCCTCGCGGTATTGGTGGAGTCCCGTGGACCGAACACCCCTGCCGGTGTGGTCCGCGACGCGGGCCGGTCCGATCAGACCGCCCGGTGGATTCCGCTGGCCGAGTTGGACCCGGCCGATTTCGACGCTAGCACTGCCGTCGTGATCGGTGTCCCGGTTGTCCACAGGGGTGCGAAGCGCTGAGGAAATCGCGCCGGTGGGAACCGGTCGCGTGCGCGAGTTCAGCCGAATGTGTACCCGGGCGGCGGGAACTCGCTGGTTCGGTCATTTCTGTGGCCGTGACCGTCGTGTGATCGTCGCTGCTCGTGTTTCCACAGGGTCTCGCGAATCCAACTTCCGTGCAGTTGACCAGCTAGTTGGCCGCGTGTTGGCATTGAGTCAGCACCGGGACGTAGTCGGGCCAGACTCGGGGAGGTCGAGAAACGGGCCTGTCACGGCAGGCAAGTGGTGGCCACTGCGGCATGAGCAGTGGCGAAATGATTATCCGAAGCCCCCCGACGCCACGGTGCCGAAGAACGGAGTGTGAAGTGGTAGTCCGCGACGCGTTCGCGGCGGGCGGTCAATTCCGCACCCAGTGTGCTGATCGCGCCGAAGAGAGACCGCTCTGCCTGCCCCATCCGCCGCCCGGGGCAGGCAGAGCTTTTTCTGTTGCCGAATAAGACTCAGCTTTGTCTGACTGGTTCCGTCGCCTCGGACTCGTCGGCCTCGGCCGCTTTGGCCGCGGCGTAGGCGGCCTTCTGCTCGGGCGTGGAGTGCCGGTGCGCCCAGTCACCGAGCAGGGTCACCACGTCGGCCAGCTCGCGTCCCTTGTCCGTCAGCCGGTACTCGATGCGCACCGGCCGGGTCGGCTCCACGTGCCGGGTGACGATGCCCTCGCTCTCCAGCTCCTTGAGCCGGATCGACAGCAGCCGGTCGGTCAGGTCGGGGATGGTCTCGGTCAGCTCCGAGAAGCGGGTCCGGCCGGCCAGCATGGCGCGCACGATCGCCCCGGTCCACCGGCGACCGAGCACCTCCATGGCGTCCTGGAACTGCGGACAGTAGGGGGTGATCTGGTCCATTTGCGCAGCTTACCTCCGATTAGCGCCTTCCGCTTGACAAACTCACCTTTCGTCAGCATTCTTACGATAGGTAAGTCAGTGGGCAACCTTGGAGGAAGTACGTGAGCATCCTGTTCGACGAGACGAAGGTCGGCGGTCTGGGCTTGGCGAACCGCATCGTCATGTCCCCGATGACGCGCAACCGTGCCGACCGGGCCGGGGTGCCCACCGACCTGATGGTCACCTACTACGCCCAGCGCGCGGGCGCCGGACTGATCGTCACCGAGGGCACCCAGCCGTCGGCGATCGGCCAGGGCTACGTGACCACGCCCGGCCTGCACACCGAGGAGCAGGTCGCGGGCTGGCGGCGGGTCACCGACGCGGTGCACGACAAGGGCGGGCGCATCTTCATCCAGCTCATGCACACCGGCCGCGTCGGCCACCCCGCGCTGCACGACGGTGAGCCGCAGGTCGCGCCGTCCCCGGTGCTCCTGGAAGGGCAGACCTACACCTACGAGGGGCTGCTCGACAACGAACCGCCGCGCGAGCTGACCACCGCCGAGATCGAGCAGACCATCCGCGACTTCGCCGAGGCCGCGCGCAACGCGATCCGGGCTGGCGCCGACGGCGTCGAACTGCACGGCGCGAACGGCTACCTGATCCACCAGTTCCTGGCCGGCAACACCAACCAGCGCACTGACAAGTACGGCGGCTCGGTGGACAACCGCATCCGGTTCGCCGTCGAGGTCACCACCGCGGTCGCCGAGGCCATCGGCCCGGAGCGCGTCGGCCTGCGCATCTCGCCGGCAAACACATTCAACGGGACCGCCGAGACCGACACCGAGGAGCTGTACCCGGCGCTGCTGCGCGAGATCGCCTCGCTCAACCTGGCGTACCTGCACATCGTGGAGAGCGCGGGCCGCGAGTTCACCCAGAAGCTGCGCGCGCAGTGGCCGGGTGTCGTCATCCTCTCCCCGGTCAACGACGGCCTGCCGACCGGCAAGGAGCACGGCGAGCAGGCGATCGCCGACGGCGCGAGCGACCTGGTGGCCTTCGGCAGGCAGTTCCTGGCCAACCCGGACCTGCCGGAGCGGTTCCGCACCGGCGCGGAGCTGAACGAGGCGGACCCGGCGACCTTCTACGGCGGCGACCACCGCGGCTACACCGACTACCCGGCGCTGACCGGCTGATCGGCGCTGGCTGGTTGATCGACGTTGATCGGCTGACAAAGCTGGCCGACTGATCGAGCTGGTCGGCTGGCCGGCCGGGACTGACGAACCGGCGGCGGCCAACCGGCCGGGCGAGCAGGACGGAGGGGCGACCGTGCGGGTCGTCCCTCCTCGTCATGTCAGCACGGCGAATATTCCACTCGGCGGTGGCTATGGTCATCGACACAGCTCGGTGTCGTGATCGTGGACTTCGCCGCGTGCCGGGGCATGCTGTCTGCCATGCACGCAGAGCACCACTATCTGGCCGGGCTGGACCTCACCGGCCGCCGGGTTGTCGTCATCGGCGCCGGGACCGTGGCCCAGCGCCGCCTGCCCAGGTTGGTCGCGGTCGGCGCGGCGGTCGAAGTGATCGCCCCCGAGGCGACTCCGGCGGTGGATGCCATGGCCCAGTCCGGCGAGATCACCTGGACCCGGCGACGCTACGCCGAGGGCGACCTGGACGCCGCCTGGTACGCGCTGGCCTGCGCGGACGACCCCGAGGTCAACGCCGCGGTGGTCGCCGAGGCCGAGGCGCGGCGGGTGTTCTGCGTGCGTGCCGACATCGGCGCCAAGGGCACCGCGGTCACGCCCGCGATGGGGGAGCACGACGGGCTGCTGCTCGGGGTGCTCTCCGGTGGACGGCCGTTGCGCTCCGCGGCCGTGCGCGACACCGTGCTGGACGCGTTGCGCACCGGGCAGCTCGACGACGCCCACGAGCGCACCGCCGAGCGGGCAGGCGAGGACAGCCAGGCCGGTGAGCTGCCGGGTGTCGCGCTGGTCGGCGGTGGTCCCGGCGACCCGGAGCTGATCACCGTGCGCGGCCGGCGGCTGCTGGCCAGGGCGGATGTGGTGGTCGCCGACCGGCTGGCCCCGCGCGAGCTGCTGGAGGACCTGCCGCCGCAGGTCGAGGTCGTCGACGCGGCCAAGATTCCGTACGGGCGCGCCGCCAGCCAGGAGTTCATCAACCGGACCCTGATCGAGAACGCGCTGGCCGGGAAGTTCGTCGTCCGGTTGAAGGGCGGCGACTCCTACGTCTTCGGGCGCGGTTTCGAGGAGCTCATCGCCTGCGCCGAGGCCGGCGTGCCGGTCACCGTGGTGCCGGGGGTGACCAGCGCGTTCGCCGTGCCCGCGCTGGCCGAGGTGCCCGTGACGCACCGCGGGGTGGCGCACGAGGTGGTGGTGGTCTCCGGGCACGTCGCGCCGGACGACCCGCGTTCGCTGGTGGACTGGTCGCTGCTGGCGCGGATGCGCGGCACGCTCGTGCTGCTGATGGCGGTGGAGCGGGCCGAGGTGTTCGCCGCCGCTTTGGTGGAGCACGGCAGGCCCGCGGACACGCCGGTCGCGGTGATCCAGGAAGGCGCGACGCGGAGTCAGCGCGTGCTGCGCTGCACGCTGGACGGGCTGGGCGCGGCGATCAAGGACGAGGACATCCGGCCGCCCGCGATCATCGTGGTCGGGCCGGTCGCGGGACTCGCCGCGGAGCTGCCCGGCCGTTCCGGCTGATCGAGCGCCGGCGTTCCCGCGTCACGCTGAGCGGCAAACTGCGGAGGCGGCGAGCGATCCGGGCGCCAAGCGCATGAGCGCTGGGCTGGACCCAAGCGCGGCACGCACAACGAGAACGGCCCCGGCGCCAGATGAATGGCGCCGGGGCCGTCCCCGTCAGTACTGCTGTTGGTCAGCGACCCGCACTCGGGCGGCGGGCGGCGCCGCCGGTGTGCCTGCGCGGCTGCCAGCCGCCGCGGTTGGCGCTCGGGCGGCCCTCGCCGCGCCAGCCTTCGCCGCCGGCGCGCCGGTTGTCGCCACCGGAACGGTTCTCGGTGCGGTAGCGGTTGTCGCCAGCGCCACTGCCGCCGGTGCTGTGCCGGCTCTCGGAGCGGGTGTTGTCGTAACGGCTTTCGCCACCGGCGCGGTTGTCCGAGCGGTAGCGGTTGTCACCGCCGCGGTAGCCACCGGTGCGCTCACCGGTGCCGCGGTTCTCGCCGTAGGAGGAGCGGTTCTCGCCGTAGGAGCCGCCGTTGCGGTTCTCCGGGTAGCGGTTGCCGTAGGAGCGGTTCTCC
Organism: Crossiella sp. NPDC003009; assembly: GCF_053591555.1. Classification (NCBI taxonomy): domain Bacteria; kingdom Bacillati; phylum Actinomycetota; class Actinomycetes; order Pseudonocardiales; family Pseudonocardiaceae; genus Crossiella; species Crossiella sp. NPDC003009. Next base: position 28,652 of record NZ_JBSFUA010000025.1, on the reverse strand, counting down.
CGGTAGCCACCCTCGCGGGTGTCCCTGGCCGCACCGTCCCTGGGGGCAGCGTCCCTGGCGGCGCCGTCACGGTAGCCGCCCTGACGCGGGCCGCGGTGGTCATCGTTGCGACGGTAGTTGTCGCCGCCCCGGTAACCCTCGGCGCTGCGGTAGCCGCCGCCGTTGCCCCGGTACTCGCCACGCTCCTGCGAACGGTTGTCACCGCCGCGGTTGGCCTCGAACCGGCTCTCGCCGCCGTCGCGCCGCGCGTCGGTGAAGTCCCGGCGGGAGGCCCCGCCACGCTCATCGGTGCTCGGCTTGAAGCGGCTCGGACGACTGCCCTGGCCGCGGTCACCCCAGCTGCTGCGACCGCGGTAGCCACCGCCCTCGCCGCGATCCGGCCGGTCACCGAACTTGCGGCGGCCCTGCGGGCGCTCCGGCTCGTCCGGGATCGCCACGCCGCTGGGCTCGCGGGCGCCGGTCAGCTCGATCAGCGCCTGGTCGCCGGGGCGGACCTTGGTGGTCACCGGGCTGACGCCGGCCTTGCCGGTCATCGCCTGCACCGAGCGGCGCTGGTTGTGCAGCACCAGGGTGACCACGGTGCCGGACTCGCCGGCGCGGGCGGTGCGCCCGGCGCGGTGCAGGTAGTCCTTCGGGTCGGCCGGGGGGTCCACGTGCAGCACCAGGCTGACGCCGTCGACGTGGATGCCGCGGGCGGCGACGTCGGTGGCGACCAGCACCGGGGCGATGCCCTCGCGGAACTCGGCCAGCGTGCGGGTGCGCGCGCCCTGGGTCTTGCCGCCGTGCAGCGCGCCGGCGCGAACGCCCAGGCTGCGCAGCTTCTTGGTCAGGCGGTCCACGGTGTGCTTGGTCCGCACGAACATGATCGTGCGGCCCTCACGCGCGCCGACCTCGGCCACGATGGTGTTCTTGTCCTCGGCCGAGATCAACAGCACGTGGTGGTCCATGGTGGTCACGCTCGCCGAGGAAGGCGCGGTCGAGTGCGTGACCGGGTTCTTCAGGTACTGGCGGACCAGCTTGTCCACGTCGCCGTCGAGGGTCGCGGAGAACAGCAGCCGCTGACCGTTCGGGTCGACCAGGTCGAGCAGCTCGCGGACCTGGGGCAGGAAGCCCATGTCAGCCATCTGGTCGGCCTCGTCCAGCGCGGTCACGGTCACCTCGGACAGGTCCGCGGTGCCCTGGCGCACGTGGTCGGCCAGCCGGCCGGGCGTGGCGATCAGCAGGTCGACGCCGCGGCGCAGCGCGCTGATCTGCTTCGGGAACGAGGTGCCCCCGACGACCATGCGGCAGCTGAGGCCGAGCGCGTCGGCGTAGTCGGTGAGCGAGTCCTGCACCTGCATGGCCAGCTCACGGGTCGGCACCAGCACCAGGCCACGCGGCTGGCGCGGCTTGGCGTGCGAGCCGGCCAGGCGGGTCAGCATCGGCAGGCCGAAAGCCAGGGTCTTGCCGGAACCGGTCTGACCACGGCCGAGCACGTCCTTGCCGGCGAGCGCGTCCGGCACCGCGGCGGCCTGGATCGAGAACGGGGTGATGATGCCCTTGCGCGTCAGCGTCTGCACCAACTGGATGGGCAGGCCCAGCTCGCTGAAGGAAGGAACCGCCTGCTCGACGACGCCGGCAGCGTCCTCAGGGCGAACGGGACTGACAGATGTGTCAACGGACACAGATGACCTCCGAGACGTGGCACGTCTCGGGGATGCCCCCCGCCATGGATGGCGGTTCGGGAGCTGATCGCAAGGACGAGCCCGGCGCGTTGCGCGCCTCTGGTGGGTGTGGTTGGCACCACGGGCCGTTCAGTGTGGCTGGGCGGGGACATATGTCATCCGCCCGATCGCGGTACTCGATCAGTGTAGCTGGTGTCCGAACAAGCTCCGCACCGATCCAGCTCCTAGTGAGCGAGCTAACGTCGGCACTGGTCAGCGGAGGGGCGGTCCGGCGGACGCGCGTTGTCCACCGCACCGCCCCGGCACCTCAGCTGATCACCGCATTCCCGCCTCCCTGGCCAGCAGGTCGACCAGCCATTCCGGGTCGGCCACCGCCGGCGGCATGCCGCGGCTGACGAACCAGTCGCACACCCCGCGCACATCGCGCTCCAGGTAGCTGCTCGCCGCCGGGTTGGCGACCAGGTCCACCGCCTGCGGCACGTCGATGAGCATCAACCGCCCGCGGTGCACGAGCAGGTTGAACGCGGACAGGTCGCCGTGGGTCAGGCCTTGTCCGGCCAGCTCCAGCAGCGCCTGGACCAGCTGCCGCCACAGGCCGCGCAGCTCGTCCGGGTCCGGGCGCAGCTGGGCCAGCCGGGGTGCGGCGGTGCCGTCCGGCTCGCCGAGGAACTCCAGCAGCAGCTCGGTGTTGGCCAGCTGCACCGGGTACGGCACCGGCGCCCCGGCCAGCCACAACCGGCTGAGCACGGCGAACTCGGCGACCGCCCATTGCTGGCTGATCACGTCGCGGCCGAAGGAGGTGCGCTGTTGCATCGCGCGCATCTGCCGCGACTCGGCGACCTTGCGGCCGTCCAGGTACCCGGCGTCGCGGTGGAACATGCGGTGCTCGCGGGCCCGGTACCGCTTGGCGGCCAGCAGACAGGAGGTCCCGTCCGCGCCGGTCCGCTCGATCAGGTGCACGTCGGCTTCCTTGCCGGTCTTGAGCACACCCAGCTCGACGTCGGTGACGTCCGGGTCGGTCACCAGCCATTCTGGGATCGGCGCGGGTCCGCGTTCGGACCGGGAGAGCTCCTCGAACCGCCGTCGCCGGGTCGCGTCGCGCGGCTCCTCGTCGTCGAAGCGCTTCTTGCGACGCGGGGTGCGGGTGGAACTGAAGGCGTTGTCGTACTCGTGCCTGCGCACGCTGGGTCTCCTAGGTGACTACACCCCAGCCGCGCGCGGAAAAGAGGTCAGCGACCGGCGGGGAGAACGGGTGGGCAGCGGCGGACCGCGCCCATGGCGACAGTCAGATCCATCTGTCCCACCTCCTCGACCCAGCCGGTGTGCTCACCGGCGCCGGTGCGTGCGAAGGGCAGCATGCCGACCACCGGCGCGCCGCACAACCGAATTACTTGTCAGCAGCGATTCATCAGCCGCTGACAATCACATCCAGCGCCAGGTCCCCGGCCCGCTCCACCCGCATGCCCGCCGCCACCGCGACCTTGCGCACCGCCTCCACCGTGCCCGGCTCGGACCGGGACACCGCCAGCGCCCGCGCCAGCCTGCCCTTGTGCGACTTGTTGTGGTGGCTGACCACGGTCCGCTTGCCGCGCGCGTCCTCGGTCAGCACCCGCACCGCCACCGCGCCCGGCACCTTGGCCAGGTTCGCGTAGACCCCGGATCGCAGATCCACCACCAGCCCATGCACCGCGGCCAGCGCGGGCTCCAGCGCGGGCCGCCACAGTGAGCCCAACGGCCCGATCGCGGGCAGCACACTGCCGCCGGAGAGCCGGTAGGCCGGAATCCGATCGCCCGCGGCGAGCACTCCGAACAGTGCCGAACCCACCGCGAGCCGCGCGTTCGCCCTGGCCAGCTCCGCCTTGGTGAACGCGGCCACGTCCAGGGCGTCGTAGAGGACCCCGGTGTAGCGCCGCAGCGCGGGCAGCGTCGGCGCGCGCCGCAGCTCGGCGTTGCGCGCCACCTCAGCGGCCTGCCGCGCGGACAGACCCAGTGCGGCCAGGCTGGCCGGCACGTCGGCTGACAACTCCACCAGCGCGTCCAACAACTTCTCCCGCACCGGGTTCAGCTCGGGCGCGAACAGCCCGTCCACCGCGAGCGCGGGCCCGTCGCCACCGGGCGCCTTGGTTTCCGAAGGGGGGAGCAGAACCAGCACCAACGCACCCTATCCGGGGACAGCGCCGGGAAATTCAGTCGTCACCTCCTCGAGTGGTCCCTACCTTCCTTACTCATGCGGACCTCCGGCACGGACCTCGTCCATCGGCCCCTCACCACGGCCGACACGCCGGCCTGGGCCGAGCTGAGCGCGGCCGTGGCCAAGACCGACCCCGGCGCCGAGGAGTTCTCCGCGAGCGAGCTCGCCGAGGACCTGACCGTGCCCGGCTTCGACCCGGCCGCGGACTCGCTCGGTGTCTTCCACGGCGACACGCTGGTCGCGGTCGCCCTGGTCCACCGCAAACCCTCCGGCGAGCCCGAGCTGTGGTACCGGCTGGACGCCGACGTGCACCCCGACTACCGCCGCCGCGGCATCGGCGCCAACCTGCTGCGCTGGCAGCGCGAACGCGCCAGGCAGATGCACCGCGACAGCGGCAGCGCGCTGCCCGGCTTCGTCGCCGCGGGCCGCCACCAGGACGCCGCGGACCACGAGAAGATCCTCACCGTCGCCGGCATGGAGCCGGTGCGCTGGTTCTTCGACATGGAATGCGACCTGACCACACCCCCGGCCGCCGCGCCGATGCCGGCGGGCCTGCACCTGACCGACTTCCCGGTCAGCGAGGACGAGGCGGTCCGGCTCGCCCACGTGGAGGCCTTCGGCGACCACTGGGGCAGCCCCTACGCCGACCCCGAGCACTGGCAGCACCACTTCGTCGGCTCCAGCCAGTTCCGCCGCGACCTGTCCAGGGTGGCCTACGACGGCGACCAGATCGCCGGGTACGTGCTCTGCTTCCAGGGCGAGCACGACCGCGGCGCCCATGGTCAGGAACGGGTGTGGCTCGGCGACATCGGCGTGCGACGGCCCTGGCGCCGCCGCGGCCTGGCCGCCGCGATGATCGCCGACGTGCTCACCCGCTTCGTCGACGCCGGGGTGCCGCGCGCGGTGCTCGGCGTGGACGCGGACAACCCGACCGGCGCGCTCGGTGTGTACCGGCGCGCCGGGTTCGTGGTCACCCAGCGCTGGGTCAGCCACGGCGAACGACTGGCGCCCGCCACTGACGAACCGCGACCGCCGGAGAGCGACCAGCGCTGAGCCGTCCTCAGCTCGCGGCGGTCAGCTCGCCGTGGTCGGCGATGCAGAACTCGTTGCCCTCCGGGTCGGCCAGCACGGTCCAGGCCAGGCCCGGCACCTCGTGCGTGGCCAGCACCTTCGCGCCCAGCCCGACCACCCGCTCGATCTGCCCGGCCGGGTCCACGCCGCCGAGGTCGATGTGCACCCGGTTCTTGCCTGCTCGTTCCTCGGGCACCTTCTGGAACCCGAGCACGGTCGCACCGGGCACGGCCGGCGCGGTGACCACGTAGTCGCCGTAGTCGACCGAGACCGAAGTGCCCAGCACCTGGGTCCAGAACCCGGCCAGCGCCTGCGGATCCGCGCAGTCGATGGTCACCATGCCGATGCTCAGTGCTGCTGTCTGCTCTGTCATGGCGGGCACGCTAGACCCCGCCACCGACAACCCGCCTGCGCTGCGCGGATACCCTTCACTACGCTTCCGTGCGCGCCCAGTCACACCGCGCCCACCCGACACCGAAACCCCAGGAGTCCCGTCGTGATCACCAGGATGTCGTCGTTGTTCCTGCGCACGCTGCGTGAGGATCCGGCGGACGCCGAGGTGCCGAGCCACAAGCTGCTCGTGCGCGCAGGCTACGTCCGCAGGGTCGCCCCGGGCATCTTCTCCTGGCTGCCGCTCGGTTACCGGGTGCTGCGCAACGTCGAGAAGGTCGTCCGCGAGGAGATGGACGCCATCGGCGGCCAGGAGGTGCACTTCCCCGCGCTGGTGCCCCGCGAGCCCTACGAGGCCACCAACCGCTGGACCGAGTACGGCGACACCCTCTTCCGGCTCAAGGACCGCAAGCGGGCGGACTACCTGCTCGGGCCCACCCACGAGGAGCTGTTCGCCCTCATGGTCAAGGGCGAGTACAGCTCCTACAAGGACTACCCGGCCGTGCTCTACCAGATCCAGAACAAGTACCGGGACGAGGCGCGCCCGCGCGCGGGCATCCTGCGCGGCCGCGAGTTCGTCATGAAGGACTCCTACTCCTTCGACCTCGACGACGAGGGCCTCAAGCGCTCCTACGAGCTGCACCGCGAGGCCTACATCCGGATCTTCGACCGGCTCGGCCTCAAGTACGTGATCGTCTCCGCGGTCTCCGGCGCGATGGGCGGCTCGGCCTCCGAGGAGTTCCTGGCCGAGAGCGAGACCGGCGAGGACACGTTCGTGCGGTCCTTGGAGTCCGGCTACGCGGCCAACGTCGAGGCCGTCACCACTCCGGTGCCCCCGGCTCGCCCGATCGAGGGACTGCCCGCGGCCCAGGTGCACCACACGCCGAACACGCCGACCATCGAGACCCTGGTCGACTTCCTCAACGCCGCCGGTCTCGGCCGCGAGTTCACCGCGGCGGACACGCTGAAGAACGTCATGGTCAAGGTGCGCAAGCCCGGCGACGCCGAGTGGCAACTGCTGGCCGTGGGCGTGCCCGGCGACCGCGAGGTCGACTTCAAGCGCCTGGAAGCCTCGGTCTCGCCGCTGGAGGTCGCGCTGCTGGAGGAGGCCGACTTCAAGGCCAACCCCTGGCTGGTCAAGGGCTACATCGGCCCGAAGGCCATCCAGGACAACGGGGTCCGCTACCTCGCCGACCCGCGCATCGTCACCGGCACCGCCTGGGTGACCGGCGCGGACCAGGCCGACCACCACGTCGTCGACCTGGTCGCCGGCCGCGACTTCACCCCGGACGGCGTGATCGAGGCCGCCGAGGTCCGCGCGGGCGACCCGTCGCCGGACGGCGCCGGCACCCTGGTCACGGCGCGCGGCATCGAGATCGGCCACATCTTCCAGCTCGGCCGCAAGTACGCCGACGCCTTCGGCCTGGACGCACTCGGCCCGGACAGCAAGCCGGTCCGGATCACCATGGGCTCCTACGGCATCGGCGTCTCCCGCGCGGTCGCCGCGGTCGCCGAGCAGAGCTATGACGAGCGCGGCCTGATCTGGCCGCGCGAGATCGCGCCCGCCGACGTGCACGTGGTCATCGCGGGCAAGGACGAGACCCTGCGCGAGGGCGGCGAGAAGCTGGCCGCCGAGCTGGACGCCCAGGGCATCCGGGTGATCCTGGACGACCGCACCGCCTCCCCGGGGGTGAAGTTCGCCGACGCGGAGCTCATCGGCGTGCCCACCATCGTGGTGGTCGGGCGCGGCCTGGCCAACGGCGTGGTCGAGGTCAAGGACCGGCGCTCCGGCGAGCGCGAGGACGTGCCGCGCGAGGAGGCCGTGGCCAAGCTGGTCGCCCTGGTGCGCGGCTGAATCTGGCGTGACAACCAGGCACCGGGTACACCTGCGTAGGTGACTGCGCAGCTACCCCTGGACGCCAACGGCGTGGACGAACTGGCGGCTCGCCTGCGGGCGGGGGGCATCGACCTGATCGCACTGTCCTTTGTGGACAACGCGGGGATCGCGCGGGTCAAGGCGGTGCCCACCCGCAGGCTGCCGGCGGCCGTCCGGCACGGGGTGGGCGCCTCGCCCTGCTTCGAGACCTTCACCTGCGACGACCGGCCGCTGGTCGGCAAGTACCTCGGCGGACCCGACGGCGACCTGCGGCTCATCCCGGACCTGAACCGGCTGGTGCCACTGGCCGGGCAGACCGGCTGGGCGCTGGCCCCCGCCACCAAGTTCACCCAGGACGGTGAGGTCTTCACCGCTTGTCAGCGCAGCTTCGCGGCCCGTCAGGTCGCCGCGGCGGCCGAGCTCGGCCTGGAGCTGCGGATGGCGTTCGAGACCGAGTGGCAGGTCGGGCTGCCCGGCACCGGCGCGGAGTTCGCGCCCGCGTTCGAGGGGCCGGGATACGGGCTGTCCCGGTTGTCCGCGGTCGCCGACTACGCGCGTGAACTAGTGCAGGTGCTCGACCGGCAGGAGATCCAGGTCGAGCAGTTCCACCCCGAGTACGCGCCCGGCCAGCTGGAGCTGTCCATCGAGCCGAACGACCCGGTGGCCGCGGCTGACGACGTGCTGCTGGTCCGGCACACCATCCGCAGGCTCACCGCGGCGCACGGCTGGCGGGCCAGCTTCGCGCCGACCGCGATCGCGGGCCGTTCCGGCTCCGGCGCCCATGTTCACCTGTCCGTGCACGGCAAGGACGGGCCGGTGTTCTCCGGCGGACCCGGTCGCCACGGTCTGCGGCCGGTGGGGGAGGCGTTCCTGGCCGGGGTGCTGCGCGAGCTGCCCGCCCTGCTGGCCATCGGCGCCGGGAACCCGGCCAGCTTCCTGCGGCTGCAGCCCTCGTTCTGGGCCGGGGCCTGGCAGTGCTGGGGCCGGGAGACCAGGGAGGCGGCGCTGCGGTTCATCACCCCCTCGGCCGGTCAGCGGGTCAGCGCGGCCAACGCCGAGGTCAAGTGCTTCGACGCCACCGCCAACCCGTACCTGGTGGTCGGCGGCATCATCGCGGCCGGACTCGCGGGCGTGCGTGACGAGCTGACCCTGCCACCGGAGATCACCGGCGACCCGGTCGCCATGACCGAGGACCAGCGCGCCGCCTCCGGAGTGCACCGGCTGCCGACCTCGGTGCTCGCTGCCGCGGACGCGCTCGCCGGTTCGGAGATCCTGGCCGAGGCACTGGGCGCGCCGCTGCACGACGCGATCCTCACCGTGCGCCGCGGCGAGGCGGAACGCTTCGCCGAAGCCGACCCCGAGGAGATCGTCGCGCGCACCCGCTGGCTGTTCTGAATGATCACCGACGAGGTGGTCCTGCTCGACCACCACTGCCACGGCGTGGTCGACGCCGACCTGGACCGGCCCGCCTTCGAGGCGCTGCTCACCGAGGCGCCCACCGCGCACCCTGGCCGCAGCGGCTTCGACTCGCTGCTCGGCGCGGCCGTGCTGCGCTGGTGCGCCCCGCTGCTGGACCTGGAGCCGCACTGCGACCCCGAGCGCTACCTCGCGCGACGCTGGGAACTGGGCTGGGTCGAGGTCAGCAGGCGGTTGCTGAGCGCAGCCGGGGTCGGCATCTGGCTGGTGGACACCGGGTACAGCTCGGTGTCCCTGACCACCCCCGCCGAGCTGGCCGGACTCGGCGGCGGCGTGGCACACGAGGTCCTCCGCCTGGAACAGGTCTTCGAGGAGATCTCCAGAGAAGCCGATTCTGCGGGCCTGGCCGAGGCAGTGGAGGCGGCGGTGCGGGCGCGCGGCGCGCACGCGGTCGGGCTGAAGAGCATCGTCGCCTACCGCACCGGCCTCGACCTGCCCGCCCAGCCACCCTCGGCGGCGGAGTTCACCCGCGCCGCTGACCACTGGCTGCGCGAGGGCGGCGGCAGACTGGCCGACCCGGTGCTGCTCGGCTGGCTCGCCCACCTGGGCGTGCGGGTCGGCGCCGAGCTCGGCCTGCCGCTGCAACTGCACACCGGCTTCGGCGACCCCGACCTGCGGCTGCACCGCGCCGACCCGCTGCTGCTCAGCGACTTCCTCGCCGCCACCCGGCACGGCAGCGCCACCGTGATGCTGCTGCACTGCTGGCCGTTCCACCGCAACGCCGGCTACCTCGCGCACGTCTACGGACAGGTCAGGGTTGACGTCGGACTCGCCGTGCCCTACGTCGGAGAGCGCGCCCATGAGGTGCTCGCCGAACTTCTGGAACTGGCCCCGTTCAGCTCGGTCTGCTACTCCTCCGACGGTTACGGCCTGCCTGAGCTGCTGTTCCTGGGCGCCAAGCTGTGGCGCCGCGGCCTGGGCCGCCTGGTCGACACCTGGCTCGCCGACGACGCCCTGTCCACCAGGTCCGCCGAACGCCTGGTGCATGGCATCGCCGCGGGCAACGCCACCAAGGTCTACATCCATGTGCGCCCGAATGGAGCAACCGACTAGGCGGAATCGCCCACGTCGCTTATGTATCTGTTGAAACGCACCTCCTTTAGTTCGTATCTGCTGGTCACAGCGATCTTGTGTGCTGGATCTCATGCGCCCTGCACGCACCACACTGACCCTGCTGACCGCGGTGACCGCCGCGTTCGCGGGCACCCTGGCCGCCCTGCCGGCCATCGCCGCCCCGGCCCCGCCCGGGATGTCCGTCGTCGCCAACGAGACCCAGCCGATCTACTCCCACGCCGAGGCCATCCGCGAGACCGTCTACATCGAGTCCGCGATCGACAGCGACTCCGACGGCAAGCCCGACCGCATCGCCGCCGACGTGATGCGGCCCAAGGAGACCAACACCGCGGGCCTGAAGTCACCGGTGGTCATGGAGGCCAGCCCGTACTACCGCGGCACCACCGCGCGGGAACGCGCCGTCGACGCCGACCGCCAGATCCCCGGCACCGCGCCCCGCGGCTTCGGTCGCTGGTACGACGAGTTCTTCGTGCCGCGCGGCTACGCCGTGGTCGAGGTCGAGATGCAGGGCACCTCGCGCTCCGCGGGCTGCCCGACCACCGGCGGCAAGGAGGACACCGCCTCCATCGCGGCCTCCATCGACTGGCTCAACGGCCGCAAGAAGGCCTTCTACGCCGACGGCAAGCCCGCGGTCGCCTCCTGGAGCACCGGCGCGGTCGGCATGCTCGGCGTCTCCTACAACGGCACCCTGCCCAACGCGGTGGCCACCGCGGGCATCGAGGGCCTCAAGACCATCGTGCCGATCGCGGCCATCTCCAGCTGGTACGACTACACCCGCGACCAGGGCATCGGCTACAGCGGCGGCTGGGACCGGCGCTACCCGGAGTACCTGGCGAACTACGTCATCAGCGCCGAGGCCAAGACCAAGTGCGCGGCCAAGGTGAAGGCCCTCGGCGACAACGCCGGTGACAACACCTTCGACTACACCCCGTTCTGGCAGGAGCGCGACTACCGGCCCAACGCCGCCAACATCAAGGCCTCGGTCTTCGTGGTGCACGGCCAGGAGGACTGGAACGTCAAGCCCGGCCACTACTCCAAGCTCTGGTACGAGCTGGTCAAGAACAACATCCCGCGCAAGATCTGGCTGCACCGCGGCGCGCACCTCGACCCGATCGGGTTCCGCCAGGCCGAGTGGCAGAAGGTCATGCACAAGTGGATGGACCACTGGCTGGTCGGCCTGGACAACGGGGTCATGAAGGAGCCGATGGCCGACATCCAGCGCCCCAACGGCGCCTGGGAGACCCACTCCACCTGGCCGCAGGCCGGCACCGCCGACGCCAAGCTCTACTTCGGCCCGGCCGCCGCGGGCGCGGTCGGCTCGCTGAACAAGACCGCGAGCACCGGCACCCAGTCCTTCACCAACAACAGCAGCCAGACCGAGGCCACCGCGGTGTCCACCCCGGAGACCGCCAAGGCCAACCGGCTCGCCTACCTGACCGCCCCGCTGGCCAAGAACACCACCCTGTCCGGCACCACCAAGCTCGACGTCACGGTCACCCCGGACAGCAACAGCACCCCGCTGACCGCGGTGCTCGTCGACTACGGCCCGGCGACCACCACCACGCTGTCGGACAAGACCCCGGAGCAGCTGCTCACCGAGTCCTGCGAGGCGGCTGACCTGGCCATGCGCACCGGCTGCGCGGCCCCGCCCGCGGAAAGCCAGGCGGCGGCCACCTACCAGGTGGTCACCAAGGGCTCCATCGACGTGAAGAACCACGCCTCGCTCAAGACCGGCACCGCGCTGACCCCGGGCACCGCCTACCGGGTGCGGTTCGAGCTGCACCCGAAGGACTACGTGTTCCCGGCCGGGCACCGCATCGGCGTGGTCTTGGTGGCCAACCTGAGCAGCTACGTCTCGGTGGACGCCGCCGCTCGCGGCGTCCGGGTGTCCCTGGCCAACAGCAGCATCGACCTGCCCCTGGTCGGCGGCGGCACCGCACTCGGCGGCTGACCGCATCAGATCACCCAACAGCGGGTAACACCAGGTCAACCGTGGTCCCGTCCGGCACCGCGCCGGGCGGGACCACCGGTCGTTTCGTAGCCAACGTCCACAACCGAACAACCCGAAAGTCGTTCAGATCCAAAACATTGGGCCATTAGGCCGATTCACGGAACCGGGTCGTCATGTGTGCTGTCAGCGGCCATGCCTCGGTGAGGCAGGTATGGCCGGAGGAGGATTCATGGAACACGCGCGCAGACCTGTCGCGCTGCTCGCCAGTGCGGTGGCCCTAGCCACCGCGTCGGCGCTGATGATGCCGCTTTCCGCTGCGGCGACCCCGCAGGGGCCGGTGGTCGGCAACGAGACCAAGCCGATCTACTCCCACGCCGAGGCGGTGAAGGAGACCGTCTACATCGAGTCGAAGATCGACAGCGACTCGGACGGCAAGCTCGACCGGATCGCCGCGGACGTCATGCGTCCCAAGGAGACCAACTCCGGCCTGAAGGTCCCGATCGTGATGGAGGCCAGCCCGTACTACCAGCTGGCCCCGCTGCTGACCAGGGACCGGATCGATCGGCAGATCCCGATGCTGCCGAAGGACTTCCGCCGCTGGTACGACGAGTTCTTCGTGCCGCGCGGCTACGCCGTGGTCGAGGTCGAGATGCAGGGCACCGCCCGCTCCGACGGCTGCCCGACCACCGGCGGCAAGGAGGACACCCGCTCCATCGCGGCCTCCATCGACTGGCTCAACGGCCGTGCCAAGGCCGTCTACGCCGACGGCACCCCCGCGGTGGCTTCCTGGAGCACCGGCGCGGTGGGCATGCTCGGCGGCTCCTACAACGGCACCCTGCCGACCGCGGTGGCGGCCACCGGCATCAAGGGCCTCAAGACGATCGTCCCCATGTCGGCGATCTCCAGCTGGTACGACTACACCCGCGACCAGGGCATCGGCTACAGCAATGGCTGGGACGAGCGCTACGCGGAATGGCTCGCCAGCTACGTCGCCAGCCCCGCCGCGCGTGAGCGCTGCAAGGAGCAACTGAAGGCACTCGGCGACAACTCCGGCGACGACACCTTCAACTACACCCCGTTCTGGCGGGAACGCGACTACAAGCCGGACGTGGACAACATCCGCGCCTCGGTGTTCGTCGTGCACGGCCAGGAGGACTGGAACGTCAAGCCCGCCCACTACTCCAAGCTGTGGGACCTGCTGGCGAAGAACCACATCCCGCGCAAGCTGTGGCTGCTGCGAGGTGGGCACATCGACCCCAACGGCGTGCGCCAGGCCGAGTGGCAGGCCGCGATGCACCGCTGGATGGACCACTGGCTGTACGGCCTGGACAACGGCGTGATGAAGGAACCGATCGCCGACATTCAGCGCCCGGACGGCAAGTGGGAGACCCAGACCAGCTGGCCGGACAAGAAGGCAGAGGACACCCACCTGTTCTTCGGCCCGGCCGCCAACGGCGTCGCGGGCACCCTCGGCTCGCTGCCTAGCTGGCCCACCGGCACCCAGTCCTTCACCGACGACCCGGCGCAGACCGAGGCCAACGCGATCGGCGGCCCGGAAGCCGCGAAGGCCAACCGCCTCGCCTACCTGACCCCGGAGCTGAAGCAGCCGGCCAGGATCTCCGGCACCTCCGAGGTCACCGTGCGGGTCACCCCGGAGACCACCAGCACCCCGCTGACCGCGCTGCTGGTGGACTACGGCCCGGCCAGCGACCCGGCCTTCCGTCCCGTCGTGGTCACCCGCGGCGCGATCGACGTGAAGAACCACCTGTCGCTGAGCTGGGAACACGACCTGAAGCCCGGCCAGTCCTACTACGTGCGCTGGAAGCTGCACCCGAAGGACTACATCTTCGCCGCCGGGCATCGCATCGGCCTGGTCGTGGTGGCCAACAACGCGAGCTACGTCTCGGTCGACCCCAAGGCCGGCAAGAACTCGATCTCGCTGCTGACCAGCCACGTCGAGCTCCCGGTGGTCGGCGGCCGCAAGGCCCTCGGCTTCTGACCGACGCTCAGGGGCCGCGCACTCCCGGCGGCCCGCACCACCAGCACTGACCACAGCGCCCCGGCGACCAACCGCCGGGGCGCTGTCACGTCCACACCAGCCCAGCAACCGCCCCACGACCGGTTCCGCTGCTGGTCAGCACCAACGCCGCCGCCGATCACGCGGCTGGTCAGCGCCAATCCCGTCATTGGTCAGCACCAACGTCACGGGCAGTCCCGCCGTTGGTCAGCGCACCAACGCCGCCAGCACCCCCGCCGTGTCCGCCAGGTCCGGCAGCACGACATGCGCCCCCGCCGCCCACAGCTCAGCCGCGTCACAACGTCCGGTCGCCACCCCGACCGCGGTCGCCCCGTGGTGCAACGCCGCCGCCACGTCATGCGGCGTGTCACCCACCACGACCACCCGGCCCGCGGGAAACGCGACCCCGTACTTGCGCTCGGCCAGCGTCACCGCCGTGCCCACCAGCGGATGCCGCTCCACCGACTCGTGCCCATACCCGCCGACCTCGAAGTCCACGTGCTCATCCAGCCCGAACGCGTCCAACTTGAACCGCGCCACCTCCGGCAGGTTCCCGGTGACCAGGCTCTGCACCACCCCCGGCGTGCCCGCCAACGCCCGCAACACCGCCGCCGCGCCGGGTAACGCGCTACCCCGCTCGGGCAGCACCAGCCGATCCTCGGCGACCACGTCGACCAGCGCGGCGAACACCCGCCGAACCTCGTCCTCGCTCTCCGGGATGCCGTGCCGGTTGAGCAGTTCGGTGGTGATCGCCCGTTCCGTCCGTCCCTGCATCGACGGCACATGCCGGATCACCTGCCCGGCGACCCGCCGCAACACCGTCCCGTACCAGTCCGCGCCGATCCCGCGCAGGTCGACCAGGGTGAGGTCGATGTCCCACAGCACCAGCGTGTGCGGCGTCATCAGTCCACCGGCCGCAAACTGCAGATGATCTTCTCCAGGTCGCCAGGGTTCGGCGAGTCCGGCGTCTCCTGGTCAGCCTGGACCACGAACACCGCCCCGGTCTCCGGCGTCTCACCCGCCACCGCCACCACGTGCACCACACCCACTCGCGGGTTGCACTCGTGCTTGGACGTCACCTCGACCTTGGCTGTGACCCGCGCGGCCGAGCGGCTGCCCACCTTCATCGGTGTCGCCGTGCTCAGCTCCACCCGCGGCTGCACACCCGCGTTCTCGCCATACCGGCCGTCAGCCCACAGCTTCGCCCCTTCGGCCGCGGTGACGCCCGCGTCCGAGATCTTCGCGCCACCGACCCCGACCAGCCCACGCCGGGCATTGCGCCATTTCGGATCGGCGGTGCAGTAGCCCTCCTTGAAGGCCGACACCCCGCTCATCGCGACCTTCGGCCCGTTCCCGTCCTCGAACCCGACGATCGTGGAGGAGTTGAGCACCTTCCACTCCTTCGGCACGTCATAGGCCAGCCCGCGCTTCGTCCACACCGCCTGCCACCCGCTGACCTGCGGAACCATGGACTTGCTCGGCAACGTAGTGGTCGGCGGGATCGAGCGCGAGGTGGTGCTCCGAGTGGTCCGCGCGGTTGAGCTGGCGGCGGCGGGCGCGGCCGACTCACCCGACCCGGACTCGTCCGAACCGCTGACCAGGAACACGATCGACACCAGCCCGATGACGATCACCGCACTCAGCGCCACCACCGCGATCCGGCGCCCGGACCGTCCAGGCGGCGGCTGCTGCGGCGGAGCCGGGCCGTCGCTCCGATACACGCCCAGCCCGCCGTACTCCGGCCCCGAGCCGTAGAACTCGGTGTTCTGATACCGCTCCCAGTAGGCCGGATCCTGTCCGTTGCCGGGTCCTGACGATGTCACCCCGCGACCGTACCGGTCCCGAGCCGGAGTGACCGGCTACTTGACCAGCCGCACCGAGTCGAGGATCTGCCGCACCTCGGCGTCGGTCGGCCCGCGATCGGCGAACTTCCCCTCGTACGACACGTCGAGCACGAACACCGAGGTGCCCTTCGCGCCCTTCGTCGCCAGCGCGACGACCTGTCCGCGCGGCGCGTTGCACTCGCTGGTCTTCGCCGCCGTGGTGTTCGCGACCACCAGCACCCCGGTCGTCCCGGCGTTGTCGAAGTTCTTCGGCTCGTTCGTGGTCACCTTCGGCTCGACCTTGTCGACCGTGTAGCCCCTGGTCGCCACGTTCTTGGCCAGGTCGGTGGCGGCGCGAGCCAGGTTGTTGTCATCGGTGCGGCCGGAACCGACCTCAGCGCGGGTGTACTGCAACGAGTTGCAGGTGTACGGGTGCCTCGCCGCCATACCGCGCAGGATCGGCCCCGAGGTCGTGCGCGACATGCCCTCAGCGCCCTTCTCCCAGTTGGCGGGCACCTTGTAGGTCAGACCGGCCTCGGCGTTGGTGATGGTCTGCACCGCCGTGGCCCCCGCGGTACCGGAACCGCCCGAGGCCGACGAGGTCGCTGGGGTGGTCTGCGCCACCGGTGGCGGGGTCTCATCCCGGGACAGCAGCACCACGACCAGCACCAGTCCCACCACGATGACCAGGCTCAACGCCGCGATGATCGCCGTTCGCCAGCGGTTCTTCGGCGGCTCGGGCTGGCCTTCGCCGAACACGCCCAGACCCCCGTAGGCCCCGGTGAACTCGCCGCCGCCCCTGTTGCCTTGATCCCCAGACCACGTCACGGCTGGACACCGTACCTAACGCAGCTGAGACCGCCGGGTCTCCGGCACGATCAACATGCCGACCACCGTCAAACCCAGGCACGCCGCCAGCATCCACGCCACCGGTGCGGGCGACCCGGTGCTGCGCAGCAACTGCGTCCCGACCAGCGGCGCGGCCGCACCGGCCAGCATCGTCGCCGCCTGGTAGCCGATCGACACGCCCGAATACCGCACCGTGGTGTCGAACAGTTCCGCGTAGAACGCCGCCTGCGCCCCGGTGAGCAACCCGTGCAGCAGCAACCCCACGCCCACCGCGAGCAACACCCACGCCTGGTCCCTGGTCGCCACCAGCGGGAAGAACACCGCCGTCCACCCCGCCGCCAGCACCGCCGCGACCACCGACACCGGCCGCCGCCCAAACCGGTCGGACAAGGCCCCACCAGCGAGCATCGCCAGCACCTGAACCACGGAACCCACGGTCACCGCCGCCGTGGCGGCACCGGCCGGCAACCCGATGTGGTTCGCGTAGACCAACAAGAAGATCGTGAACACGTAGAACGTCGCGTTCTCCCCGACTCGTGCCGCGAACACGCTGAACAACTCCCGCGGATGCCGCCGAAACGCCGTCACCAGCGGCGCCCGCTCCGGTCCCGACTCCCGTTTCACCTCCGCGAACAACGGCGACTCCGCCACCCGCAACCGAACCCACAACCCCACCAGCACCAGCACGACCGAGGCCAGGAACGGAATCCGCCAGCCCCAGGAGGCGTAGTCGGCGCCGCTCATCGAGTACGCGGTCGCCGCCAGTGCGGCCGTCGCCAACAGGTTGCCCAACGGCCCCCCGGTCTGTGGCGTCGCCGTCCAGAACCCCCGCTGCCGGGCAGGCCCGTGCTCAGCGACCAGCAACACCGCCCCACCGAACTCCCCACCCAGCGCGAACCCCTGCACCAGGCGCAACAATGTCAGCAACAGCGGCGCCACGATCCCGATCTCGGCATACCCCGGCAGCAAGCCGATCAGGAACGAGGACACCCCCATGAGCAGCAGACTGACCGCGAGCAACTTTTTCCGCCCGACCCGGTCTCCGAAATGCCCGAACACCACGCCACCCAACGGCCGCGCGACAAACCCCACGGCATAGGTGACCAGCGCGAGCAACACCCCGACCAGGCCATCGGCCTGCGGAAAGAACACCGGCCCGAAGATCGTCGCCGCGGCCGCGCCATAGAGGAAGAAGTCGTAGAACTCAACCGTCGTGCCGATGACCCCGGCACTCACCACCCGCATGAGCGGCCCACGCGCCACTGTCCCGTCAGAGCCCGCCCGCACTCCGTCACCCATGCGCGGCAGCCTGAAGCGCCCCCAGCGCGGAGTCAAGATTTTCGGACGACTTTGTCCGCTATCCGGACAACGACTGAGGGGCGATCATCGTCAACCACACCGCGAGCCCTCAACTCACCCCACCAACAAGCTGAGCCGCACCTTCCGCACCGGATTGTCCACATTGGTGTCCACCAAGCACACCGACTGCCACGTCCCCAACGCCATTCGCCCACCTAACACCGGAACCGTCGCATACGGCGGCAACAACGCGGGCAACACGTGGTCCCGGCCGTGCCCTGGCGAACCATGCCGATGCCGCCACCGATCGTCCTTCGGTAACAGCTCCCGCAGCGCGGCCAACAGGTCGTCGTCGCTGCCCGCCCCGGTCTCCAACACCGCCAGGCCCGCCGTCGCGTGCGGCACCCACACGTGCAGCAGGCCGTCGCGCCCACCAGCATTCGCCAGGAACCGCTCGCACTCGGCCGTGAGGTCGTAGACCACCTCGACCGACCCGGTCCGGATCTCGATCTCCTCAGTCAACACCCCTTGCACGCTACCGATCCGGGCCTAGGGTCGCGTTCGTGCGTCCCACCCCAGAACACAGGTTCGACACCCCGCCCGGCTACTTGAACACCGCCAGCATCGGCATCCCTCCCGCTTTCGTGGCGGACGCCGTCAGCGACTCCATCACCCGCTGGCGCACCGGCGCCGACGCCGCCCCGGACTTCGACGAGCACGTCGCCAAAGCCCGCGCGGGCTTCGCTGCCCTCGTCGGTGTCCCACCGGAGCAGGTGGCCAGCGGCGCCAGCGTGTCTCAGTTGGTGGCCTTGGTCGCGGGCAGCATCCCCGACGGCACCCGCGTGCTCACCGTGCCCGATGACTTCACCAGCGTCACGTTCCCTTTCGCGGCTCAGGCCCATCGCGGCGTCACCGTCACCGAGGTCGAGCCCGAGAAGCTCGCGTCCACTGTGGACCAGGCCGACCTGATCGTGGTCAGCCTCGTGCAGTCGGCCACGGGCGCTGTGCTCGACACAAACGCACTCCGCGAGGCAGCCTCAGCCGCAGGCGTCCCGGTGCTGCTTGACGTCAGCCAGGCGGCCGGTTGGCTGCCGCTCTCGCTCGACTGGGCAGACTGGGTTGTGGGCGCCGCCTACAAGTGGCTGCTGTCGCCCCGTGGCGCGGCGTGGCTGGCCGTGCGACCGGACGCGCTTGAGCGCACGCGTCCGCTGGCCGCCAACTGGTACGCCGGAGAGGACCCTTGGGCCTCGATCTACGGACTGCCGTTGCGGCTGGCGAGCGATGCTCGACGTCTTGACCTGTCACCAGCGTGGCTTGCCCAAGTGGGTGCCGCGGCCGCGCTTCCGTGGCTGGCAGGGCTGGACTTGGGCGCGGTTCGCGACCATTGCGTAGGGCTTGCCAACGCTGTGCGCCGTGGGCTTGAGCTTCCCGAGGGCGGGTCAGCGATCACCTCTCTTGACCTCTCGACGGACCAGATCGGACGAGTGCGCGCGGCGGGAGTGCGGTTCAGCATGCGGGCGGGCAGGGCGCGTTTGTCTTTTCACCTCTACAACACCGCGGCAGACGTCGATTTGGTGCTGGACGGGCTCACGTAGTTCGAGCGCCCCATCGGCCGGCTCGAGCCGAGGCGTGGGTGAGCTTCCTGCCCGGAGTCATGCGTGAAGTCGGTTCCTGGTCTCGGCGCGGCAAGGGGATAGGGTCGGGCGAGGCGATTGCTGCCGGGGTGTGGGTGGCTGCCGCACGAAGCGGCGGAAGGTCGATCAGGGACGAGCGGGCGCCGCCGCCGCGGTGCTTGGGCGTGGTGTGGCGGTCGGAGTGGCGTGGGCGCATGCGGGCGCCCAGCCAGCTGGGGATCGTGCGGGATTTGGTGTGCCGCATCGTGTTGAGTTGGCGGTTGCACAAGGTGACCAGTGCCTCGGCCCGGCGTTCGGATTTCGGGGTTGGCGCCTTGCCGGTTGGCGTGGGCAGGACGGTGTTCAGTGCCTCTTGCAGGGTCGCGCCGCCAGACTGGTCCAACCTGCCGTGCAGGGTGACGGTGCCGTCCTCGTGCGTGCGGATGGCCAGGCGGCCGCGTTCAGGCTGGTCCTGGGCAGTGCCTCGGCGGGTGGCGGTGTGTGCCCTGCGGACTTGCCGGACGTGCTCGCGGAAGCGGCTCGCGTCGAGGGTTCGAGCTGTTGTCAGCAGGTCCGGCAGAGCGGCGGTGAACGCGGTGGCCCCGATTCCCACGCGGGTCCGGGCGAACAGGCTTACGTGGGGATAAGGAAGTTCGCCTTCGGTGAACAGGGTGGCGACCTTGGGGAGCTCGCGGAGTTGCCGGGCGACGCAGACCCGTTGGGACGCCTCAGATCCAGTCATCCGCAATTCGCCGACCAACCAAGATCGCATCGAAGTGTGGCGGTCGAGTTTGTAGTCGGCGCGGGCGTCCGCCTCGCCGATGGTGCGGCTGAACTCGGCCTGGAGCCGGGTGAGCTGCCGCCACTGGTCGCGGAGTTGTTTTCGCAGGTCAGTCATCATGCGCTCGACGCTAGGGGGAGGGGACGACATTTTTCGAGCTGGGGAGGGGGTGGATTTTGTGGAATCACTCAGGTCGGTGAACGTTGCCGCGGTGGCTTTCGGTGGTCTGGGGTGGACCACAATGGTGGAGGACATGCCCGTGCGCCGTGCCGCAGTTGTCCTTGCCCTTGTCAGCGTTCTTGTCCCGGTTGGATCCGCGCAGTCGCGGCCACAGCCAGTCGAAGTCGTAGATGCTCGGACCGAGTACTCGTCGACGTTCGCCAACCCCGATGGCTCCCGAACGCTGGTGCTACACACCGGGCCGGTTCATGTTCGGGAAGGCGGTGGCTGGCGGCCGGTCGACCTCACGTTGCGAGCGAGCGCGGACGGGCGGGTCGAGCCGGTGGCGCATCCGCGGCGGTTGAGCCTCGGTGGGCAGGGGAGCACGGAGCTGGCGCGAATGGTGGACGGGCAGACTCGGTTCACCCGAGCGTGGCCGACGCCGCTGCCGGCCCCAGTGCTGGCGGGCAGTCGCGTCACCTATCCCGGCGCGCGGCCTGGCGAGGACCTGGTAGTGACGGTGACGCGCAGTGGCTTCACCCAGCGACTGGTGCCTAGTGGCGGAACGGTGCCGCTGACGGTGGCGAGTGAAAGTGCCGGGAGCGAGGGGTCGGATGTGGTCGCCGAGCCCGCGAGCGTGTCCCTGGGGCCGGTGTTGGACACCTACGTGCAGAGCAACATCCTGACCGCGCCGATGGGACACCAGCCGGACATCCGGGTCGGGACGTTCGACGGGACGATCGTGGCGCGGTCGTTTCTCAGCTGGCAGTTGGCAGGGCTGCGGGGCAAGCAGGTTCGGCGAGCGGAGCTGAAGCTGTGGAACTGGCACTCGTGGTCTTGTCAGGCTCGGGCCTGGCAGGTGTGGGAGACCGGGGCCGCTGACGCGAAGACCGCTTGGAGCAGGCAGCCGGCATGGTTGCGGCAGGTGGCAGGTTCGACGAAGACCCTGGGGCACTCGGCGAGTTGCCCGGACGGTGCCGTTGAGGTGGAGTTGACCGGGCTGGTGCGTGAGTGGGCCGGTGGCGGTGCCGAGCTGGGTGGGCTGGGTTTGCGGGCTGAGAACGAAGCCGACGTGTTCGGGTGGAAGAAGTGGTCGGCGAGTGAGGCCACTGAGGGGCGGCCGCCTCGGCTGGAGGTGACCTACCAGCAGGGATAATCACAATTGACCACTCGGTTCGTGGTCCCGGGCGGATGCGATTACGGTGAGAGACCGTGTCGGAGCATCTGTCATCCGGACCGGTGAGGGAACTGTCGGACCCGCGGCGCGGGGGCGGTACCTCGCAGTTGCCGGCTGTGTCGTTTGGGATGGACGGGGGTCACTCGCTCGTGGGTGAGCCGGGGACGCCCTCGCTTGCTGAGCGGCCGGTGGTCAACTACGCGATCAAGGGCCTGGGCTTGGTCGGGGTGGCCGTTCTGTCCGGGTTGCTGTGGGTGGCTTTCCAGCCTTCTCTGGTGGCTGGCACGCCGACCACGCCGCCTGGGGTGCCGGCGTACCAGTTCGCGGCGCATGCCGAGCACCGGGACGCTGACTGCGGGAAGCGGGCCTACGGGGCTGTCGCGGAGTTCCTGGCGAAGTCCTCCTGCCAGCAGGTGGTCCGGTCGCTGCACACGACGAGCACCGCGGACGGGACCAAGGTGGTGGTGTCCGTGGCCGTGGTGCGCATGGCGGACAGCAAGGACGCGGTGGAGTTGAACCGGCTCGCGTCGCGGGACAAGACCGGCAACATCGCCGACCTGCTCCGCGACGGCTACACCGTGCCGGACGGGCCACGGAAGCTGACCGGGGCTGGCTATGCCTCCAGGGTCAGCGGTTCCGTGGTCACCATCGTCGAGTCGGACTTCTTCACCGAGGGCCGGGCGGATGTCGAGCTGCTCAAGGCGATCAGCACCGACGCGTTGCGGTTCGGCGCGATCATGAGCTGAGCGTGCGGACAGCGCTGCTCGCAGGACCCTCCGGCGGTCGACTGGCTGAGCGTGGTTCGCGCCTTCCGCCGCGGCTCAGGGCTGGCCGGGGAACGGCACAGTGAGCGGCGTCGCACCGCCGGCCTTGCGCCACCGGGTCGCGCGGACCGCGGCCGCGGTCAGGGCATCCAGGCTGGTGCGGCGCAGGTTCGCGTCCGTCGTGCGTTCCAGCACCGCGCGCCACGCGGCCGCGGTGTCGGTTTCGGCGGTGACCAGCAGCGTGATGGCCGTCGGCTGGTCGGTGACCGGCTGCGGCGGGGCGTAGGCGGGTTCGGCTGGCACCGGCGTGGTGCCGACGTCGCGGAGCAGGCGCTCGGTGGTGTCGCGGCGGGCCCGGTGCTGCGTCGTGCCTTCGCGGAGCGCGTTCTGCTGCGTGTCCTTCACGAACGCCGTGGCCAGGCCGTAGGCCCAGTCCGCGGCGTGTTCGGCGGCCAGGGCGCGCTGCAGGGCGGCGAGCGCTTCTGGCTCCATCGCGGCGGTCGAACCGCTCGGCTGCGGCGAGGTCATGCCAGCACCTCCCGCAGGCTTGCGCAGCAGGCGGCGACCGAGCCGACCAGGCCCGCCCGGTACGGCGGCAGGCCGGCGACCAGGCCCGCGGCCTCCTTCTCCGCAGCAGCCACCGCCTCCCGCAGCGCGGTCAGCGCGGCGTTCTGCTGCCCGGCCACCGGCGGCGGGGCCGCACTCGTCGGCGCGCCTGAGGCCGTGCTGGAGGCGCGGGCGGGGCGGGCCCGGTCCAGCTCCTTCCGCAGGGCCTGGACGTGTTGCAGGCGGTCACCGGCCACGGCGTCGGCCTGCGCGGCCAGGCCCTGGTGCGTGGCCGCCGTGGCCTTGGCCAGGGCGGTGTCCGCCTGGGCCCGGGTGAGCAGCGCCTCCAGGGGATCGGCTTGCTCAGGGGCCGGTTCGGGGGTGCACGCGCTGGCCAGCGGCAGCGCCGTCACGGCGAGTGCGCCGGCCAGCAGCACCCGGCGGCGGCCGAAACGCGGGAGGACGATGGTCACACCGAGTCATCCTGCCAGGCCGCCGACCAGGGCCGCGGAACCGCACACTCGGCGACTCAACCGAACGAGGGGTGATCGTCTGGACCCGGGCACCTCCTCCGACGAGATACGCTGAGCAACCTCGGCCGGTGAAGTGCAGCACCGGACGCGGGACGGCTCTTGCCATCTGCGGTCGCCGTCGCAGCCCTCTGCACCGCAGACAAGGAGTGACCACGTGTCCAGCGCGCCGCGCGACGAGCTCGTCGCCCAGCTCGAACCCCTCGTGCGGGAAACCGTGCACGAGGTGGGCTTCGAGCTGGAGGAGCTCGACATCCGGCAGGCGGGACGGCGTCGGCTGGTCAGGGTGGTCGTCGACTCCGACGACGGCATCGGGCTGGACGAGATCGCCAAGGTGTCCCGGTCGGTGTCGGCCACCCTTGACGCCCACGACGCGATCCTGGCCAGCGCCTACACCCTCGAGGTCACCTCGCCGGGCATCGACCGCCCGCTGACCCACCCGCGCCACTGGCGGCGCAACCGGCTCCGGCTGGTGAAGGTGCGCCCGCTGGAGGGCGCCGAGTACGTCGGCCGGGTCGGTCCCGCCGACGAGCACGACACCGGCGGCGTGGTGCTGCTGGTGGACGGCGAGCTGCGCACGGTCGCCTACCGCGAGATGGCCAAGGCCGTCGTCGAGGTGGAGTTCCGCCAGCCGCCCGCCGAAGACCTGATCAAGCTGGACCGTTGCCAGGGCACGGACGCATCGAAGGAGGAGTCGAAGTGAACGTCGATATCGCCGCACTCCGGGCAATCGAACGGGACAAGGACATCCCTTTCGAGACCGTCCTGGAAGCCATCGAGACCGCGCTGCTCACCGCGTACAAGCACACCGACGGGCACGCCCCGCACGCCAGGGTTGACATCGACCGCAAGACCGGCATGGTGCGGGTGCTGGCGCAGGACCTCGCGCACGACGGGTCGATCGCCCAGGAGTGGGACGACACCCCGGAGGGCTTCGGCCGGATCGCCGCGACCACCGCGCGCCAGGTCATCCTGCAGCGGCTGCGCGACGCCGAGCACGAGAAGACCTTCGGCGAGTTCGCGGCCAAGGAGAACGAGCTCATCGCGGGAGTGGTGCAGCGCGACGCGCGGGCCAACTCCCGCGGCATGGTCGTGGTGCAGATCGGCGACACCGAGGGCGTGCTGCCCCCGGCCGAGCAGGTGCCCGGCGAGGACTACCAGCACGGCAACCGGATCAAGTGCTACGTGGTCGGCGTCTCCCGCGGCATGCGCGGCCCGCAGATCACCCTCTCCCGCACCCACCCGCACCTGGTGCGCCGGCTGTTCGCGCTGGAGGTCCCGGAGATCGCCGACGGCACCGTCGAGATCGCCGCGGTCGCCCGCGAGGCCGGCCACCGCTCCAAGATCGCGGTGCGCTCCACCGTGCCCGGGGTGAACGCCAAGGGCGCGTGCATCGGGCCGATGGGCGCGCGGGTGCGCAACGTGATGAGCGAGCTGTTCGGGGAGAAGATCGACATCGTCGACTACTCCGAGGACCCCGCGACCTTCGTCGGGAATGCCCTCTCGCCCGCCAAGGTTGTCTCCGTTCGGGTGGTCGACGAGCGGGCGAAGACGGCCCGGGTGGTCGTGCCGGACTTCCAGCTCTCCCTCGCCATCGGCAAGGAGGGCCAGAACGCCAGGCTCGCCGCGCGGCTCACCGGCTGGCGGATCGACATCCGCAGCGACGCGGACCCTGCCGGACCTGCGGCGGGGGCGGCGGCGGCCGGTGCTACGGCATCCGGTTCGGCTGACGGAGCCTGAAGCGTTAGACTCTAACTTGGCGCAACGCTGGGGAGCGGTTTTCGTGCACGAAGGTCCGGTTCGGACGTGTGTCGGATGCCGGTCCCGGGCGTTGGCCCGTGAGCTGCTGCGACTGGTGGTCGATAACGACTCGCTCGTTGTCGATCTTCGGCGTAGGTTGCCCGGTAGGGGAGCGTGGTTGCACCCCGACCCGGAATGCCTGCGCCTGGCTGAGCGGCGTCGAGCGTTCCCGCGTGCGTTGCGCGTTCCGGGACCGGTGGACGCGGTCGAGGTCAGGAACCACCTGGAACAGCACGCTTGAGAATCTCCACCGACACGAGGACCTCTCGAGTCATGTCCGGAACAAGGAAGCAGGTCGACCCGTCATGAGTCAGCCGTGAAGCTGAAGCCATGAGCGCGTTTCGACGGTAGGCGAGGTCGAGCGGGATTGCCGCTTGGCCTCCAGATAAGGAGACCAGTGCCAGGCAAGGCCCGTGTGCACGAGCTCGCTAAGGAGCTCGGAGTCACCAGCAAGGAAGTGCTGAACAAGCTCAAGGAGCTTGGCGAGTTCGTCAAGTCCGCGTCGTCCACCGTGGAAGCCCCCGTCGCCCGCAGGCTTCGGGATTCCCTGGGCGCCACCGACAGTCCGAAGCGCTCCGCTCCGCGACCCACGCCGCCCGCTTCCCGTCCGTCACCGACCGATGTGAAGCCCAAGTCCGCCGAGCAGCCCCGGCCGGCCGCGCCGGCTCCCGGCCCGGCCGCGACGCCGGGTCGTCCCGGCCCCGGCCCCAAGCCCGGTCCGCGCCCGCCGGCCCCCAAGCCGGCCGAGCAGGCCCCGGCCCCCGCGGCGGCGGCCGCTCCGGCGGCGGCTCCCGCGCCGTCGGCCCCCAAGCCCGCACAGCCGAAGCCGGCCCCCAAGGTCGAGCAGCCGCGGGTGGAACAGCCCAAGGTCGAGCAGCCGAAGGCCGACGCGCCCCGGTCCGACCAGCCCAAGACCGACCGGCCCTCGGCAAGCCGTCCCGGACCGCGCCCCGGCCCCAAGCCGGCGCCGGACGCCGGTGTCGTGCCGCCGAAGCCGCAGTCCCCGAAGCCCGGTCCGCGCGCGCCGCGTCCCGGCAACAACCCGTTCGGTGTCGGCGCCGGTGCGCCGCCCGCGCGTCCTTCCGGCCCGCGTCCCGGCTCGCCGGGCGCCATGCCGCCCCGGCCGAGCGACTCGCGGCCCGGCGACGGGCGTCCCGCGGCCGCGCCGCGTGGTGACCGGCCCGCTCCGGGCAGTGGTGGCCCGCGCCCGACTCCGGGCAACATGCCGCCTCGGCCCAACCCGGGCATGATGCCTCCGCGGCCCGCACGGCCTGCTGGTCCCGGCGGCGGTGGCCGCGGTGGCCAGGGTGGTCCCGGCGGCGGCCGTGGCGGCCCCGGTGGCGGCGCTGGCCGTCCCGGTGGCGGTGCCGGCGGTGGCGGTGGCTTCCGCGGTGGCCCCGGTGGTGGCGGTGGCGGCGCTGGCCGTCCCGGTGGTGGCGGCGGCGGTGGCGGTGGCTTCCGCGGCGGTCCCGGTGGTGGCGGTGGCGGCGGCGGTTTCCGCGGCGGTCCTGGTGGCGGCCCCGGTGGCGCGCCTGCCGGTGGCGGCGGTGGCTTCCGCGGTCGTCCGGGTGGTCCCGGTGGCCGTGGCGGTGCCGCGGGTGCCTTCGGCCGTCCCGGTGGTCCGGCTCGCCGTGGTCGCAAGTCCAAGCGCCAGAAGCGCCAGGAGTTCGACAACATGCAGGCCCCGTCCATCGGCGGTGTGCGCCTGCCGAAGGGCAGCGGCGAGGCCATCCGGCTTCCCCGTGGCGCCTCGCTGACGGACTTCGCCGAGAAGATCGGCGCCAACCCGGCCGCGCTGGTGCAGGTGCTGTTCCACCTCGGTGAGATGGTCACCGCGACCCAGTCCGTCTCCGACGAGGTGCTCGAGCTCCTCGGCTCGGAGATGAACTACCAGGTCCAGGTCGTCAGCCCGGAGGAAGAGGACCGCGAGCTGCTGTCCTCCTTCGCGATCACCTACGGCGAGGACGCCGGTGACGAGGAAGACCTCGTCATCCGCCCGCCGGTGGTGACCGTCATGGGTCACGTCGACCACGGTAAGACCCGACTGCTGGACACGATCCGCAAGGCCAACGTGCACGAGGGCGAGGCAGGCGGCATCACCCAGCACATCGGCGCCTACCAGGTGCTGACTCAGCTGGAAGGCAACGACCGACTCATCACCTTCATCGACACCCCTGGTCACGAGGCGTTCACCGCCATGCGTGCCCGTGGTGCGAACTCCACCGACATCGCGGTGATCGTGGTCGCCGCCGACGACGGTGTGATGCCGCAGACGGTGGAGGCGATCAACCACGCCCAGGCGGCCAACGCGCCGATCGTGGTCGCGGTCAACAAGATCGACAAGGAGGGGGCGAACCCCGCCAAGATCCGCCAGCAGCTCACCGAGTACGGGCTGGTCGCCGAGGAGTACGGCGGCGAGACCATGTTCGTGGACATCTCCGCGCGGCAGGCCATCAACATCGACGGTCTGCTCGAGGCGATCCTGCTCACCGCGGACGCCTCGCTGGACCTGCGGGCCAACCCGGCCATGGAGGCCCAGGGTGTCGCGATCGAGGCGCACCTCGACCGCGGTCGCGGCCCGGTGGCCACCGTGCTGGTCCAGCGCGGCACGCTGCGCGTGGGTGACTCGATCGTGGCCGGTGACGCCTATGGCCGAGTCCGCCGCATGGTCGACGAGCACAACGTGGACGTCACCGAGGCGACTCCGTCGCGTCCGGTGCAGGTCATCGGTCTGACCTCGGTGCCGGGTGCGGGTGACACCTTCCTGGTGGTCGAGGAGGACCGGGTCGCCCGGCAGATCGCCGAGCGCCGCCAGGCCCGTATCCGCAACGCCCAGAACGCGGCGAAGCGGAAGCGGATCAGCCTGGAGGACCTGGACTCCGCGCTGAAGGAGACCAACCGCCTCAACCTGATCATCAAGGGTGACAACTCCGGTACCGTCGAGGCGCTGGAAGCCGCTCTGATGAAGATCGAGGTCGGCGACGACGTCCAGCTGCACGTCGTGCACCGCGGCGTCGGTGGGGTCACCGAGAGCGACATCAACCTGGCCACCGCGGAGAACACCATCGTCCTGGGCTTCAACGTCCGGGCCGAGGGGCGTGCCACCGAGCTGGCCAACCGCGAGGGTGTGGAGATCCGGTACTACACCGTGATCTACCAGGCGATCGACGAGATCGAACAGGCCCTCAAGGGCATGCTCAAGCCGGAGTACGAAGAGATCCAGCTGGGCCGTGCCGAGATCCGCGACGTGTTCAAGTCCTCCAAGGTCGGCACCATCGCGGGTTGCATGGTGCTCTCCGGGGAGATCAAGCGGAACACCAAGGCCCGGCTCCTCCGCGACAACAACGTCATCGCGGAGAACCTGCCGATCTCGACGCTGCGCCGGTTCAAGGACGACGTCACCGAGGTCCGCGAGGGCTTCGAGTGCGGTCTGACGCTCGGCAACTACTCCGATCTCAAGGTCGAGGACATCATCGAGACCTACGAGATGCGGGAGAAGCCGCGCAACTCGCCGAAGGCCGCCTCCGGGGTGGCCTTGCCCTGCTCGATCCTGGACAGCGCCTCGTTGAAGCGCGGGCGCACCTTGGAGTCCTTGGTGCCG
>NZ_JBSFUA010000024.1:0-123092 GCF_053591555.1 Crossiella sp. NPDC003009 | reverse complement strand
TTGCGAGGCTTTGGCGGCGGTTGCTGTGAGCGTCTGCTCGGCGGGATGCGGTACGCAGTCTCCAGGCCGTACGGAGAAGACGAGAGGACCTCTTGCGTCTAAAGCCAACCCTTCGCCCGCTCCTCAGCCGCCGGTGGTCGGCCTGGGGAAGGTCGGGATGCTGAGGCTCGGAATGACGATGCTGGGAATCGTGATCCGCGGAATCGACAGCGTCGGTCGTGGCGCCGAGGTCGACCCCGAGCCCCCGCTCGAGCGGTCCAGCGGTGCGATCAGGCCGCACATGCGCCACTCGCCGTCTTCCTTCAGCAGGCGGAAGGAGCGTTGCTGCTTCTTCTCCTTGCCGCCGGTGTCCGTGGTGGTCTGGTCCGCCTTGACCGTGCCGGTGCCGGCCTCCTCGTTCGCCTCGACCGAGGCGACGGTGATGGTGGCCTTGCTGTTGTGCGCGGTGGTGGTCTTGGTCGGGGTGGCGGTGCGGGAGGACTCCTGCTTCTGCACGGCCTCGCGGCGTTCGCGGAGGTTCTTCATGTCCTCCGCGCACAGGTAGGGCTGGTAGTCCTTCTCCCCGTTGATCTCCATGATGCTCTTGTCGAAGTCGCGCTGGTAGTTGGCCAGCACCGCGGTGGCGAGCTCCTTCGGGTCCGGGGACCGGGTCAGGAAGTAGAGCAGCGTGCCGCCGCCGCCCAGCAGCACCACGGCGGCGGTGGCCGCGGCGATGATGATGCCGGTCTTCTTCTTCGGCGACTGGGACTGCGCCGCCTGGTAGGCCGCGTACTGCGGGCCGCCGTACTGCGGCTGCTGCTCGTAGCCCTGCTGCGGGAAGCCGCCGGTGGGCGGGTACTGCTGGCCGTACGGACCGGTCTGCTGCCCGTACGGGTCCTGCCCGTAGCCGGGCTGCTGCTGGCCGTAACCGGGCTGTTCGTACCCCGGCTGCTGCCCATGGCCGGGCTGCTGCTCGTACCCGGGCTGTTGCCCGTAACCGGGCTGCTGGCCGTACCCCGGCGGCTGCTGCCCATAGCCCTGCCCATGGGGATCGGGCTGCTGGCCGTACGGGTCCTGCCCGTAGGGGCCCTGCGGGGGGTAGGTCACCTCGGCGCTCCTTCGTCGTCGGGGGTGTCGCGTTCGTCAGCCGCCGGAGCCGGGTGGCGTCGGCCGTGGGAAGTCGATTTCCGGGATGACCCCGCAGATCGTCCAGCCCTCGTCCTGCGTCAGCGCGAGTGTGTTCTTGATTCTCAACGAACCGGCAGGGCCCTGCGCCTCCAACGTGACCACAGCGCTACCGGATGTCCCGCTCTCCGTGACCTTTCCGGCCGTCGCGGTGGCCTTCGCGGGGGTGGCCGCGCCGCCGCCGATGCTGGCCAGCTGCTCCCTGGTCCGGCCCGCGTCGTCGTCGGCCTGCTTGCGGTACGCCGGGCAGAACAGGTCCGGGTCGGTGACGCCCTCGTTCACGCCCTTCACGTAGGCGTCCACCACCGCCTGCGCGGTGCTGAACCCGCCGCCACCGGTGAAGCCGAGCACCAGGATCGTGGTGATACCCACCGCGGCCACGCCCGCCCCACCGATCACCCAGGGGAGTGGGTTGGGGTGCATTCCGGGCGACACGGGGTAGCCGCTGTGCGGGCCCTGCGCCGGGTAACCGGCCGCCGCCCCGGCCTTCGACTTCCGCCGCAGGCGTCCCAGATATTGGTACGCTGCGGAAAGTCCACCCGGTCGTTGCTCCGGTCCAGTTCGGGGGGTGGGAACCGGTTGCTGTGGGTAGCCGCCAGGCTGTTGTCCCCAGCCAACTTGCCGGCCAGCTGGTCCCGGCTGAGGTGGTGGGACGGACATCAGGATCTCCTATGGGTACCGCTCGCGCCGCCGGCCCGCCCATTCGGGCGCTGACCGACCTCTACTCGACGCACCGTAGTGGGTGCACCGGTAGTCCTTACACCGAGATGGAGCAGTTCGACCGGCCGAGTGGGCGGTTGTGACCTTTCGCCACGCCCGGTTGCCATGTAGAACAACGTTGTTGTCGGTGATCGCCGGTACCGTGAACGGACAGAGCACGGGAGGAGGGGTGCCGACATGCAGCACGATCGTCCCGGCAGCCAGCCCGACGAGGGTGGCGAGCGGATCAGCGGTGGCACGGCCGCTGAACTCAGTGCACAGATTCGGTTCCTTGAGGACGAGCTGGCCCTGGTACGCCGAAAGCTCGCCGAGTCTCCTCGGCACGCGCGGCTGCTGGAGCAGCGACTCGCCGAGGCCACAACTCGAGTGAGTCAGCTCACAGAACGCAATGCCAAGCTGGTCGAGACGCTGAAGGAAGCCCGAGGACAGCTGCTGGCCCTGCGCGAGGAGGTCGACCGCCTCGCCCAGCCGCCCAGCGGTTACGGGGTCTTCCTGGCCCGCTACGAGGACTCCACGGTGGACGTGTTCACCGCGGGTCGCCGGATGCGGGTCGCGGTGTCGCCGGCCGTCGAAGCGGAGAGCCTCCAGTTCGGTCAGAGCGTGCGGTTGAACGAGGCGCTGACCGTGGTGGAAGGCGGCACGTTCGAGCGCACCGGTGAGGTGTGCGCGCTCCGCGAGGTGCTGACCGAGGGCGAGGGCCTGGCCAGGGCGCTCATCGTCGGGCACGCCGATGAGGAGCGGGTGGTGTGGCTGGCCGAGCCCTTGCTCGAGCAGCCGCTCAAGCCCGGCGACTCCCTGCTGGTCGACTCCAAGGCCGGGTTCGCCTACGAACGGGTGCCCAAGGCCGAGGTCGAGGACCTGGTGCTGGAAGAGGTCCCCGACATCGGGTACGAGGACATCGGCGGCCTGTTCAAGCAGATCGAGCAGATCCGCGACGCGGTGGAGCTGCCGTTCCTGCACTCCGATCTTTTCCGCGAGTACGAGCTGCGCCCGCCCAAGGGCGTGCTGCTCTACGGTCCGCCCGGCTGCGGCAAGACGCTGATCGCCAAGGCCGTGGCGAACTCCCTCGCGAAGAAGGTCGCCGCCTCCCGTGGCGACACGGACGGACAGGCCAAGTCCTACTTCCTCAACATCAAGGGCCCCGAACTGCTCAACAAGTTCGTCGGCGAGACCGAGCGGCACATCCGCTTGATCTTCCAGCGGGCCCGGGAGAAGGCATCCGAGGGCACCCCGGTGATCGTGTTCTTCGACGAGATGGACTCGATCTTCCGGACTCGTGGCAGCGGTGTCTCCTCCGACGTCGAGACCACCATCGTCCCCCAGCTCCTCAGCGAGATCGACGGCGTCGAGGGCCTGGAGAACGTGATCGTCATCGGCGCCTCCAACCGCGAGGACATGATCGACCCGGCCATCCTGCGGCCAGGGCGGCTCGATGTGAAGATCAAGATCGAGCGGCCGGACGCCGAGGCGGCCAAGGACATCTTCGCCAAGTACCTGACCGCGAACCTGCCCATCCACGAGGAGGACCTCGCGGAGTTCGGCGGCGACCGGTCGACGTGCATCCAGGCGATGATCCAGCACACGGTGGAGCGGATGTACTCCGAGACGGAGGACAACCGCTTCCTGGAGGTCACCTACGCCAACGGTGACAAGGAGATCCTGTACTTCAAGGACTTCAACTCCGGCGCGATGATCCAGAACATCGTCGACCGCGCGAAGAAGGCCGCGATCAAGGCGGTGCTCGACACCAAGCAGCCCGGTCTGCGCGTCCAGCACCTGCACGACGCCATCGTGGACGAGTTCGCCGAGAACGAGGACCTGCCCAACACGACCAACCCGGACGACTGGGCCAGGATCTCCGGCAAGAAGGGCGAGCGCATCGTCTACATCCGCACCCTGGTGACTGGCAAGAACCAGGAGTCGGGCCGGGCGATCGACACCGCCAGCAACACCGGCCAGTACCTGTAACAAGCGGAGCAGTCAAGGCCCGGCCATCCCGCCAAGGATGGCCGGGCCTTCCGCTGTGACCGCTTTCGCTACGGTGGAACCGTGAGCGAGTCGGCCGTCTCGCCCGCCCTGCGCCAGGTGCGCGGGCGGGCCACCGCCTTGCCGGGGGGCACGATCACCTGGCGCACCTGGCAATGCCTGCTGTGGTGGAGCGGCCTCGGCGAGGGCCGGACCCGGTTCCGCGCCCGCTGGCTGCGGGAGAACCGGGAGATCATCGAGGTCGCGGCCAAGGACAACGACATCCCGCCCGAGGTGCTGGCCGGGGTCGCCTACCAGGAGGTCGGCGAGAAGCCGATGGTGCTCGACGACCTCGTCGACTGGCTGCGCCGCACCATCCCGCAACGCCTGCTCCCCGGCCGCGCGGCAGGCAACCCCGACTACACCTCCTACGGCCCGATGGCCATCCAGGTGCGGCGCGGGGCGGAGGCACTGGGCTACGACCCCGGCACGCTGACCAGGGCCCAGCGGCGGGAGATCATCGCCACGCTGAAGGAACCGCGGCAGGGCATCTACGTCGCGGCCATCCACCTGGCCGGGCTGCGGCGCGAGGCCGGGTTCGCGGGGGAGCTGACCGAGGCGCAGGGGGCGGAGCTGACCGCGCGGTACAACGGCGGGCCGTACTGGCGGGGGCGGCAGGCGCAGCGGTACGCGGCGCGGTACCGGGAAAGCCTGCCGGTGCTGCGGGAAGTGCTCAGCGACTGAATGTCCAGGCAGCCGGACCCCGACCTGGTCATCGCCTGGTTTCCGATCGGCGATCGGGTGTCCGGTCGGATCCTCGGCTACCTGATGCCGAAGTCTCGGGTCGGCGTGCACGTCGACCTGGGCCGCGGCGCGCGGGGGTTCATCGACGGCGAGCACCTGACGCACGATGTGGGGGAGTGGCCCGCCATCGGCTCGGTGATTGAGTTCGAGGTGCTCCGGCACGACATCCGTCGGCTCATGGGGTACTGCCAGGTCCGGCTCTGGCCGCTGGAATCCCGGTTCCGGTCTGGCCGGACGAGGTTGGCCTTCAGCGCTGCGGAGTGGTCAGCGATCAAAGTCCGGCACCCGGTCGGCTCGCTGGTGACCGCCACCGTCACCGGCATCACCCCCGGCAACCGCTGGTACACGGTCACCTTCGGCGCGGCCTTCAGCAGGATCACCTGGACCGGTAGCCCGCCCGAGGTCGGTGTCACCGCTGACTTCGTGGTGACCAGGCTGCTCGACACCACCCGGCGCATCCAGCTGACGCCCCTCGGGTAGCGCCCCGACGCGCGAGACGCCGCCGGGTTGCCTCTTCTTCCTCGTTCGTGGTCTGAACCACAGAGCCCGTAGCCGTCCCCGGGCCATCTCGGGGTAATCCCGGGGTTGCACCGGTGGCGGCCAGGGTGGGGGGCAACCAGAATCGTGGCCGGTCGCCGTCCACTTGGGACGGTCTGGGGTACGAACCGTCCCATTTGGACTCTTTGGAGGATTTCGTGACGTCAGCTCCGCCCACGCTCCGGGGCGCCGACCTGCGGGTCGCGGCTCGGACTCTCGGCCTGGTCAAGGTCTACGGCCGTGGTGAGGCCGCGGTCCGGGCGCTGGACGGGGTCGACCTGGAGATCCACGCCGGGCGGTTCACCGCGATCATGGGGCCCTCGGGCTCCGGCAAGTCGACCATGATGCACTGCCTCGCCGGGCTGGACACCGCCTCCAGCGGCTCGGTGTTCCTCGGCGAGACCGAGCTGAACACCCTGTCGGACAAGGCGTTGACCACGGTGCGCCGGGACCGGATCGGGTTCGTCTTCCAGTCCTTCAACCTGCTGCCGCAGCTGACCGCGGAGCAGAACATCCTGCTCCCGCTGGAACTGGCCGGCAAACAGCCGGACCGCAAGTGGTTCGACGAGCTGGTGGAGATCCTGGGCATCAAGGACCGGCTCACCCACCGGCCCTCGGAGATGTCCGGTGGTCAGCAGCAGCGGGTCGCGGTGGCGCGGGCGCTGGTGTCCCGGCCCGAGGTGATCTTCGCCGACGAGCCCACCGGCAACCTGGACTCGCGCAGCGGGCACGAGCTGCTCGACCTGCTGCGCCGCTCGGTGCACCAGTTCGGCCAGACCGTGGTCATGGTGACCCACGACCCGGTGGCCGCCTCCTACGCCGACCGCGTGGTGCTGCTCGCCGACGGCCGCCTGGCCGGCGAGATCTACCAGCCCACCGCGGACTCCGTGCTGGACGCGCTGCGCAAGCTGGGGGTCTGACCGTGGCGCGTTCGCCCTTGCTGCGCACCGTGATCCAGGAGATCAAGCAGCGGCCCACCCGGCTGCTGCTGACCGGCCTGGCCGTGGTGGTGGCCACCATGTTCGCGGCGGCCTCGCTGATGTTCACCGCCACCCTGCGGGTCGCGCTGATCAACACCGCCTCCACCACCCCGGAGGCGGCCGCCGCGGTCTTCACCCCGAAGACCGAGTACGACCCGAACAACCCGGACAAGCCGGGCAAGGACTTCACCGCCGAGCTCAAGGCGGTGCCGGGGGTCGACGAGGTGGCGCCGGAGGGCGGGGCCTACCTCTACAGCGCCAAGGACTCCAGTCAGCCGTGGCGGGTGGTCGCGGACACCCCCGGCGCGCTAGCCCGCGCCACCCTGCTCAGCGGCAAGCTGCCGGGCGGGGCCAACGAGGTCGCGGTCAGCGAGGCCACCGCCAAGCGGGAGGACCTCAAGGTCGGCTCCACCGTCTCGCTGATCGGCCGCGGCGGTGGTCAGAAGGCCGCGGCGCTGACCGTCACCGGGCTGGTGAAGATCAAGGGCGGCGGGGACCGCACCCTGGTCGCCTCGCCTGCCACCGTGCACGGGCTGGAACCGCGCTCCTCCTGGTACACCTACGAGATCACCGCCAAGCCCGGCAGCACGCCGGAGCAGGTGGTGGCCGCGATCAAGACCAAGCTCGGCGACCAGGTGCAGCAGGTGCGCACCGGCGCGCAGCAGCGCAAGATCGACACCGACCGCCTGGGCAGCTCGGCCGACCAGATCCTGATGGTGCTCAGCGTGTTCACCGGGCTGGCCATGCTGGCCGCGGCGCTGGTGGTCTCCTCCACCTTCCGGATCGTCATCGCGCAGCGGCGGCGGCGCACCGCGCTGATGCGCTGCGTCGGCGCCTCGCGCGGACAGGTGCTGCGCGCGCTGCTGGCCGAGGCCGGGGCCTCCGGGCTGGTCGCCGGCGTGCTCGGCGCCGGGCTGGCGCTGGGTCTCGGGCACGCGGCGCTGGCGATCATCAACACCCAGGTGGAGACGCCGCTGCCGTCGTTGCAGGTCTCCTGGGTCAGCTTGGCGCTGTGCGTGCTGGCCGCGACCGTGATCACGGTGATCGCCGCGGTCGGACCCGCGGTCGCGGGCACCAAGGTGCCGCCGGTGGCCGCACTGGGCGCGGCCAAGGTCAGCGAGGCAGGCACCGGGCGCAGCAAGGCGCGCGTGGTGTTCATGGCGCTGTGCCTGCTGGCCGCCGTGGGGCTGCTGTTCCTGCGGCCGGGCGGGGACAAGGGCTCGGAGCTCAACATGCTCTCCGTGGTCGCCTCCGGGGTCTTCGCCTTCGCCGCGCTGATCCTCGGCGGCCCGCTGCTGATGCCGTTGCTGGCCAGGCTGGTCGGCGCCCCGGTGCGGGCGGTCGGCAAGGTGCCGGGGCGGATCGCGGTGGGCAACGCGCTGCGGGTGCCCAAGCGGACCGCGGCCACCACCGTGGTGCTGACCATGGGCGTCGGCCTGATCGCGGCCGTGCTGGTCGGGCTCGCCTCGGCCCAGGCCGGGGCGAACGAGCGCATCGACGCCCGCTACCCGGCCAAGCTGAGCGTGGAGTCCAACGACGCCGATGGCATCGCGGACAAGACGGCCAAGGCCGTCGACGCCCTGCCGGAGACCGGGCTGGTCAGCAAGCTGCTCAGCGCTCGGGTGGCGCTGAAGGGCCCTGGCGCGAACCTCGACCAGATCTACGCCGTCGGCGTGGACGTGAGCACCTTCCCCGCCCTGACCAAGGGCAGGGTCGACCAGGGCAAGCTCACCGACCTGGGCAAGGGCAAGGCCGGGCTGTCCGAGGCCCTGGCGGTCAAGCTGGGCGCCAAGCTCGGCGACAAGCTCGGTGTCAGCGGTCCTGGCGGCGGCAAGCTGGAGGTGACCGTGGCCGCGGTCTACCGCGACGCGGGCACCCTCGGCCCGGTCTCGCTGTTCCCCGGCGACCTGACCACGGTCGAGCCCAAGGCCGGGATCAGCCAGCTGCTGGTCGACCCGGCGCCTGGCACCGATGTGGACGCGCTGCGCAAGGCGGTCGGCGTGATCGCCACCGCCGAGGGCGGGGTGCGCATCACGGTGCCGGAGGACGAGAAGAAGGAGCTGGCCACCGCGCTGAACACGATGAGCCTGGTGGCGCTCGGCCTGGTCGGGATGACCGTGCTGGTCGCCGTGGTCGGCGTCGCGGTCACCCTGTCGCTGTCGGTGGTGGAGCGCACCCAGGAGTCCGGTCTGCTGCGGGCCATTGGCCTGTCCAGGGGCGGCCTGCGCGCCGCGCTGGCCTGGGAGGCGGTGGTCTTCGGCGCCTGCGCCGCGGTGGTCGGCCTCGGGCTGGGCGGCCTCTACGGCGGGCTGGCGGTGCAGAGCCTGGAGCTGTTCGGCTCGGTCACCGTGCCCTGGCTGCAACTGGCCGCCGTCGGCCTCGGCCTGGTGGCGCTGGCCCTGGTGGCCGCGGTGGGCCCGGCCCGCCGCTCGGCCAGGGTGAGCCCGCTGGAAGCCCTGGTCGCGGACTGATCCTCGAGGCCTGCCGGGCCGGTCAGACCAGACCGGCCCGGTAGGCCAGGATCACCAGCTGCACCCGGTCGCGGGCGTCCAGTTTGGTCAGCAGGCGGCTCAGGTAGGTCTTGACCGTCAGCGGGCTGAGCACCAGCCGCGCGGCGATCTCGTGGTTGGTCAGGCCCTGCGCGACCAGGGTCAGCACCTCGGTCTCCCGCGCGGTGAGCGCGGACAGTTCTCCTTGCCGGACAATAGCTTCCGGCGTCTCCCGGAATCGCGCGATCAACGTCGCGGTCGGCCCTGGGGACAGCAGCGACTCCCCGGCGGCGACCGTGCGGATGGCCTCCAGCAGCGCCGCGGGCTGGGTGTCCTTGACCAGGAACCCGCTGGCCCCGGCGCGCAGCGCGGCCACCACGTTGTCCCCGGTGTCGTAGGTGGTCAGCACCAGCACCCGCACCCCGGCCAGGTCCTCGTCCCCGGCGATCAGCCGGGTGGCCTCCACCCCGTCCAGCTCGGGCATCCGGATGTCCATCACGACCACGTCGGCCCGGTTCTCCCTGGCCGCGCGCACCGCCTCGGCGCCGGTGGCGGCCTCGCCGACCACGGTCATGTCCGGCGCGGAGCCGACCAGCAGGGCGAAGGCGCGGCGGACCAGGGTCTGGTCGTCGGCGAGGACCACGCGGATCATGCCGCCTCCGGGATGGGCAGTTCGGCCATGACCAGGAACCCGCCGGCGGCGGGCGAACCGGTGCTGAGCGTGCCGCCGAGGGCGTGGGCGCGTTCGGCGAGCCCGGTCAGCCCGAGCCCCGCGCCGACGGCGGTCCCGCGACCGTTGTCAGTGACGGTGAGCAGCAGGTGGGCCGGGGTGCGGGTGATCTCCACCGTGGCCAGGGTGGCGCGGGCGTGCCGGACGAGGTTGGTCAGGGCTTCCTGCACGATCCGGTAGGCCACCACGTCCAGCGCGGGCGGCAGCCCGGTGAGGTCGTCGGCGCGCAGCTCAACCTCGATGCCGGTGGCGCGCACCGGCCCGAGCAGCGCGGGCAGCCCGGCCAGTCCAGGCACCGGCAGGCGGTCCGAGGACGCTTCGACGCTCGGGCCGCGCAGCGAGTCCAGGGCCGCGCGCACCTCGGCGCGGGCCCGCCCGCAGGACTCGGTGATGCCGTCCAGGGTCTCCGCCAGCGCCGCCCGGTCCAGCGGCCCGGTGGTCAGCAGGTGCGCAGCCACCCCCGCCTGCACGCCGATCACGGTGATGCTGTGCGCCAGCACGTCGTGCAGGTCCCGCGCGGTGCGCAGCCGCTGTTCGGCGGCCAGCCGCGCGGCCTCGGCCCGGCGACCGGCCCTGGCGGTCCTGGTGGCGCGCACGGCCGCGCCGAGCACCGCGGCGGCCACCAGCCAGCCGACCGGACCGAGCAGGCCGAGGGTGATTCCGCCGTCCTGCACCAGTTCCGAGGTCACCGTGAGCAGCACCAAGATCGCGGGAGCCAGCCAGGACCAGGGCCGGGCCAGCCGTTCCGCGGCACTGAACAGCAGGGCCATCGCCGGCACGATCAGCGCCTCGTGCGGGTAGTCCAGCCAGTGGTAGGGCAGCGCGAGCAGGCTGTGCGCGGCCAGGGCGGCCAGCGGGTGCCGGGTGCGGACCAGCAACGGCGCGCACCCGGCCAGCAACAGCGCCCAGCCCAGCCCGTCCAGTGGGTGCCCGCCCGGCCAGCGCAGCGCGAGGCCGACGGCCAGCCCGGTCACGGCGAGGTTGAGCGGAACCGACCGCAAGCTCATGCCGGTTTGCGCACGAGGACAAGCGTCTGGGCCAGCACGAGCACACTGTAGGCGGTCATCAGCGCCACCCGCAGCCAGTGCGTGTCCATGATCGACTCGTAGGCCGCGCCCAGCACCTCGGTACGGCCGATCTCCTCCTGCCAGCGCGGCCACATCAGGACGCTGGTCGCCATGATCACCGCCTGCGACACGGCTCCGGCCAGCACGCTCCACCAGGGCAGTCGCGGGTGCCGCAGGAACAGCATGACCACGGCCAGTGCCGCCGAGACCACGGCAAGCGGGATGACCAGCGCGAACACCGTGCCGGACCAGGCGTGGTGCACCGGGTCCAGCGCCACCGGGGTGAGGCGCCGCCAGGAGGCGTACTCGGCGTGCACCAGGAAGATCACGCCGGTGTTGATCGCGGCGAAGAACAGGCCCAGCGGCAGCAGGTAGGCGGCCAGGCGGGTGCGGGTGAAGTCCATGGGGCACAGCGTGTCCGGGCCGCGCGCGGATCTCGTCCGGCCGTGGCTGACAAATCGGCATACAACCAGGGGAGTACTCGGGCAGGATCACCGGCGTGGAACTGCGCGTGCTGGGTTGCTCCGGCGGCTGGCCGGGACCGGGTGAGCCCTGCTCCGGATACCTGCTGACCGCGGCAGGCCGCCGGATCTGGCTGGACGCAGGCACCGGCACGCTGCCGGAGCTGTTGCGGCACACCGAACTGCGCGCCCTGGACGCGGTGTGGATCACCCATCTGCACACCGACCACTGCGGCGACCTGCCTGCCGCGTTCCACGCCCTGGCCTACGGCCCGCCGCGCGGCGCCCCGCTGCCGGTGTTCGGCCCGCCCGGCCTGACCAGTCACCTGCTGACCCAGCTGGACGAGGATCCCCAGGAGCTGCACCGGTTCCTGGCGATCACCGAGCTGACCGACCACTCGGCGCACGCGGTCGGCGGGCTGCGG
Organism: Crossiella sp. NPDC003009; assembly: GCF_053591555.1. Taxonomy (NCBI): domain Bacteria; kingdom Bacillati; phylum Actinomycetota; class Actinomycetes; order Pseudonocardiales; family Pseudonocardiaceae; genus Crossiella; species Crossiella sp. NPDC003009. The sequence continues at coordinate 111,750 of NZ_JBSFUA010000024.1, read as the reverse complement.
CTGACCGCGGTCGCGGTGCAGCACGGCATGCCCGCCTTCGGGGTCCGCGCCGAGGCCGGGGGCGAGGTCCTCGGCTACACCGGGGACTCGCGCAGCTGCCCGGCGATCACCGAACTGGCCGCGAACGCGGACCTGTTCCTGTGCGAGGCGTTCCTGTCCGCGCCGACCAGCCGCCCGTTCACCAGCGTGATGACCCCGGAGGACGCGGGCAGGCACGCCGGAGAAGGGCGGGCGCGGCGACTGGTGCTCACCCACCTGCACCCGGGCGCGGACCCGGAGGCGGCGCGGGCCAGAGCGGCGGGGGCGTACCGGGGGCCGGTCGAGGTGGCTCGGCAGGGTGCGGTGTTTCAGACCTCCGGCGGCGTCCGCGCGTAGATGTCCTCCGGGCTGAGCTGTTCGCGGCCGGTGGAGACCGCCCAGCGGTGGCCGAAGGGGTCCCGGAAGGCGCAGAACCGTTCGCCCCAGAACGCCTCCTGCAGCGGGATCTCCTCCGCCGCCCCGGCCCAGCGCGCCAGCCGGTACACCCGGTCCACGTCCTCGACCTCCACGTGCAGCTGCACCGGGCTGCCGCCGATGGTGGGCGGGGCCAGCGCGTCCAGCGACGGGGTCTCCTCGCTGACCAGCAGGCGGTGGTCGCCCAAGGCGAGCTCGACGAAGAGGATGGTGCCGTCGGGCAGGCGGTTGCGCCACAGCTCGTGCGCGCCGAAGACCTTGGTGTAGAAGGCGATCGCCGCCTCGGTGTCCTTGACGAACAGGTGCGGGGCGAAGCCGGTCGGGCGGGTGCTCACGCGCACCGCCGGTTGGTCAGCAGGCCCGCGCGCTGGGCCGCCTCGACCAGCGCGGCGAGCAGTTCCGCCTCCTGCCGCACCGCTTCGCGGCCGAGCGCGGTGAGCTCGTAGTAGCGGCGGCGGGCGTCGTGCGGTGCCTGCGGGTCGGCGGCCTCGGTCTCGGTGACCAGCTCGTCGGCGACCAGGCGGGCCAGGGTCCGGTAGAGCGTGCCGGGGCCGAGCTTGACCGTGCCGCCGGTGGTCTCCTCGACGAAGGCCATCACGCCGTAGCCGTGCCGGGCGCCGTTGGCCAGCGCGAGCAGCACCTGAAAGGCGGCCGGGGTCAGCGGCGGCAGTGCCTTTGCGGAACTCACCCCCGCAGGATACAGTCCACCATCGTTGTATCCACCATGGATATATGAGAGAGGTTCGTGATGATCACCGGGGTGAGCAAGGTGGTGCTGACCGTGCGCGACTGCGACACGGCCAAGGAGTTCTGGGTGGAGCGGATGGGGTTCAGCGTGGTCACCGACGCCGCCTACGGCGAGGGCGCGCGCTGGCTGGAGGTGATGTCGCCGGACGGCGCGGTGTCGCTGGTGCTCGACGGCAAGGGCGCGCAGCACCCGGCCGACCGCGCGGTGCCCGAGGAGCTTCCGCACTCCAACGTGTTCTTCACCTGCGCGGACATCGAGCAGACCTATGCCGAGCTGACCGAGCGCGGGGTGAGTTTCCCGGAGCCGCCGGTCAAGCAGCCCTGGGGCTGGTGGTCGATGTTCGAGGACCAGGACGGCACCAGGTACGCGCTCAACCAGCGCGGCGAGTGAGGCTTAACCGGATAGCTCATCAGCTAGCATCGGGTGGTGACCGACCGGAAGCCGCTGCGCGCCGACGCCGCGCGCAACCGCGAGCGGGTGCTGGCCGCCGCTCGCGCGGCCATGACCGCCGGTGACCTCTCCTTGCAGCTCAACGAGCTGGCCAGGCAGGCGGGTGTTGGGGTGGGCACGGTCTACCGCAACTTCCCCACCCGCCAAGCCCTGCTGGAGGCCCTCGCTGACGACCGGTTCGAGCAGCTGCTCGCCGAGGTCGAGGCCGCCACCGCCGAGCCGGACGCCTGGACCGCGCTGACCCGCCTGACCCGCGCCGCGGTCGCCATGGCACTGGCCGAACCGGGCCTGGCCGAGGTGATGGTCACCGAGGAGGACGCCGGGGCCGGCACCACCGACCGCAAACGCAGGCTGGACGCGGCCACTGACAACCTGCTACGCCGCGCCAGGCAGGACGGCCGGCTCGCGGCCGAGGTGGACGCCGAGGACCTGCGCCGCCTGCTCTGCGGCGTCCTGCACGCCGCCGCCAACAGCCCAGAGCCTGAGGTCGCCGCCGAGCGCTACCTCACGATCCTGCTGCACGGCCTGCGGCCGCCGTCAGGCCGGTGACCAGCAGGTCCAGTCCGAAGTCGAACTCGGCCAGGTGGTCGCAGGTGGCCAGGTGCCCGGCCGCGCCGACCACGTGCGGCTGCTGGGTGGCCAGCAGCCGCGCCAGCCGCTCCTCCACCCCGCCCAGGTTCGCGCCGCTGAAGGTCGGGCCCGCCGATGCCTCGCGCAGCAGGCTGCCCACCACGTAGGCCAGCACCGCGCGCATGCCGTGCACCGCGTCGGCGGGGGAGAAGCCCGCGGTGGTCAGCACGCCCAGCGCCGCGTTGGTCGGGGCCAGCGCGGTGAAGGAGCTGAGCTGGCGGGTGAGCACCAGGGCCGCGCAGTTGGGGTGGCGCAGCGCGGCCTTGCGGAAGGCGTGCGCGATGGCGCGCACGTCCGGGCCCAGCTCGCCGGTCAGCGGCGGCAGCGGCAGGGTGGACAGCACGTGCTCGGCGATGGCGTTGAGCAGCGCCTCCCGGTTGTCCACGTGGTTGTACAGGCTCATCGGGTCCACACCCAGCCGCCGGGCCAGGCCGCGCATGGCCAGCGAGTCCACCCCTTCCTCCTCGGCCATGGCGATGGCCTCGGTCACGATCACGTCCCTGCTCAACGTGGATGCCCCCCGCCGAGGCCGCCCCCGCCGCGGCGCACCCGCCACCCCTTCATCTCCCTCTCCACCACTCATTGGACAAAACCTACACCGTAGGTCTACCTTCTCCATATCTACACCGTAGGTTTACCCGAAGAGCGGAGCCAAGCCATGACCGCGTACGTCCTACCGCCCGAGGACGTCCTGCGCGCCAGGGAGAAGCTGGTCCTGGACCACTTCCACGACGAGGTCGCGCACCAGTGGGACGAGGTGCTGGCCACGTTCCCGCACCCGCACTACGAGCTGATCGCCTCGATGACGGTCCACGACGGCGACGCGGCCGTCCGCGGCTACTACCGCGACACCAGAACCGCCTTCCCCGACCAGGACCACGAGATCATCGCGTTACGCCACACCGCGGACGCGGTCGTCGTCGAGTTCTGGCTCACCGGCACCCACCTGGGCCCCCTGGGCAAGATCCCCCCAACCGGCGGCCGCCACCGCACCCGCATGACCGCCTACTTCCTCTTCGACGAACACGAGAACCTGGTCACCGAACGCATCTACTTCGACCAGCTGACCGTCCTCAAACAACTCCTCTCCACCCTGAACAAGAAGAACCCCAAACACCTCCTCACCCTGACCCGCGCCCTACTCGGCGCGGCAAGCACCGCAGGCACACCCCCCGACCCCAGGCTGCTAACAACATGAGCCCCCACTCGCCACCCGCCGGAGCCAGCGCCGCGACCACCCCTGCCAACCAGGGACCACCGGCGCGCCTCTCCACCACCCCAACCGCGTCATCCCGCCCCGCGCCCTGCTCGGCGCGCCGGACAACCGCGACCAAGCCCCACCCCAAGGCCGCCGCCACGAAGCCCCATTCCCGCAGCCACGTCGTCCCATTCCGGTTCTTGCTCGGCGCGCCGGTCACCAGGGCCACACCCTCCAACCCCAGGCTGACGACACGAAGCCCCACCCCCTCGGCGGCGGCACCCCCGCCCACCCGGTGCCCGGCGGAACCAGTGCCACGACCACGCCTCCCGACCAAGGCCGCTGTCATGACTCCCCACCACCGCAACCGTGTGGTCCCGCTTCGCGATTCGCCCCGGGCGGCGGAGATCGCGGTCACGGCCCCAGGTCGGAGGTCGCTGTCATGACGCTGCGCCTCCGCGACCGTGTGGTCCCGCTTCGCGTTTTGCCGCGGGTGGCGGGGATCGCGGTCATGGCTCCGGGTAGGAGGTCGCTGTCATGACGCTGCGCCTCCGCGACCGTGTGGTCCCGCTTCGCGTTTTGCCGCGGGTGGCGGGGATCGCGGTCATGGCTCCGGTTCGGAGGTCGCTGACATGACGCTGCACCTGCGCCACCGCGCGGTGGCGGTTGCGGTCACGGCTGCCGGTCGGAGGTCGCTGGCGTAAGTTTGCACCTCGTCCCGTTCCGCGTTCCGCTTCGCCTGGCGGGCATCGCGGCCACGGTTGCTGACCGGGGGCCGTTGGCATGAGGCCCCATCACCGCACCCGCGTCCTCCCGTTCCGCGTTTCGCTCCGCGCGGCGGGCATCGCGGCCACGGCTCCCGACCGAAGGCCGCTGGCAGGGCTCCCCACCTCCGCACCCGTGTCGTCCCGCTTCGCGCTTTGCCCCGCGCGGCGGGCATCGCGGCCACGGCTGCCGACCGAAGGCCACTGGCATGAGATTCCATCACCGCAACCGCGTCCTCCCGTTCCGCGTTTCACTCCGCGCGGCGGGCAACCGCGCCCACACCCCCGACCCAAGGCTGCTGATGGCATGAAGATCCACCACCTCAACTGCGGCAGCATGCACATGCGCACCCCGCTGGTCTGCCACGTCCTGCTGCTGGAAACAACCAACGGCCTGGTCCTCGTCGACACCGGCTTCGGCCTCAAGGACATCGAGGACCCGGCGGGCCGCATCGGCTTCACCCGGCACCTCACCAAACCCGCCCTGGACCCGGCCGAGACCGCCGTCCACCAGTTCCGCGCCCTCGGCCACGCCCCGGAGGACGTCCAGCACATCCTGCTCACCCACCTGGACTTCGACCACGCGGGCGGCCTTGCCGACTTCCCCAACGCCCAGGTCCACACCACCGCCGCCGAATGGCAAGCCGCCCGACATCCCAGCACCGCCAAGGAACGCCGCCGCTACCACTCCACCCACTGGTCGCACGGCCCCAAGATCACCGCCCACGAGCCCACCGGCGACTCCTGGTTCGGTTTCCCCGCCGCCACCCCGCTGGACCACATCGCCCCGGGCCTGATCCTCATCCCGCTGCCCGGCCACACCAGGGGCCACGCGGGTTACGCGATCAACCGGGGCGACACTTGGCTCTTCCACGCGGGCGACGCCTTCTTCCACCACAGCGCCCTCACCGACAAGGGCTGGCGTCCGACTCTGCACCGCCTCCAGGAGACCCTGCTGGCCGTGGACCGCAAACGCCTGCACCACAACAGATCCCGCCTGGCCGAGCTACGCACCAACCCCACGGTCGAAGTAGTCAGCGCCCACGACCCCGTCCTCTTGGCCAAGGCCCAATCCGCCCCCTGACCCGGCCGGGTGGAAGAAGCTCACCCGCCGCGACCAACGTCGCGTGCCGCAACGGTCAACACGGCGTCCGAGTCGGCAATCCCCGGCGGCGGGGTGGCCAGCGCGGCCAGTGCTCCGCGCTGGCTCCTCGGCTTTGCGGGGTCAGCGGGTGGTGAGCAGGGGCCAGATGTCTTGGGAGGCGTTGGCGCCCAGGGTGGGGTCGTGGTGGCCGTAGCCTTCGATGACGCGGTAGGTGACGTGGGGGTTGCCGCCGGCGCGGATCAGGCCTGCGCCGTTGGGGTGGTCGCCCATGCCCTTGGCGGTGTTGAACCACAACACCTTTGTGCGGATATTGGCGAAGTCGAGGTGGTGCACGGAGGTGTCGCCGCACCAGATCGCGGCGGTGTCGCGGATGAAGGCGAAGGGGATCACGCCGCTGCCGTAGGCGCGCAGGGCCTGGCCGTAGCGGGCCGCGGGGGTGTGGTCCAGTTCCCAGGTGTCCTCGGCCGGGTTCTCTGCGAAGGTGTAGCGGCCCGCCAGGTGGCTCTCGTGGTAGACGAGGCGGAAGGGCAGGCCCAGGTGGGCGGTGCGGATCAGGTGGTGGTGCAGCTGGCCGCCGGCGGTGAAGTTGCCGGGGTGGCCGCCAGGGCGTGGGGCCTCGGTCGGCTCCTGCTGCGGGCGGTCGTACAGGGCGAGGATGCCGGTGACGCCGTCCAGACCGAGCCTGCCGGCCGCCAGCGCGGCCTGAAACGCGGCCACCGAGCCCTTTGCGTCGGCGATCAGCGCCGGGTCGGTGTACGGGCCGACGTTGTCCAGCACCACGATCCGGTCCAGCCGGGCGGAGGCGTCCTTGGCGGCGAAGTCCAGTGCGGTGGCCGCGCCGCCGGAGTGGCCGATCACCTCGAACGGCAGCCGCAGCACCGCGTCCACCGCCTTGACCACCCTGGCCAGGTCCGCGCTGTGCTGGCTCAGGCCCATGGCCGCGGTGGCCGGGTCGGTGGCGCTGGGCAGCGCGTCCTCCCTCGGCGTGACGCCGATGACCAGGCTGCCGTGCTCGCGCAGGTGCTGGGCCAGGTTGTGCTCGCGCGGGGTGAAGAAGTTGCCGGTGAAATTGGCCGCGCCGGAGGGCAGCAGGTAGGAGATCCGCTCCGGTGGGGCGGTGGCGTCGGCCAGGATGTCCAGCCGGACCGGGTAGGAGTCGGTGGGCACGGTGCAGCTGGTCAGGATCCAGCCCGCCCAGGCCTCAACGGTGATGTCGTTGGCGTTCAGGGCGATCGCGAGCTCGCGCAACGGGTCAGCTCCCCAGGTAGATGACCTTACCCACCATTATTACCCGTCTGGGTGAACCAGTGCTGGATCAACGCGCGGCCGTCGTCCACGAACGGCCAGTCCGGGTCGTCCAGGCGCTTGCGCAGCTCGGTGAAGGACATCCACTCGCCGGAGACCACCTCCTCCGCCTGGTGCGTCACCGGGCCGTCGGAGAAGGCCTCGTAGGCGTACTGGTGCGCGCGCACCGGCGGCACCACGAACGGCAGCGTGAACAGGTGCCGCAGCGGCACCCCGGAGATGCCCAGCTCCTCGGCCAGCTCCCGCTCGGCGCACAGCGCGGGATCCTCGCCCGCGCCGACCACGCCGCCTGCCCAGCAGTCGTGGCAGCCGGGGTTGATGTCCTTGGTGTCACTGCGCTTGTGCACGTACACCCGTTCGCCGTCGGTGGAGCGCACCAGGATCGCGGTGCTGGCGTGCCAGAGCCCCTCGGCCCGCATCACCCGCCGTGGCGCGCTGCCCACCTCGGCGCCGGACTCGTCGTAGATCGCCACCAGCTCATCACCCGAAGACACCCGGCCAGTCTCGCCGCCAGGGCCGGACACCGCCACGACCGGCAGTTATGACCTCGCGCACGCCCGGCGCAGCGCCGCGACGGTCAGCCCGATCGCGGGCACCCTGGCCAGGTCGGGCCAGGTGCACAGGAACACCTCGCGGCACAGCGCGGGCCGCAGCGGTCGCACGCACACATCCGGCCGCCGCACCGCGTTGAGCATCAGCTCCGGCACCACCGCCACCCCCAGCCCGGCCGCGACCAGGCCCTGCACCGCCAGGTTGTCGTCGGTGGCGAAGGTGATGTCCGGGCGGAACCCGGCCGCCGCGCAGGCGTGCACCAGGTGTTCCCGGCAGCGCGCGCACCCGGCGATCCAGTGCTCACCGGCCAGGTCCGACAGCGCCACCTCCGGCGCCGCGCACAGCCGGTGCCCGGCGGGCAGCAGCGCGACCAGCGGATCGGTGAACAGCCGCACCGTCATCAGCCCCGGCGTCTCCGCCGGTTCCGGCTCGCCCGGATAGGTGAAGGCCAGCGCCAGATCGCATTCCCCGGCCCGCAGCAGCTCCACCGACTCCGGCGGCTCGGCCTCGGTCAGCGACAGCCGGATGTCGGGGTGCTCCCGGCCGATCCGGGCCGCCACCGGCGGCACCAGTGTCGCGCTGCCGCTGGGGAAGACCACCAGCCGCACCTGCCCGGCCCGCCGCCCGGCCAGCTCGGCCACCGCGCGTTCGGCCGCGGCCACCTCGGCCAGCACCAGCCCGGCCCGCCGCACCAGCTCCGTGCCGGCCTCGGTGAGCCGCATCTTGCGCCCGCAGCGCACCACCAGCGGCGTGCCGCACAGCCGTTCCAGCGCCTTCATCTGCTGGCTGATCGCGGGCTGGGTGTAGCCAAGGCGCACCGCGGCAGCTGAGTACGACCCGGTACGGGCGACAGCGCGCAGCACCCGCAGGTGTCGTAGTTCCAGCATTCTGTTTCCCTACCACGGATTCCGGCCGCGAATCAGCCCGCCATAGGTGCGGACTGCGGGTATAAGCCCAGCTTTGGGCCGGTGTGCGCAATGCTTGTTGGACCAAGCGCCGAATTCGCCGAAACACTTTCCCCATGACTTCCGCAGCCGAGCTCCGACCGATCCGGACCCGCGCCATGTGCGCCTTCACCCGCCGAGTCGACAAGATCGTCGGCAGCGGCGCCCAGCCGCAGCGGATCGCCACCGAGGTGGCAGGTTGCCTTGGCGAGCTGCTCACCCAGCCCAGGGTGCTCGCCCCGGCGCACCTGCTGCCCTCGCCGGAGAGCTACCGGCAGCACCTGGTCTACGTGGATCCCGGCGGCCGGTTCTCGGTGGTCTCCCTGGTCTGGCTGCCCGGTCAGCGCACCCCGATCCACAACCACCGCTGCTGGTGCGTGGTCGGCGTGCTGCGCGGGGTGGAGGAGGAGGTCCGCTTCGACCTGGACCCGCGCAGCCGCAGCCTGCACCGCCGGGACGTGGTGACCAACCAGGCCGGCAGCGTCTCCGCGCTGGTGCCGCCGGAGCGGGACATCCACCTGGTGCGCAACTCCGGGTCCACCCTGGCCGTCTCGGTGCACGTCTACGGCGCCGACATCGGCAGGCTCGGCAGCAGTATCGACACGATCTACTCGGCAGGCTGACGTCACTGTCCGTCTCACCCCGTAGGCTGCCGGTATGCGGCGGATCATGGGAACCGAGGTCGAGTACGGCATCTCCGTGCCCGGCGACGCTTCGGCCAACCCGGTGCTCACCTCGACCCAGGTGGTACTGGCCTACGCGGCGGCGGCCGACATACCGAGGGCCCGGCGGGCGCGCTGGGACTACGAGGTGGAGTCCCCGCTGCGGGACGCCCGCGGCTTCGACCTGGGCCCGCCCGGCGGGGCGCCGGCCGACCACGACGTGGAGGACCTCGGCGCGGCCAACGTCATCCTGACCAACGGGGCGCGGCTCTACGTCGACCACGCGCACCCGGAGTACTCCACGCCCGAGCTGACCAACGCCCGGGACGTGGTCGTCTGGGACAAGGCCGGCGAGCGGATCATGGAGGAGGCCGCGATGAAGGCGGCCACCGTGCCCGGCCAGCCGCAGCTCCAGCTGTACAAGAACAACATCGACGGCAAGGGCGCCAGCTACGGCACCCACGAGAACTACCTGATGGCGCGCAGCACGCCGTTCACCGCCGTCATCTCCGGGCTCACCCCGTTCTTCGTCTCCCGGCAGGTGATCACCGGCTCCGGGCGGGTCGGCATCGGCGCGGCCAGCGAGGAGGCCGGCTTCCAGCTGTCCCAGCGCTCGGACTACATCGAGGTCGAGGTCGGCCTGGAGACCACGCTCAAGCGCGGCATCATCAACACCCGGGACGAGCCGCACGCCGACGCGGACAAGTACCGCCGCCTGCACGTGATCATCGGCGACGCCAACCTGGCCGAGTACTCCACCTACCTCAAGGTGGGCTGCACCGCGCTGGTGCTGGACATGATCGAGTCCGGCCGCCGCTTCGACGACCTGCGGCTGGCCGACCCGGTGCGCGCGGTGCACGCCATCAGCCACGACCCCACGCTCAAGGTCAAGGTGGAGGTGGCCGGCGGGCGCAAGTTCAGCGGCCTCGACCTGCAGTACGCCTACCACGAGCGGGCCGCCGAGCACATCGAGCGCAACGGCGCGGACCGGGTGTCCACGCACGTGCTCAAGACCTGGGGCGAGGTGCTCGACGACCTGGCCAGGGACCCGATGAGCTGCGCGGACCGGCTGGACTGGCCGGCCAAGCTGCGGCTGCTGGAGGGCTACCGGGCCAGGGACAACCTGCAGTGGGGCTCCCCGCGCCTGCAGCTGGTCGACCTGCAGTACTCCGACGTCCGCCTGGGCAAGGGCCTCTACAACCGCCTGGTCGCCCGCGGCTCGATGAAACGCCTGGTCAGCGAGGAGGAGGTGCGCGCGGCCATCACCGCGCCGCCGGAGGACACCCGCGCCTACTTCCGGGGCCGCTGCCTGGAGCGCTACCCCACCGAGGTGGCCGCCGCCTCCTGGGACTCGGTGATCTTCGACCTGGGCCGGGACTCGCTGGTCCGGATTCCCACCCTTGAGCCGCTCCGGGGAACAAAAGCGCACGTCGGAGCCTTGTTGGAGGCATCGGACACCGCGGAGGAGCTGGTTCGTCAGCTCACCCGTCGTTGATCTTCTTGGTTACAGACCTGACCGGTCTCTCCACCTTGTCGGTCATGGTCGGTAATGTTGCGGACAGGCCAACCAACGGGGAGGCGACATGGCACAGGAGCAGGTCCAGAAGCAGGGCGGCGGCGACGGCGACGAGGAGTCGGCCGGAGCTGGCGGCGCTGGTCAGGAACGCCGGGAGAAGCTCGGCGAGGACGTGGACGCGATCCTCGACGAGATCGACGACGTCCTGGAGGAGAACGCCGAGGACTTCGTGCGCGCCTACGTGCAGAAGGGCGGGCAGTAGCCCCGCCCATCAGCACCTGTCCTAGCCGCGCACACCGCACACCAGGAGACGAAGACAGCCGATGGAGAACACGTCGGCCCGGAACTACCCGGGCGCGGCCCTGCACCCTGCCTACTTCGCGCCGGGGGCGGTGTCCTTCAGTGAGTTTCTCGGACAGGCGGCGCCCGACCTGCTGCCGGGCCGGCGTGGGTTGCCGGAGGCGCCGGTGACCGGTCCGATCACGCACGGCACCACCATCGTGGCCGCCACCTTCAAGGGCGGCGTGCTGCTCGCCGGCGACCGCAGGGCCACCCAGGGCAACGTCATCGCGCAGCGGGACATCGAGAAGGTCTTCGTCACCGACGACTACTCGGCCGTCGGCATCGCGGGCGTGGCCGGGCTGGCCGTGGAGCTGGTCCGGCTGTTCGCGGTGGAGCTGGAGCACTACGAGAAGATCGAGGGCGTCTCGCTGTCCCTGGACGGCAAGGCCAACAAGCTCGGCACCATGGTGCGCGGCAACCTGGACGCGGCCATGATGGGCCTGGCCGCGATCCCGCTGTTCGTCGGCTACGACCCCGAGGCCGCCGACCCCGAGCGGGCCGCCCGGATCGTCTCCTACGACATCACCGGCAGCCGCGCCGACGAGCACCAGGGCTACCACGCCATCGGTTCCGGCTCGGTGTTCGCCAAGTCCGCGCTGAAGAAGAAGTTCGACCCCGCCGCCGACGTGGACACCGCGGTGCGCACCGCGGTCGAGGCGCTCTACGACGCGGCCGACGACGACACCGCCACCGGTGGCCCCGACCTGACCAGGCGGATCTACCCGATGGTCGTGACCATCACCGCCGAAGCGGGCGCGGTGAAGTGGTCCGAGGAGTCCACCAAGGCCGTGGCCGAGGCCGTCGTCCAAGGCCGGATGGCCAACCCCGGCGGCTGAGCCGTCCCCCACAACCAGCCCTGTCGCCGATCCTCAAGCCGGGAGTTACCACCGTGACGATGCCGTTGTACGCCTCCGCCGAGCAGGTGATGCGGGACCGGTCGGAGCTGGCCCGCAAGGGCATCGCCCGTGGCCGCAGCGTGGTCGTGCTGACCTACACCGATGGTGTGCTGTTCGTGGCGGAGAACCCCTCGACCACCCTGCACAAGGTCTCCGAGATCTACGACCGGATCGGCTTCGCCGCGGTCGGCCGCTACAGCGAGTTCGAGGCGCTGCGCACGCTGGGCATCCGCTACGCCGACGTGCGCGGCTACGCCTACGACCGCAGGGACGTCACCGCGCGGGCGCTGGCCAACACCTACGCCTCCCAGCTGGGCACCATCTTCACCGAGCAGCTCAAGCCGTTCGAGGTGGAGATCTGCGTGGCCGAGGTCGGCGAGACCGCCGAGTCCGACCAGCTCTACCGGCTCACCTACGACGGCTCGATCAGCGATGAGCCGAACTACATGGTGATGGGCGGCCAGGCCGAGGCGATCAACACCGTGATGAAGGACGCCTTCCGCGAGGGCATGGAGCTGGCCGAGGCCGTGCCGATCGCGGTCAAGGCGCTCACCGCCACCGCGGCCGCGCCCGCGCGCGCCGGTTCGGCCGCCGCGGCCGCTGACAAGCCGAGGGTGCTGGGCGTCAAGCAGCTGGAGGTCGCGGTGCTGGAGCGGACCCGTCCGCGCCGCAAGTTCCGCCGGATCACCGGTGCCGCGCTGGAAGCCCTGCTGCCCGCGGCGGAGGAGCCTGCGGCCGAGGCGCCGAAGGACGAGAAACCAGCCGAGGGCAACGGCGAGGAAACCAAGTAGCTGTGTGAGCGCCCCGATGGCCAGGGTCGATCTCGCCGCGATCAGCGCGCTGCTGGACGACTTTGGGCTCTCGGGCGCTTCCCGGCCACGGCTGGTCCGCTCGCACACCAACGACGTCTACCTGGTCGGCCACCAGTCCCGCCGCTACGTGGTCAAGGTGTACGGCATCCGCTGGCGCACCGGCCCCCAGGTCGCCTGGGAGGCCGCGCTGCTGGCCCACCTCGCTGACCGGGGTGCCGCCGTGTCCCGCCCGGTGCCGAGGCGGGACGGCGCGCCCTGCGGCGTGCTCACCACCCCGGCGGGACCGCGGTGCGTGCTGGTCACCGAGTACGTGCCGGGTGAGCAGCCGCGCCGCCCGTTCACCTCCACCAACTACCGCGAGTTCGGCCGCGCCCTGGCCTGGCTGCACGAGGCCACCACCGGCTTCGAGGTCACCGAGGGCGCGCGTCCGTACGACCTGCGCCGCACCTTGGAGGAGCCGGTCGCGCTGATCCGCGGCCACCGCCCCCAGCGTGCGGACAAGACCCTGCTCACCCAGGTCTCCGCCGCCTGCCGCGCCCGCCTCTCGGAGCTGGCGGGCCAGGATCTGGACTTCGGCATCTGCCACGGCGACGTCAGCATCGACAACGTGGTGGTCGACGAGCAGGGCCGCTTCGCCTTCTACGACTTCGACCTGGCCGGCCCCGGCTGGCGCGCCTGGGACCACGTCCGCCTGTACCGCTTCGACCGCTCCAGCCGCGCCGACCTGTGGGAGTACTTCCAGCAGGGCTACGACGAGGTCCGCCACCTCACCCCCGCCGACCTGGCCGCCCTGCCCTACCTCGACCTGGTCGAACAACTCTGGACCACCGCCATCGAGCTGACCCTGCGCGTCCTGCCCACCGGCCCCCGCGCAACAGCCGCCTACCTGGACGAACGCCTCACCCAGCTCCGGCGGTCGTGGGACACCCTGCGCTGAGGTGCGTGCACACGCAAGTTGTCTGGCCTGCTGTTTCACCCCATGAGGGCATGTGGTGCCAGGGCGTCACGGGCGATGCTGAATGCGAACGCTCACATCGAGGGAGTCAGGATGCGCGCTAGCGTCGGGGATCGGATCACGGTGCACGGCCGGGTTGTGGGGAACAGCAACCGGGTGGTTGAGGTCGTTGAGGTGCTGGGTGGGGATGGGGCGCCGCCGTATCGGGTGCGGGGGGTGGACGGGCATGAGTCGATCATGACGCCGGGGCCGGACTGCATAGTGCGGCCGAGAACCGAGGACTGAGCCGGTCACTGCTCCGTGCGGCGCAGTCTGACGAACCTGGACTCGGTAGCCAGTGGCAGGCTGGCGGGGAAAAGCTCGCCGAGCACTGTGGTCAGGTCGGGCACCCCGCCTGTTCGTTCATTGATGTACTTCACCCGCTCGCGTAGTTCGTCCAGCAGCGGACTGTCTTTGAGACGGGGTGTGCGCCAGCCGAACAAGAGCACGGCTGATGCCACCGCGCTCGTGGCATACCACGAGGGGTCGCGAAGTGCGGAAAAGTCGACCAGCAGTTCGGGGTGGTCGATGACCATGGCCGCGAACACATGCGGTGCGAGTTCGATCGTGGGGTGGGAGTCCAGGATCCATCGGACGGTGAGCTGCAGCGTTCGATACGGCATGAGACGCTGAATATCGAGCAGCAAGTGACCGAGCATGTCGCTTACTTTGCGGCCTGGCAGTGATCGCCCGGCCGGGATGTTGGGGAGGACAAGTTGCACATCCCCAGTCGAGTGTAGTGAGCCGAGCAGGCTGCTGAGCAGGACTTGCTCCCACGGGTCTTCACTACTGCCGTAATTGATGTTGTCGACCACGGCGGTGCCGAACCGCACCACTGCTTCGCGGTGCCGATCGCCGGTCAGCCGGGCATGGGTGACCTCGGTGAGCTGACCGGACAGCTCACCAGCCCAGGGATCGGTGTACGAGAGGCCTTTTTCGGTCAGCCTCAGAGCTTCGATCGCAGCCTGCCAGGCGGGCTGGTCCAATCCCGCCCGCCATACGTCCACTGTGGACTGCCAGTTGGGCGGTGCCGGAGTGGCTTCTGGCTCGAATAGAACCCGGAGCAGCACCAGGTTGGCGGAGTAGGCGGCCAGTTCGCGGAGGTGGTCCAACGGCTGAGGGCGGTAGTCGGCGAATCGGGTCGAGCCCTGTCGCTGGCGGTAGCCGGTGAACGCCTTGTCCAGCAGGCGGACGATGCGGGAGCGGTCCTCGGCGGGGCGTTCGTCGGCCAGTTCGCGGATGAAGGCGATCGTCGACCGGTTCACGGCCAGGGGCTGATGGGAGAGCAGGGCGAACAGTGGGTCGTCGGACAGGCCGTAGCGGCCGCTGGTGCTGACCAGCTCGTCCAGCTCGATGAGGACCTGGCTGGCGACCAAGTACTCGCCGAAGGTGGCGTGCAGGAACTCGTAGTGGCGTTCGTCCGGTTGGTGGGTTCTGGCCTCGGGGGAGTGGATGAAGAAGAACTCGGCGATGGTTCGGCGGCCCAGTTCGGTGCGGCCTGCTGTTTCGGACAGGGCGGCGAGGTCTGCGCCCAGCTCGGTGTCGGTGATGTCCTGGCGGCCCCGGTTGAACATGCCGAGGGCGGCGATCGACAGGCGCCACAGCTGGTCGCGGATGGCTTCGTGGAACTGTTCGGTGCCCGGCGGGATGTCCTTTTTGGACACTTCGCGGCGGACGAAGCTGTGCAGCAGCTCGCGGTACAGGGCGGCGCGGGAGAGGTCGGCGTCCAGGCCGAGGGAGTCGGGGTCGGCGGCGTAGAGGGCGAACATGAGCAGCAGCAGGGGCTGGCCGGTGAGGTCCAGGTGGCGCAACGCGTCCTCGGCGCTGAGGCCGCCAGTGGGGTTGGCCTGGTGCCAGACGTGCAGCCAGGCCCGCACCTGGGACTCGTCGAAGTCCTCCAGCTTGATCACCGGGGTGCCGGTGGGGATGCGCACCCGGTCGGCCACGGTGGTGCGGGAGGTGACCATGGTGACCACCGGGTGTTCCTGGTCGGCCTCGCGGCGCTGGAAGTCGGCCACCTCCTGGAGGTAGCCGGAGCGCGGGGTGGCCGAGGCTTGCAGGAGCTCGTCCAGGCCGTCGAACAGGACCACCCGCACGGTGTCCCGGCTCTGCCTGGCCAGGTCGGCCCAGTCGACGCGGCCGTGCGTGCCCTGGTTGAGGGCCTGCTGGATCTGTTCGTAGACCGGGGCTTCGGCGTCGACCCGGCGCAGCGGCACCCGGACGACGGTGTAGCTGGTCGCGGGCAGCCGGGCGGCGAGGACCTTGGTCAGGGTGGACTTGCCCGCGCCGGGGTGGCCGAGCACCAGCAGCGGGACGGCGGTGCTTTCCGGGCTGGTCAGGTGCGCGGTCAGGCGCAGGTCGAGGTCACTGTGCACCGCCAGCGTTGACCACGGGATCTCCTGTGACTGGTGCTGGGTGGCGATCCGGTAGCGCGGGGTGACGTAGATGTCTTCGATGGCGGGGAAGACGATGTCCTCGGCCCAGCCCCAGTGGTGCGTCGAATCGACCGGGACCACCAGGTCGCGCAGCGCGCCGCGGTTGGCTCGGTGCACGGCCTGGCACAGGTCGGTCGGCTGTTGGGCGCCGGCGGTAAGGGTGAGCAGGGTTTCCAGGCGCTGCAAGGCGATGCCGTGGTGGTCGAGTGCGGCGAGCAGGTCGCGGCGGGTGCCGGTGACCTCGTCGCGGATGGCCGCGTACTCGCCGAAGGAGGCCCAGACCAGGAACTCGGGCACGTCGGCGGCCAGCCGGAGGTAGTGGCCTCGGTAGCGTTCCAGCGCGCGCTCGGGGAGTCCGCCCAGGGGGATGTCCAATGCGCGCCACAGGGCCAGCCGGGACAGCAGGTCATAGGTGCGCGAGGCGATATGGGTGAGCCAGCTGGCCACCGCGGCGCAGTTCTCCTCGAAGCCGCCTGCCGTGCCGGGAGCGCGCACCGGGGCCTGGCAGAGGAGGTTGACCAGTTTCTCGCCGTCTTCGCGGAGCCTGCCGGTGACGAGCAGTTCCTCCTCGAATCGGCTGACCTTGAGGGCCTGGTAGTTCTTCTCGCCGATCTGCTCGCGCAGTGTCTCGAAAAAGGCGGCCGCGACCAGGGTGGTGTGTGCGGCGGCGATCAGCTGGTGGCGTTCGTAGCCGCCGGTGCGGGAGTCCGCTGCCGAGTCCAGCGTCCGCTGGAGCTGGTTCATCGCCTCGTTCTTCTGGTCCACCCAGCCCCACAGCGCGGCCAGTGCGGTGATCGGGTCGATCAGTCCGGCCACCGGAGCAGTGAGGATGATGCCGCCGAGGGCCTTGTCCAGCTTTTCCAGCCAGGGGCGGTTGTGCTTGCCGAGGATGCGCAGGGCGCCGCGGTAGGTCAGGGCTGGGTCGCTGGCCATTGGTCCACATTACGGACGGTGAAGTGCCGCTGGCACAGGGGATGGGTGAACTTGTAGCCGCCGCCGATCTCGTTGAGCAGGCAAGTTCTGTGCGCGTGGTGCAGGAAGTCCAGGAACCGCAACGGGATCGCGCCCTCGCGCGACAGCAGCAGGCGCAGGGTCCAGTGGCGGAGCCAGGCGCCGCCGCCCAGGCGGAGGGCGACGACCACGCCGAGCGGGATGCCCAGCAGCAGGCCGTAGGCCAGGCCGCCGAGCAGGACGCCGAGGACACCGGCAAGCAGGGCGGTGCGGGCGGTGTCGCGCATGCCGATGCCGGGCTGGGCGGGGCGGATGGTGGCTTGTTGCTCCAGGCCGGTCAGCACGCCGACGGCCAGGCCCGCGGTGAGGCCGAGGACCGCGCCGCCGGCGGCGGAGCCGAGCAGGAGTCCGACCAGGGTTCCGGCGAGGGCGCACGGTGCGGCGTGGCGGATGGTGCGGCGCCAGGCCGGGGCGGACTGGCGGGGCGGGGCCAGCGGTTCGATGCGGGTGCCGAGGACCTGCCAGCCCATCAGTGGTCCAGTGGCCAGACCACCAACCAACGTAGCCACCAGGCCGCGGGTGCGCGGGTCGTCGGTGTCACCGGAGATCAGCTCCAGGGCCCAGCCGCCGGTGAGGCCGAACCACAGCGCGGCGACCAGGCCGACCAGCAGGGCCAGGCCGGGGCTGACCAGCCAGCGGTGCCAGCGGCGGGTGAGCAGGTCGGGCTGCATGCGGTCGGGCTGGAAGACGGTCTGGTTGCGGGCGGTCATGGTGGTGGCCAGCCAGCACAGGACGCGGGCGGTCTGCGGCTCGCTGAACCGGGCCGGGTGCGGGCGGGCGCCGTCGTGCAGGCGGCGGGCCACGTAGTCGGCGAGCACCTCCGCCCGCCACCGCTCGACCTCGACCCCAGTGGGCACGGCCGCCGCGCTCGGCCGCGGTAGGCCACGCTGGCCACGGCCAGGAACAGCGGGGTGGTGACCAGTTCGGCCAGTCCCGGGTCGGCGGCCAGGGCCGTGTAGGCCAGGGTGACGGCCAGGGTGGGTAGTTCCAGGCCGCGGGCGGCCGCGGACAGGGCCGAGGCCGAGTAGCCGCCTTTGCGGGACAGGGTGCGGTAGCTGCGGCCGCCCGCTTTTTCGCGCAGGGCGCGCAGGTCGTGGGCGAAGGCGGGGAGTGGGCCGTCGGTGGGGTTGACGGGGTGTTCCGGGCGCCCCACGAAGCCTCCTCGCGTGTGTGCCGGGGCGGCCGATTGTGCTGGAGTCCGGTGTCGCTGTCAGCGGGGTGCACCGGGGGCTGCCCGGAAGATCGCCCGGAGGGTCAGCGGAGCAGGTCCAGGGTGAGGGTGGCGGCAGAGAGGGCCAGGAAGGCCAGCGGGGCGGCGATGTTGTGGTAGACGCGGGCGCGGAGGTGGATCGCGTTGGCGCACAGGAAGAACAGGGTCAGGCCGAGGGCCGCGGCCAGGCCGATGGCGGGGTAGCCGAGCAGGCCGAGGAGCAGGCCGGCGGCGCCTGCGGCTTTGAGTGCGCCCAGAGGCACCACCCAGGACGCCGGGAGGTTGAGCTCGGCGGAGTTGGCCAGGACGAACTTGGCCTTGGTGAAGTCGGCGAGGGCGGCGGCGGTGTTGAGCGCGATGGTGGTGAGGGTGACGAGCAGGTAGGCGACGAACATGGGGTCAGCCTTGGGGGTGGCTGGGGTGTGCGTCCAATACCTGCGTCTATAACCTTGTGGAATGGATGTGGACACGCGGTTGCTGCGGTACTTCGCTGCCGTGGCCGAGCTGGGCAGTCTCAGCCGGGCGGCGGAGCGGTTGTTCGTGTCCCAGCCCGCGCTGACCAAGCAGGTCCGGCGGCTGGAGGAGCAGCTCGGGTCGCCGCTGTTCGTCCGCTCGCGCAACGGGATGGCGCTCACCGAGGCCGGGCGGGCGCTGGCGGCGCGGGTGCCCTCGGTGCTGGCCGGGTGGGACGAGGTGGTGCGGGAGACCAGGGTCGCGGCGGGGCGGGCGGCCAAGGTGTTGCGGGTGGGGTTCATCGCCAGTGCGGCCAACGAGGCCACCCAGGAGATCATCGCCGAGTTCGGCAGGCGCAGGCCCGGCTGGCGGGTGGACATGCGGCAGGCCGCCTGGTCCAACCCGACCGCCGGGCTGGCCGACGGGGAGGTCGATGTCGCGTTGTTGCGGCTGCCGGTGCCGGGGCAGGAGGCGTTGCGGGTGGCGGTGTTGTTCAGTGAGCCGCGCTGGATCGCGTTGGCCGCCGGGCATCCGCTGGCCGGGCGGGAGGTGATCGACTTCCGGGAGCTGCTGGACGAGCCGTTCGTGGCCGCGCCCGCGGAGACCGGTCGCTGGCGGGACTACTGGCTGGCGGCGGAGGAACGGCAGGGGCATCCGGTGCGCATCGGGGCGGTGACCGACCAGCCGGATGACTGGCTGACCGCGATCGCCAACGGCTACGGCATCGCGCTGGGGCCGGAGTCCAACGCCCGGTTCTACGCGCGGCCCGGGGTGGTCTACCGGCCGGTCAGCGGGGTGAGTCCCAGCGAGGTCGGGGTGGCGTGGACGCCTGCCGCCGACGGCGATCCGGTGGTGCGGGAGTTCATCCAGTGCTGCCTGGACTCGGTGCGGGGAACTCCGCCGAGACCGCCTCGGTGAGGATGCTCAGCGGCGAGGCGGCGGGGGTGTTCGGCGGGGGACTCGGGAACGGGGATCTGCGCCTCGGGCGTTGACCCTGACACCGTGTCAGCCGCTGTACTGCGCCCATGACGACTTACCTCGGCTCCGGCCCCTACTGCTACACCCATTGCCTGGCCATGATGTTCGGCGACCAGGCCCCGCCGACCGCGGTGATCGAGACGCTGACCGGCGCGCCGTTCGGGGTGCAGCTGGTGGCGGGTCGCACGCCGTACTTCGACCCGTACGGCTGGCATCCGGAGCTCGGCGTGGCCGATGCCGTGGCCGCGCTGGGCTGGCGCTGCGAACACCACAGCGGCGGCAGCGAACGGGAGGCGCTGGACCGGTTGCTGGCGGCAGGGAAACCGGTGCTGGCCGGGCCGGTGGACATGGGATTGCTGGCGTACCAGACCGGAGGCGGCGGCGACCACTACGTGCTGGTGCTCGCCGCGACCGAGGAGGAGGTGCTGTTGCACGATCCGCACGGGCACCCGTACGCGACGTTGCCCACCAAGGCGTTCCTGGCCGCGTGGCGGGCGGAGGCGGTGGAGTACGTGGACGTGCCGTTCGGCATGCGGACCGGCTTTGTCCGGGAGCGGGTGGTGGATCCCGTTGTGGCACTTCGGGAATCGCTGCCGCGTGCGGTGCGCTGGCTGAGCGGGCAGGCGGAGGTGACGGTGCCGCCGGGGTCGCTGGGCGGGGCGGCGGCGCTGCTGCGGCTGGCCGAGCTGGCGGGCCGCGGGCTGGAGCCGGAGGTGCGGGACTTGTTGGCGCACTTCGCGATCCGGCTCGGCGCGCGGCGGCTGGTGGATGCCGCGACGTGCCTGGACCTGCTGGGGATGACGCGTGCGGCGACGGCGGCCGTGGAGCTGGCGCGCGGGGTCGGCGGGCTCCAGCACGCGGTGGTGACTGGGGAGAATGCTGTTCTGGCACAACGGCTCGGCGCGCTGGCACCGAAGTACGAGCGGTGGCTGGAGGCGCTGACCGAACCGGGCGCAGCCGGGGCCACGGCTGCGCCCGGTCGCGGCTGACCCCGGTCCGGTGCCGGGATCAGCCGGGCTGGGCAGCGGTTACCTCGGTCCCCACAGCACGTCCCGCATGACCGGCAGCTCGCGCCGCAGGCCCTGCTCACCCGCGCACACGATGTTGTGCGCGCAGTTGTACTCGACCATCCAGCTGTTGTTGATGCCGTTGGCCAGCAGGTGCTGGTGGAACTCGTAGGTCAGCCGGTGCGCCTGCGCCTCCAGCTGGTCGTGGTGCTGGGTGCCGCCGTAGATCACGGTGTGGATGTCGCGCAGCGCGTTCACCCGGTGCCACGGGTTGTTGAAGCCCCAGGAACCGTCGAACGGTCCGCCGAACGGGCCGTCCGCGGGCAGGCCTTCCAGCGGCAGGGAGCCGGTGACCGCGGCGCGCATCCGCGGGTCCTCCAGGTTGTAGCCGCCGGAGAGGCCGACCACCATGCGGAACAGCCACGGCCGGTGCACGGCGTGCCGGATCGCGGTGAACGCGCCCATGGAGAAGCCCGCGATGGCACGGCCTTCCCGCTCACGGATGGTGCGCAGGTTGCGGTCGATGAACGGGATCAGCTGGTCCAGGTGGAAGGTGTCCCACTGCTGGACGCCCGCAGACTGGTTGACCCAGTTGGTGGCCCACCCGGCCCGGCCGGCCTCCGCGGTGACCACGATGAACGGGAACCCGGCGGTGATCTGCTCGATGTTGGCTTCCAGGTGCCAGTTGCCCGGACCCTGGCCGCGGCCGTGGTACAGGTAGAGCACCGGGTAGGCCAGGTTCGGGTTGTGGCCCTCGGGCAGGGTGACGATCAGGTCGTGCGACTGCCGGTAGTGCGTGGTGTTCTTGTCCACCGCGCCGGTGTTGATGCTCACCACGGAGGAGCGGGGCGTGGTGTGGTTGACGTTGAGCACGTCGATGCCGTCGCCGGAGGTGAACCCCGGCCGCCAGGCGGGCGCCGCCTGCGCCGGAGCGCCGACGAGGGTCGCGGCCAGCGCCGCGACGACTAGCAGGATCGTTTTTCGCATGTTTCGACTTCCCCTCGATGACCCGCACCACCCCGTGCGGCGTCAGGCCGTCAGCACAGCAGCCCGGCCGCCGGAAAACATCGGTATGTGTGCTGATCAGTCACGCGGTTTGAAGCCGAGGGCGACCTCGACGCGGGTGGCGTAGCCGAGCTTGGCCAGCACGCGGGAGACGTGCGAGTGCACGGTGCGCACCGAGATGACCAGGCGGTCGGCGACCTCGCGGTTGCTGCGGCCCTCGGCGAGCAGGGCGGCCACCCGGTACTCGGCGTCGGTGAGGGCCTCCCAGCCGTGCTTGGGCCTGCGCCGGGGGCCGGTGGCGCCGCGGCGGACGCCGTGCGCGCGCAGTGCGGCGGTGGCCCGGTTGATGTCGCCGGTGGCCGCCAGGCCGGTGTAGTGGGTGATCGCCTCCTGGTAGGCGGCGCGGGCGGCCTCCGGCTCGCCGGAGGCGGCCAGCACCCTGGCCGCGTCCTCACCGGCGCGGGCGGCGGCGATGGCGGAACCGCCGTCGGCCAGCTCCTTGGCCGCGGCCAGCAGCAGGTCCACATCGCCGTCGACCATGCCCTGGCAGTACAGCAGCACGCCGCGCTGGCCGACCGAGTCGTCGCTGGTCCAGCGCTGCATGGTGGCCACGATCCGGGCGGCCAGCTCCTTGTCGCCGGCGTTGACCGCGATCCGCACCACCCGCGCGCCGACGCCGGTGACCGCGTGCCCGTGGTGCACGCCCACACCGCCCTCGGCCAGCGTGCGGACCAGCTGGAGCGCCAGCTCGGAGTCGCCTTCCAGGTCGGCGAGCATGGCGCGGGCGGTGACCGAGTTGTGCTCGTAGAACACCGCCACGCCCCGGCACTCGGCCTGTTCGCAGCGCCGGACCTGCTCGCGGGCCTCGGGCAGGTCGCCGCGGTGCATCCGGATGATCGCGGCCAGGCCGTGCAGCGGGCGGGCCATCCCGTAGGCCTCATCCGGCATGGTCAGCGCCGCCTCGATCTCGGCCAGGGCCTCGTCCCAGCGGCCCTGGTTGAAGGCGGCCAGCGCCCACGCGGTGCGGTGCCAGGCCAGGTAGCCCGCGCCGAGCGTGGCGGCCACCGGCCGGGCCGCGGCCAGGGTGGCCAGCGCCGATGGGTCCTGCCGCAGGTCCTCCACGGTGCCGCGGACCAGGCGGCCGAGCAGCCACTGCGCCGGGTCGGCCACCTCGATGTCCAGCGAGGCCTCGGCCTGCTCCAGGATCTCCAGCGCCCCGGCCAGGTCGCGGGTGAGCAGGCGGCCGATGGCCTGGAAGTTCAGCAGCGCCACCGCGACCACCGGGTCCTCGGCCGCGGTGGACTCGGCGTGCTGGAAGGCGGCCTCGGCCCCGGCCAGGTCCCCGGCGAGCAGGCAGGCGAAGGCCTCGATCGCGGCCAGCTGCCCGTCCCGGCGCTCCGGGCCGAGCGCGGCGAGCACCGCGGCCGGGTCCAGCTCGGCCAGCCCGACCCTGGCCAGGGTGGCCCGCAGCCGCTGCCGCAGCGGCAACGCGACCCTGGTGACCAGCCCGGCCGAGGCGACCCGGCGGGCCTCGGCCAGCTGACCCGACCACAGCAGCGCCTCGGCCAGCGCGGCGCGCAGCGGGTGCAGCTTGGCCGCGCCCGGCGGCAGCCAGGCGACCACCTCGCGCAGCAGCTCGACCACCGCCGGTGTGGGCCGGGCGGCCAGCTGGTCGGCGTGCCGGATGAGCCAGGACACCGTCCAGGTGGTCACCGGCAGCCCGGCCAGTGCCTCGGCGACCGCGACCGGCGCGCTGCCCCGCCTGGCCAGCGCCCGCGCCACCTGCCCGCGCAGCCCGGCCGAGGTGGTGGCCAGGTCGGCGCGCACCAGCGGCTGCCGCAGCCGCACCTGACCGGCCCGCTCGGTGACCAGGCCCAGCCCGCGCAGCCTGCCCAGCCCGGTGAGCACCTCGGCGGCGGTCAGCTCGGTGACCGCGGCCAGCTCGTCCACGGTGACCGGTTCGGGCAGCAGCGCGGCGTAGCGCAGCAGGGTGCCGTCCGGCCAGGCCAGCTCGGTGGCCCAGGCGGTGACCTGCTCGGCCCGGTCAGGCGCGGCCAGCCGGGACAGCAGCCAGGGGTTGCCGCCCGCGGCCTCGGCCAGCGGGTGGTCGCCCGCCATGGCGCGCACGGCGTCGGCGTCGAGGGGTTCGAGGTCGTGCACCAGGCCGATCCGGTCCAGCGCGGCGAACCGGGCCGGGGTGACGCCGCGGTGGCGACCGGTGAGGACCAGCGGCGCGCGGTCGGCCAGCTCGTGCAGCGCGAGCAGGGTGGCGTCGTCGGCGCGGTGCAGGTCGTCGAGCACCACCACGCCGGGCTCCGGCCAGTCCGGCAGGCCGCCGGAGAGCGTGGTGCGGCCGGTGGGCAGCACCGGGATCCGGCGCACCGGCAGCCCGTCCGCGCGCGCCGCCGCGACCCTGGCTTCCAGCAGCGTGCTCACGCCCATGCCGGGGTCGGCGCGCAGCAGGACCAGCCCGCCGCGGGTCTCGGCGAGCAGGCGCAGCGACTCGTCCCGACCGAAGATCCGCACAGCTGGGTCCCCCTCGCCGGGAAGCTTAGCGAGGCCCGTGCCGTAGGCCATGATGAGCGGCGATTCTTGAAAGGAGTTGGTCACCCTGTCCAGCAAGAGTGTCCTCCTGCGCCTGGTGGCGGTCGCCGTGCTCGCCGTCGGCCTCACCGCGGCCCCCGCGCAGGCCGCCCCGTCCGGGTCCATCGCCGCCGCCCGCGCGCTGCCGCTGGGCAGCACGGTGACCGTGGCCGGCACCGTGACCACCCCCTCCGGCGCGTTCGAGTCCAGCTTCTTCGACAAGGGTTTCGCCATCCAGGACCGGACCGCGGGCATCTACCTCAAGCTCAAGGCCGACCTCGACGTCCGTCCCGGCCGCCGGGTGCGGGCCACCGGGGTGCTGACCGACAGCTCCGGGCTGCTCACCGTGGTCCCGGCCGGTCCGGATGCGGTCACCGTGGGCGGTCCCGGCCTCCCGGTGCGGCCGGAGTGGCGGGCCACCGCGAAGGTCGACGAGTCCAGCGAGGGCCGTCTGGTGCGGGTGCTCGCCAAGGTCACCAAGCCGGTGCTCAACGACCCGCCCTACGGCGCGAAGCTGTTCGTGGACGACGGTTCCAGCGAGCTGACCGTGTTCGTGAACACGCAGACCGGGATCGACCTGGGCGGGTTCGCGCCGGGGCAGTGGGTGCTGGTCACCGGGTTCAGCGGGCAGTACGACGACCACTACGAGATCAACCCGCGGAGTCAGCGGGACCTGGTGGGTTTTCCTGCGTAGTGCCGGAATCCGCTAGGTAGCGCCGCTGATTGAACGCCTGACCCTGGCCCGGGATGGTCCTCCTCGCACAGTTCCTGTTGAGGAGGGCTCGCATGAGACATCCCTGCGTCTCGGGGCTCACACTGTTCGGCGTCGCACTGGCCGCGGTCCTGCCCGCGGCCGCGCTCGCCCCCGCCGCCACCGCCGCACCGGAAGGGGTGCGCGCCTACCTGGTGCTCACCGCGCCGGGTGGCACCGAGGATCGCCAAGGCGGTGGTGGCCAACGGCGGGCGGGTGCAGCACTCGTACCCGCCGATCGGCGTCGTGGTCGCGCACGCCGAGAGCACCGACTTCGTCGCGAAACTGCGTGCGGTCAGCGGCGTGCGGAAGGTCGGCCAGACCCGCGACTCGGACGTGCCCGCCAGTGGCGGCACGGCGCGGAAGTACCTCGAACCGCAACTGGGCGCGGCGATCAGCCGGCCGGCCGAAGCGGTCGAGTGGAACATGAAGCAGATGGGGGCGGACCAGGCCTGGGCGGCCAACCCGGGCAGCCGCACCGTCACCGTCGGCGTGCTGGACACCGGTGTCCAGGGCGGGCACGAGGAAGCCGAACGCCGCGGCCGCCCCGATCACCGCGCGCACCTCGGCCGCCACCCTGGCCAGCCGCTGCTCGATCGCCTCCCGGAAGTTCGCCGGAACCCGTTCCCCGGCCAGCTCCGCCCACGGCGCGTCACCCCGTTCGGCCGCGTCCCGCACCACCTCCTCGATGGCGAAGGGCACCCCGCCGGTCCGGCGCTGCAACGCTTCCCGCGCCTGCGCCGGCACCCGGCCGCAGCCCAGCATCGCGAGCGCCATGGCCGCGGTCTGCCGGTCGGTCAACGGTTCCAGCCGCACGGTGGTCCCCGGCCCGAGCGCGGCCCGCACCTCGGGATCGACCTCGCCAGGCCGGTAGGCCACCACCAGCGCCAGCCGCTCTGGCAGGTGCCCGGTGAGGAACCGCAGGAACTCCACGGTCTGCTCATCAGCCCAGTGCAGGTCGTCTAGCACCAGCACCGCCGGGCCTGCCCTGGCCTCGCCCTCCAGCCGCAGCACCACCGGCGGCGCGGCCACGGCCTGCCGCAGCGCGGCGACCTGCGGCCCACGGCCGACCAGTGGCACCGGATCAGCCACCGGGTGCCCTGGTGTAGTCGTCGGCCTCCGTGGCGGACCAGAGCAGCCGCAGGTGGCGCTCGTTGTCCTGGTGCAGCTTGGCTTCCACCGGTCCGTCACCGCAGTTGAGCAGGACCTGGTGCAGGCCGGGGGAGAGGGCACCGGTGACCTCGCCTGTGCAGTCCGAGGAGCCGCCGGTCAGGCCGATCTTGCCGTTGGCGGAGATGACCAGGGTGGTCTGCCCGCTCTCCACCGGCGGCTCCTCCAGCCAGTTCCCGGCCACCGGCGAGGCGGCGGCCACTGGCGGGGCGGCGGTCGTGCTCGACGACTTGGCCGCCAGAGTCGGCGCGGGCGCCAGGCCGCCGCGCTCCGGCAGCAGCGCCCACGCGCCCACCCCCAGCACCAGCGCGGCCCCCGCGGCCAGCAGCAGGGCGCGGGTGTACCGGGGTCCACCGGCCACGGCCAGCAGCCGGTCCCGCACCGTGGCCGCGGTCGGCCGCTGCGCGGGATCGGCCGCGAGCAGCGCGAGCAGCTCCGGGGCGAGCTTGCCTGCCCGCGCCGGCTTTGCCGGTGGCTGGTACGGCACGCCCTCCACCGCGGCGAACAGGGTGACGCCCAGGGCGAAGACGTCCGACTTGGCCGTGGCGACCGCGCCGCCGTCGACCTCGGGGGCGATGAAGCCGGGGGTGCCGCAGCTCCGGTGCGCGTCGTCCACAGTCAGCGCCTGCCAGGTCGCGATGCCCAGGTCGGCCAGCTTGACCGAGCCGTCCTCGGCGAGCAACACGTTGCCCGGTTTGATGTCCCGGTGCACCATGCCCTTGGTGTGCATGGCGGCCAGCGCGTCGGCGATCCGCGCGCCGATCCCGGCCACCTGCCGCGCGGGCAGCACCCCGCCGCCGTCGAGGACCTCGGCCAGGCTGCGGGCCGGAAAGTACTCCGAGACCAGCAGCTGGTCGTCGCCGTCGGTGAGCACGTCGTACACGGTGACGATGTTCGGGTGCCGCAGCCCGGCGCCGATCACCGCCTCCCGGAGTGCCTGGCCCGGGTCACCGACGGTGGTCAGCTTGATCGCCACCTCGCGGCGCAGCGAGGTGTCGGTGGCCAGCCAGACCTCACCCATGCCGCCCGCGCCGATCCGTTTCAGCAGCAGGTAACGACCGCCGAGCACTCGACCCTCGTCCACCGATCGGAAACTACCCGAAGATGACCGCTTTGCCCTGCGCCGAACTGAACATCCCCCCGGAGTCGTGGCCGACCCCCGGCACGGTCACCTTGCGGTGCGGCGCGGCGGGGAACTGCCGCTGGATCGCGGCGAAGTAGGCGCTGCCGCGCTCGAACCGGTTGCGGCCCTGGACCTCGGCCGGGCAGTCGGTGTCCAGCGAGCTGTCCCGCTCGGTGTCCCGCTCGCCCAGCAGGTAGGTCACCCGGCGAGCGCCGTACCAGCCGCGGATCTGCTCCGCGCTCGAGGAGGCCAGGTAGGGATTGCGGCGCTGCAACCCGTACTTGTAGTCGTCGTACTCGCGGCAGGAACCCACGCCGAGGGGCCGCTGGGTGTTGAGGTACAGGTAGGAGGACGGGTTGGCCACCACAAAACCGACCTCGATCCCGAGTTCACCCGCCACCCGGCTGCCCGCGGCGTAGCGCTGCGCGAACTGCCCGCCTGCCGAGTGCCCGACCAGGGTGATCCGGCCGAGGTTGGGGAAGCGGCCCTTGTCCGCGAGCACCCGCAGCAGCTCGTCCATCGCGGTGAAGGAGCTCAGTCCGCTCGGCTGCTCGGCGTCCCCACCGTCCTTCCAGGAGCGTGCGCCGCCGTTGGTCCAGTAGGCGTCCCGCCGCTCCGGCCGGTCGTCCTTGGTCTGGAAGTGCGGCGCGATGATCACCGCGCGCCGCGCGGCCCCGCCCGCGGCCGAGACCATCCGGTCGTAGTAACCCTTGGCATTGCGCCCGGTGCCGTGCACGACCACCACCGCGCTGGTCGGCTCGCTCGCGCCGGAGAGGGAACGGCTGGCGTGGTAAGGGAGTTGCGCGCCGCCAGGCAGGGTCAGCCGGGGCGGCGCGGCGGCCAGGGCCGGTGCGCTGGTCAGCGCCACCAGCACCGCGGCCGCCGCGGCCGATCCACTCAGAAGTCTCATGCCGGCTGACGGTAGGGAGCGCGATCGGGACTGTTCCCGAGCCCGCGCACGGCGCAGCAGACGCCGATCGCGACCACCAGCACGACCCAGCCGCTCCAGCTGGACAGCCCGACCTGGGCGGCCAGGTTCGGGGTGCGGAGCTGGTCCGCGTCGATGAACAGCGCGCTGAACATCGGCGCGATGGCGTTGGTGGTGCCGTGCGCGAGCACGCACGGCCACACCGAACCGGAGACCAGCCGCAGCCAGCCGAACAGCACCCCCAGCAGCACGGCCTGGACCAGGAACGGCAGCAGTCCGGACAGTTCGCGCCCGCCGGGCATCAGGTAGATCGGCAGGTGCCACACCGCCCAGATCACGCCGGAGGACAGCAGCGCGGGCCAGGTGCCCAGCGGCAGCAGGCGGGGCAGCAGAAACCCGCGCCAGCCCCACTCCTCGCACCACATCAGCGGCAGGGTGAGCACGAACAACAGCACACCGGTGCCCAGCATGCCGCCGATCAACTCCCACGGCACGCCGGTGGCGCCCAGAGTGTCCGGGGCGCGGAGGGCGCGCAGGCCGGAGAAGTCAGCCAGGTCGACCTGGTAGCCGCCGGTGAGCCAGCCGAGGCCGAGCGCGCCCAGGTTGACCAGCGGGATCAGCAGCAGCCCGACCAGCAGCCACCGGGGGCGGCGCGGGCGGACCAGCGCGGTCGCCGCCGGGATCGAGGCCGGTCGTACCGACCACCGCATGGTGACGAAGGTGGCCAGCGCGACCAGGACCATCGAGCCCGACTCCAGTACCCCGGTCGGCAGGCGCACGCCCAGTAGAGCCGGCGTCCACCACAGCCAGGTGGCTCCGAAGGCCACCGCGAGAAACACCCAGATGTGCCGCATGTACTTCCCCTCGGTCGGTCAGCTGTTATAGATTACATATAACAGATAGACTGGACCGTGTGCAGCTGACCATCGACCTCGACAGCGAGGTGCCGATCTACCAACAGATCCGGGACCGGATCGTGGAAGCCGTCGCCGACGGCGCCCTTGCCGAAGGCAGCCCGCTGCCCTCCACCCGGCAGCTGGGCACCGACCTGGCGATCAACTTCCACACCGTGAACAAGGCCTACGACCTGCTCCGGCGGGAAGGGGTCATCCGGATCAACCGCAAGAGCGGCGCGGTGGTGCGCCGCGATCCCGGCACCGGACCACCGGAACCGGGCTTCGTCGAGGCCTGGCAAACCCGCCTGCGCACCCTGCTGGCCGAGGCCGCGGTGCAGGGAATGCCGTCCGATGAGGTGCTGCGGCGGTGTGGCGAGGTGCTCGCCACGTTCCGCGACAAGGAGGAATGACCATGCTCGTACTGCTCGACCTGCTGGTGATCGCGGTGATCACCGCCGCAACCTGGTCCGCCCCACGACTGGCCAGGCCCACCCTGCCCTTCGGCGTCCGGATCCCGGCCGACCGCGCCACCGACCCGGAAATCCAGGCCTGCCACCGCCGCCACGGCCACCGGGTGCTCGCCATCGGCGCGGTCGCCGCGGTGACCCTGCTCGGCACCTGGCTGTGGACCGACTGGGCTCCCAGCCCGGAACTCACCCTGCTCCCCGTCGTGGCCGCGAGCGTCCTCTGTGGACTCCTGGCCGCTGGTGAAGTCCGGAAGGCCAAGCAGGAAAAGGACTTCAACGCCGGAACCCGCAGCGCCAGCACCGCTGACCTCGGCCTGCGCGCCAACCCGGTCCGCCTGCCGTGGCCCTGGCTCACCCCCGCCCTGCTGGTCACCGCCGCCACCGCCGCACTCGCACTGTCCCACGGCCACACCCTCGCGCCGGTCACCGCCCAGCTCCTGCTGATCGCCCTGGTGCTGCTGACCACCGCCGGAATCCTGCGCGCCCGCCCCGAAATCGACCCCGAACGTCCCGTCGGATCGGCCCGTCGCTACCGCGTCTACCTGAGCGGGCTGGCCCGCTTGTTGCTGGCGTCCGCGGCCTGTGCCGATGCCAGCTTGCTGGTGAACGCGTTGCGGCAGTGGGGGATGCTCGCCGACTCCGGCTGGGTCACCGCTCTGGCGTACCTTCCGCTGGGCGTGGCCCTGGTTGGCTGGGTGTACTTCGCGGTCCGGGTTGGTGAGGCGGGGCACCGTCTTCCGGTGGAGCCCGGCGAGGAGGAGCCTGCTCCGCTGCGGCGTGATGACGACCGGTACTGGCACGCGGCCGGGATGGTGTATGTCAACCGGCGGGATCCGGCGTTGCTGGTGCACCGGCGGGTGGGGATGTTCTGGACGCTGAACCTGGGCAACCCGCTGGCCTGGACCGTGGTGGCGGCGGTGGCGGTGCTGGCTACGCTGACCTCGCTGGGGGTCGTTGAGCTGCCCGGCCGGAGCTGACTGAAGGACAAGGCTCCACAATGGACAGAGGTGCAGCTTCATGATCACCGGTTACGACTCGGTGTACCTCGCCGAGGGTGATCCCCGTGTGGCGATCGGCAGATTCCTGACCGCGTTCCGCGCGGAATGGCCGGACATGCCCGATCGCCACCGCGGACGAGCGGTTCGTCCCCTGGCTTGATGAGGTCGGATCGTTGTCGGCGAAAACCGGTGAGGTGCTCGTGGCCCGCAACCCGGACATGGTCGATGCGTGGGAGGAGGACGGCTACTTCCTGGGCGAGCACGGCGGCCCGTTCGCGATCTGGTACGAGCCACTGAGGCAACAGAGCCTGAAGGTCACTGCATTGGACGATCCCTACGGGCGCCAGGGATTCCGCTACCAGCCATACACACTCACCTTGTGCTCGAAGGCCCCGTCATTGTTGACCTTGGTTTCGCCGGACGCGGAGTCGGCCTTTTCAGCCAGACTGGCCACCGCGTTCTCGCGGCGTTAGTGGAGTAGCCGCGTTCGTTACCGACTGAGCGCTATCTCACTCCCTGCTCGTGCCGGTCCGTGTTTGCCCCGTTTGGTCTATCGCACCCGAATCCGTCACCTGCCTATAGTTCGCCCGCGGTTTCACACCGCCATCGGGGAGGGGCAAGCCACGTTCTGGCCGTGCGCGGCCGCGTGTGCTTCTAGAGGGGGAGCAGGGTTGAGGTTCGGCGCATCGCGCTGCCTGGTGCAGCGCGCACTGAGTGCTGCCGTCATCACGACGGCGGCCGCGATCACACTGTCCACAGTGGCCATTCCCGCGGCGGCGGCGCCGTCGCGGGCGGCTTCGGCCGAGGCGGTGGCGAGCAAGGCGGCCAAGGAGCGGAACAAGCCGGTCGTGGTGGCGGGCAAGACGACTGAGAGCACCGAGGTCGTGGCCAATCCGGACGGCAGTTTCACCCACGTCGAGCACCTCCAGCCGGTCCGCGCCAAGCGCGGCGACAACTGGGTACCGATCGACCTCAACCTGCGCAAACGCGCCGACGGGCTGATCGAGCCCGCGGCCTCAGCCCTCGACGTGCGGCTCTCCGGCGGTGGCGGTGGCCATGCGCTGGCGGTGCTCGGCCGGGACGGCCGCGAGGTCGGCCTCGGCTGGGAGGGTGCACTGCCCGCACCGGTGCTGGACGGCGCGACCGCGACCTACCGCGAGGTCCTGCCCGGTGCTGACCTGGTCGTGCGCGCCACCGTCACCGGCTTCAGCCAGCTGCTGGTGGTGAAGAACGCCGAAGCGGCGGCCAACCCGAAGGTCCGCAAGGTCGTCTTCAACTCCCACACCAAGAACGTCACCCTCGGCCTCGCCCCGGCCGCGCGCAGCGCCGGCGCCGACCAGACGGGCGCTGACCTGCACGCCGTCGACGGCGCGGGCAAGCTGGTCTTCACCGGTGAGGCCTCCCGCATGTGGGACTCCTCCGGCGCGGGCTCGCCCGCGGACCGGCTCACCGGCCCCGGCGAGGGCGGCCGGGAGGCGAGCATGGGTGTCGAGCTCGCCGGCGCCAAGCTCGCGGTGATCCCCGACGCGGGTTTCCTCACCGCGGCGGAGACCAAGTTCCCGGTCTACATCGACCCGGAGTACCAGCGGACCAGCACCAGGGCGCACCACGCGGTGGTGCAGAGCGGTCACCAGGACGCCAGGAACTACGACCGCACCGACGGGCAGCTGGGCGACCTCAAGGCCGGGTACTCGGTGGAGCAGTCTCCCAGGATGGCCTCCCGCTCCTTCGTGGAGCTGCCCATCGACTGGGCGCACGGCAAGATCATTCACGGCGCGGACTTCATCGGCAGGGTCATCCACTCCTACAAGTGCGGCGGCGGACCGACCCAGGTGTGGGTGACCTCCGGGATCGACCCCGGCACCACCTGGCGCCACCAGCCCGGGTGGAACCGCAGGCTGGACGACATCAACCAGTCCGCCTACCCCGGCTGCCCGAGTGACGGCCAGGTGCGGATCAATGCCACCGGCCCTGTGCGCGACGGTGTCGCGGAGCGCTGGGGCAACGTGACCTTCGGCCTGCGCGCGAACAACGAGAGCGACCTCGGCTCCTGGCGCAGGTTCGATCTCAACGCCCGCCTGGAGATCAGGTACAACACGCCGCCGAACGCGCCGACCGACCTTGGCATGGAGGGCGGTCAGATCCCCTGTGTTCGCGGTCCGAACCGGCCAGTGGTGTTCACCAAGACCCCGACGCTGCGGGCCAGGCTGTCCGACCCGGACTCCGGCGCCCTGCTTGACGCCGGTTTCCGCGTGCTGAAGGGCTCCCAGGAAAGCCACACCTGGGACGGCAACGAGACCAAGGTCGGCGACATCCCCTCCGGTGACTTCGCCGAGGTCAGGGTACCGGCTGGGGTGATCACCGATGGCGGGGTGCACAGCTGGCACCTGTGGGCGGGGGACTACGAGGTCTCGGCCTGGTCGGAGTTGTGCGAGTTCACCGTCGACACCGAACGGCCCGGACTGCCCTCGGTGTCCTCTGTGGACTACCCGGCAGGCCAGGTCTCCGGCGGCACCGGCCAGACCGGCCGGTTCGAGCTCACCGCCAACGGCACACCCGACGTGGCGTACTACCTCTACTCCTTCACCGACCAGAACACCCAGACCCCGGCCTACCGGGTCAACGCCAACGGCCTCGGTGGCAGCGCGGTGGTGCACTGGACCCCGACCATGGAGCTGCGGCAGACCATGCGGGTCCAGGCGGTCGACCGGGCCGACAACCGTTCCGACATCTACGAGCACACCTTCTTCGTCAAATCGCACGCGGTCGCCGCGGCCGGTCTGCAGGCACACTGGCGGCTCGACACCGACCTGAGTGACTCCTCCGGCAACAACCGCGCCCTGTCCCCGGAAGGCGCGCCCACGCAGCAGTCCGAGGGTTATCGCGGCAAGGCCAGTCACTTCGACGGGGTGGACGACCGGATGCTGCACCGGGGCCCGGTGCTGGACACCGCCAAGAGCTTCACCGTCTCCGCTTGGGTCAAGATGGACCGGGACAACGGCTGGTTCACCGTGGCCAGCCAGGAGAGCACCGACCCCAGCCACCAGGTCAGCTCGTTCTTCCTGCAGTACGCCGACGAACCGGACCGCTGGGCCTTCGCCATGCCCAACAAGAGCGACCCCTCCGGCGGCACCGCCCGCGCGCTGTCGAACACACCGCCGCAGCTGGGCGTGTGGACGCACCTGGTCGGCGTGCACGACGCGGCTGGCGGCAAGCTTTCGCTCTACGTCAACGGGATCTGGCAGCAGGAGGCGACGGTCACCGGCTGGTCCGGCACCGGCGACCTGGTGGTCGGCGCGGCGAAGTGGGAAGGCAGGCTGGTCGACTACTTCCCCGGCACCGTGGACGACATCCGGGTCTACAACCGGGTCCTGCTGCCCAACGAGGCCGCCTTCCTGGCAAACCAGGCCATCCCGCGGGCGCACCTGGTGCTGGACGAGGGCGCCGGCACCACCACCCGGGACGCGGTGACCGGGCGCGACGCGCAGTTCCACGGCGGCACCTCCTGGCAGACCGGAGAGCACACCGCGGTGCGCTTCAACGGTGAGCACGGCCCCAACGGAGGGCACCTCGTGGCGCCACGGCCGGGTTTCCGGACCGACCAGTCCTACACCGTCTCCGCCTGGGTCCGCGCCGAGCAACTGGACAACCGGGCGCAGACCGCCGTCAGCGTGGGAGACCCGAACTACTCGCCGTTCCTGCTGCAGTACCGGCCCGAACAGGGCAGGTGGGGATTCCTGGTCTCCTGCGACCCGAACCAGGCCTGCGGCGGGACCGCGCTGAGCGCGAGCACGGCCAAGGCCGGGGAATGGGTGCACCTCACCGGTGTCTACGACGCGGTCGCCAAGCAGGCCAGGCTCTACGTCGACGGCGTGCGGGCCGGCGTGGAGCAGAACGTCACTGGCTGGCACGGCACGGGCGACCTGCTGGCCGGGCGGGCGCAGTGGGGTGGCCAGGCCACCGACTACTTCAAGGGTGCGGTGGACGAGGTGCGGGTCTTCGCCGGGGTCCCCACCGACGCCGAGATCTCCCAGCTGGCGATCCGATCCTGATCCGGAGGCAAACACTGATGAAGGTTCGGATGCTCTGGCGCGCCGTGGCACTGGCCGCGGCTATGACCATCGCCACCAGCACTGCCTCGGCCATCGCCGCACCCGCGGCCACCGCCTTCAAGCCGCGCGAGGTGCAGAAGGAGAAGTCGGTCCCGGGCACACCAGTTCCGGTGGAGCCCGCACCCGCGCCGGCCGAGTCGGTGCGGAAGGCGATCACGACGCCGCCGGAGGTCAGCTGGCCCGGCAGCGGCAACGCCCTGGTCGACCTGCCCGCCGCGGCGGCCGCACCGCAGGGCCGGTCGGCTCAACCCGGTCAGCCCACAGTGGAGCACCGCAAGGCCGGGTCGCTGCCACTGGCCGTCGGCCTGGTGCCCCAAGGCGTTTCCGCGCGTTCGGCGCCCAGCGAGCCGGGCAAGGCCAAGGTGGAGCTGTTCGGTCAGGAGGCCGCGGCCAAGGCCGGCGTGGACGGTGTGCTGCTCAAAGTCTCCGACGCGGGTGGCCTGGCCGGCCGCGCGGTCTCGGTCCAACTGGACTACCGGGCCTTCGCCGGCGCCTTCGGCGCGAACTACGGCTCGCGCCTGCGCTTGATGCAGTACCCCGAGTGCGTGCTGAGCACCCCGGAGCGCAAGGAGTGCCGGATCGGCACGCCGCTTCCCGGTGACAACCACGCCAAGGACCGACTGCTGACCGCCCCGGTCACCTTGGCCGAGGCCACCTCGCCGGGCCGGGCCGCGGCCGGCTCCACCGCCGTGCTCGCCGCCGCTCCGGCGCCCGGCAGCAACGGAGGCTCTTACCAGGCCTCGGATCTGGCGCCGAGCGCCAGCTGGTCGGCAGGCCGTTCCAGCGGCGACTTCAGCTACTCCATCCCGGTGAAGCTGCCGCCTTCGCTGGGCGGTCCCACGCCGAGCGTCGCGCTCGCCTACTCCTCCGGGGCGGCCGACGGCCGCACCAGCGCCACCAACAACCAGGCCTCTCTGGCCGGCGACGGCTGGGACCTGAGTGCGGGCGGCTACGTCGAGCGCAAGTACCGGCCCTGCCAGGAGGACAAGGACAAGGGAAAACTCACGAGCAACCTGCCGGCCGATCGCAAGGTCGGCGACCAGTGCTACGACACCCACAACGCGACCCTGATGCTCGGCGGCACCTCCTCGGACCTGGTCTGGGACGAGCCCGGCAAGCGGTGGCGGCCGAAGAAGGACGACGGCTCCTACATCGAGCTGATCAAGGGCGCTGACAACGGCGACAACGACGGCGAGTACTGGAAGGTCACCTCCACCGACGGCACCCAGTACTTCCTGGGCCGCAACACGCTGCCCGGCAACGGAAGCAGGCGAACCCACTCGACCTGGACGATGCCGGTCTACGGCAACCACTCGGATGAACCCTGCCACAAGGCCGAGTTCGCCGCCGCCTGGTGCCAGCAGGCCTGGCGGTGGAACCTCGACCAGGTCATCGACACCCGCGGCAACACCACCGTCTACTACTACGCCATCGAGGACAACCACTACGGCCGCAACATCAACCCGGACGCCGGCACCTACTACGTGCGGGCGGGCAACATCGACCGCATCGAGTACGGTCTGCGCGCGGACAACCTGACGGCCAAGGCGCCGATGCAGGTCCGGTTCGACACCGAGGAACGATGCCTGCCCTCCGGGGCCATCACCTGCCATCCTGGGCAGCTGAACAAGGACACCGCGAAGTCCTGGCCCGATGTGCCCTTCGACCAGATCTGCGCGTCAAACGCCAAGTGCGACAACCAGTTCTCGCCCACCTTCTTCACCCGCAAACGACTCACCCGGATCGTCTCCGAACTGCTGCGCGAGGTGCCAGGCGCCGAGCCGAAGCACTTCCCGGTGGAGTCCTGGAACCTGCGGCACAGCTTCCCCGAGTCCGGCGACGGCCTCTCGCCCGCGCTGTGGCTGGCCGGTGCCACCCGCACCGGGCACGTCGGCGGCACCGCCGCGCTGCCGGAGATCACCTTCGACGGAACCTCGATGGTCAACCGGGTCGGCACCATCGACCGGCTCGCCTCGGTCACCCGGTACCGCCTGACCGGCATCCGCAACGAGGGCGGCGGCTACACCACGGTCAAGTACCGGGATCCCGAGTGCCGCAAGGGCGATCCGCTGCCCGCGCCCGAGGTGAACAAACTGGCCTGCTACCCGACCTGGTGGAGCCCGGAAGGCGCGCCGGAACCGCTGCTGGACTGGTTCCACAAGTACCTGGTCGAGCACGTGATCGAGTCCGACCGTGTCGGTGGCTCCAGCCTGATGAAGACCCGCTACGAGTACCCGGCCAAGGCCGCGGCGTGGCACTTCGACGACAACGACTTCGCCAAGCCCGAGCACCGCACCTACTCCGGCTGGCGGGGCTTCGCCTCGGTCAAGACCATCAAGGGCGAGGAGGGCAGCACCCAGTCGGTCAGCGAGACCCGTTACCTGCGCGGCATGGACGGGGACCGGATGCCGGGCGGCGGCAAACGCGAGGCCTGGGGCGAGGACACCGAGGGCGTCCGGGTCCGGGACCACGACAGCCTGCAGGGCTTCGTGCTGGAGAGCCTGGACTTCGACGGCGGCGGCAAACTCCTGTCCGCCTCGGTCAACCAGCCCTGGGTGAGCCCGCCCACCGCCGCGCACGGTACGGACCAGTCGGTCATCGTGCAGACCACCGAGGTCCGCGGCCGTACCAGGCTGACCGGTGAGAACTGGCGGCGCACCAAGGTGAGCAAGACTTTTGACCCGCAGTACGGCCTGCCCCTCACCGTCGACGACGCCGGCGACACCGCCGTCACCGGTGATGAGAAGTGCACCCAGATCACCTATCTGCAGAACACCGGCAAGTGGCTGCTGAGCTACTCCGGCCGGGTGCTCACCATCGCCGCGCCGTGTGCGGCGTTGCCCGGCAAGGACTCCGACCGGATCAGCGACGTCCGTTCCAGCTACGACCACCAGGACGCCACGAAGCCGCCCACGGTCGGCGCGGTGACCAGCGTCGAGCGCTGGACCGGCAGCGAGTACCAGACCGTCAGCAGCACCAGGTACGACGAGTACGGCCGCACCGTGGAGACCACCGACGCCAGCGGGCAGAAGAACTCGGTGAGCTACAGCCCGGCCAGTGGCATGGCCGTCAACACCATCACCGCGCTCAACCCGTTGCAGCACAAGACGGTCAAGTCCCTGGAACCGGCATGGGCCAGCCCGGTGACTGAGATCGGGGCCAACGGGGAGCGGGCCGATCTGGCCTACGACGCGCTCGGCAGGCTCACCAAGGTCTGGCCGCCGCACTATCCCAAGGTCAACGACAGCACACCGGCGAGCACCGAGTACGTCTACGACTACCGGACGGACAAACCGAGCACGGTCACGACGAAGTCGTTGCAGGAGAACGGCAAGTACTCCACGTCGATCAAGCTGTTCGACGGCCTGCTCCGCGAGCGGCAGACTCAGACGGCCGCTGTCGGCGGCGGCCGGGTGCTCACCGACACCTGGTACGACTCGCGTGGCCTGGTCTGGAAGGTCAACGGCGGTTACTACAACGTCGACTCCGGCCCGGTGCCGGAACTGCTGGGCGTCAAGGACAACATGGTCCCGAACCAGACCATCACCGAGCACGACGCGATGGCCCGGCCCACCGAGGTGATCCAGCGCAAGGGCGACGGCACGAACCAGGAGGAGCAGAAGCGCACCAGCACCCGGTACGAAGGTGACCGCACGCATGTGATCCCGCCGACCGGCGACACCGTCACCACGGTGATCAAGGACGCGCAGGGGCAGATCACCGAACGCCGCCAGTACCACGGCCAGGTTCCCGACGGCGCCTACGACGCCACCACCTACGGCTACACCAGGTCGGGCCAGCTGGAGACGGTCAAGGACCCGATGGGCAACACCTGGCGCTACGAGTACGACGCGCTGGGTCGCAAGTTCGCCGACCACGACCCCGACCGGGGCAAGACCACCTACGGCTACAACAAGCTCGACCAGCTGACCTCCACCACCGACGCGCGCGGCAAGACCCTCGCCTACACCTACGACTCGATGGGTCGCAAGGACGGCATGTACGAGGACTCGCCGAACGGCACGAAGCTGGCCGAGTGGACCTTCGACACCCTCAAGAAGGGCCTGCCCACCGCGTCCACCCGATTCCTCGACGGCGTGCCCTACACCTCAAGGGTGGACTCCTACGACGGGGCGAACCGGCCGACGAAGACCTCCATCGTCATTCCGTCCCGGGAAGGGGCGCTGGGGCGGACCTACAGCTTCCAGGCCAAGTACTACCCGGTCACCGGCGCGCTGTCGCAGACCACTATGCCCGGCGCGGGCGGCCTGCCCGCGGAGAACGTCAACTACGAGTACAACCACCTGGGCCTGCCGGAGAAGACCTACGGCATCCAGACCTACGCCCAGCAGCACAAGTACACCGAGTTCGGCGAGAGCTCCACGTTCCTCCTGGGCGAGGCGCCGAACCTGGCGCAGATCACCACGAACTACGAGCCGGGCTCCCGGCGGGTCAACAGCCTCATCGTCGACCGGGACGCCACCCAGAACCGCGAGGTCAACTACCGGCACCTGAGCTACGACAAGGCCGGCAACATCACTCGCCTCGCGGACAAGCCCGAGGGCGGCCCGCAGGACGTGCAGTGCTTCCGGTACGACTACCTGCGCCGGATGAACACCGCCTTCACCCCGTCCACGGACAACTGCTCGGTTGAGCTGAAGCAGCAGAACATCGGCGGCGCGGCGCCGTACTGGTACGACTTCACCTTCGACAAGGCAGGCAACCGCAAGACCGAGGTGAAGCACACGCCGCAGGGCGACACCACCCGCACCTACCACTACCCGGCGCCGGATGAGGGCCACACCCAGTCGCACACCGTCCGCAGCATCGAGCAGTCGGGTCCCGGCGGCACCCGCAAGGACGAGTTCGGCTACAGCGCCACCGGCGACACCACCACCCGCAAGGTCGCCGGCTTCGACCAGAAGCTGGACTGGAACACCGAAGGCAAGCTGGCCAAGGTCACCGAGGCCGACGGCAAGGAGTCGACCTACCTCTACGACGCGGCGGGCAGCCGCCTGCTGAAGAAGGAGCACGGCAACACCACGCTGTACCTGCCGGGCATGGAGCTGACCATGCCCAAGGACGGCCAGCCCACCGCCAAGCGCTACTACTCCCACGGCGGCGCCACGATCGCCGTCCGCGGCACGGTCTCCGGCCTGAACTTCATCGCGGGCGACCACCAGGGCTCACCCGCCACCACGATCAACGCGGGCAACTTGGAGGTCAACCGCCGTTACCAGGACCCCTTCGGCCAGACCCGCGGACCGGCCTCGGCGTCCTGGCCGGATGACAAGGGCCTGGTCGGCGGCGTCCACGACGGCACCGGCCTGACCCACATCGGCGCCAGGCAGTACGACGCCGCCACCGGCAGGTTCGTCTCGGTCGACCCGGTCATGGACCTGACCGACCCGCAGCAGATGCACGGCTACTCCTACGCCAACGGCAGCCCGGTCACCTTCTCCGACCCGACCGGTCTGCGCCCGGACTGCACACCGACCTGCTATGACCATAAAACCGGGATCAACCACGATCGGGTCACGCCGCCGGGGTGGAGCCGGGACGAACGTATCCGCGACGAGAACGCCCGTGAAGCTCGTGCCAAGGGAGCCAAGAAGGCCGCCAAACAGGCTCGCGACCGCGCGGGCGTGAGCGAGGAGGAGTACCAGCGCGCCAAGAAGCTGGCCCGGATGCGGGTGATCGACGTTGTCCTGGAGGTCGCGGGTGACGTGCTCAAGGACGTCATCGGGTTGACCGACATGGAGGACTGCTTCGTCAAGGGCGAGGTCGGCGGCTGTGTGTCGATGGCCATGAACCTGATTCCGGCGGCGAAGATCTTCACCACGCTGGGGAAGATCGTCTCGGGGATCGCGCGGGCGATTGAAGCGGTGGCGACGTGGATGGACAAGGTCCAGCCGGCCCGCGCGCTGGTGGACAAGGTCGACCGCATCGCCGATGACTTGAAGGCCAATGGTGGGTCGTGTCCGACACAGAGTTTTGTGCCGGGGACGCGGGTGTTGCTGGCTGATGGGTCATCGAAGCCGATCGAGGAGATACGGATAGGCGATCGGGTGCGGGCGGCTGATCCGGAGACGGGGGAG
Source organism: Crossiella sp. NPDC003009 (assembly GCF_053591555.1). Taxonomy (NCBI): domain Bacteria; kingdom Bacillati; phylum Actinomycetota; class Actinomycetes; order Pseudonocardiales; family Pseudonocardiaceae; genus Crossiella; species Crossiella sp. NPDC003009. The sequence continues at coordinate 71,154 of NZ_JBSFUA010000024.1, read as the reverse complement.
TCGGGTGCTCGTGCGGTGGTCGGAACGGTCACCAGCGAGAGCGTCAAGCGGCTGGTGACGATCACCGTTGACACTGACGGGGATCGCGGTGAGGCCACTGGGTCGGTGGTGGCCACGGACAACCACCCGTTCTGGCTCGTAGGCCAGCAGCGTTGGGTCAGCGCTGACGGAGTCGCCCCTGGCAGCAAGCTGTTGTCCCCGGATGGCCAGTTGGTCACTGTCGAAAAGGTAGATCGCCGCGTCACCCTCCAACGTGTGCACAATCTTACGGTTGATGGCATCCACACGTACTATGTGCGGGCCGGTGTTGTATCGGTTCTTGCGCACAACTGTGGAGGTATTGCTGAGACCAGAGATCTCAATCCGACTCACGGGATCGGCGGCGATTCTTCTACAAAGAAGGTGAAGAATCTTCGAGACGCCATGCGTGAAGGATCATTTGACTGGGAGCGTAGTCCGATTGCGGTAGCGAGAGGTGACGATGGTGTCGCTTATGTGGTGGACGGTCATCATCGGCTTGCTGCCGCCAAGTTGGCTGGGGTCAAACAGGTCAGGATCGCCGATGTCACAGATCAGGTGAAGAACGGAGGGTATCTGGGATATAGGAATATGGACGATGTCCTTAATGGTGCCGCTTCCTTCATTGGGAATCGCCTGAATCGGAGGAAGCTATGAAGCTGGGTGGATGCTGGGACGGGAAGAGCGGATGAGCTACTTGGATCAGGTCGAACGTGCACTAGCAGAGTTTTGCGCTGCTCGCAGTGCGATAATGGAGACATTTGCGGCCTCCGTGGCGCCGGAGATTGTCTCGAAGGTGATTGACGGAGAAATGGCGCGAGAAGGTAAGTGCCGTAATGGTCTCGCTTATCGCGTGCATGGAATTGGATATACCGTAACCTCGGCGTCTGGTGGAGAAATCCACTTCGACGGTAGCGATTATGGAGATTTCTTTACTGAGTATGACGTCAGCTTCTTCATGGAGACGTCGTCATCTCTTCGATCGATGGAGACAAGTAGCGTCCGTGCTGCTTTGGAACTCCTATGCGAACGTGGTGATATTCGGGAGGTTGGGGTAGGAAAGTTTTCTCTCGTTGGTTCCGAATAATTGATGTCCAGTCGCTGAGGGCGTCGCTCGGTGCCAATTAGTCGTCATCTGCCGGCCCTACCGACCAAAACCGGATCAACCGTTCGATGCGTGAAGACCCACTGCCAACAGATCGGTCCCGCCGTCGAAATCGGATCACGTGCCTGTTCGCCTTTAGACGAAGGAGACGACGCGGTGGCAATGATCCAGGTGTCGGACCTGTACGAGGGCACGGCGACCGGACGGCGGCGGATGACGTCTCGTTCGCCGTCGAGCAGGGAGGGCGAATGCGTGAGCGTTACGGCGAGTGCTGGGGACGCCGTTGCAACGTAGTGGGATGCCGGAGAAGTTGCGGGTTGGTGAGACGTTGGGGTCGTACACCTCGTGCTGTGACGATCCGGCTGACTGGCAGGCGCTGATGGCCAAGCTTGGGTTGGCGGACGAGCGGGATGGTGTGATAGTGACGCTGTCGGGCGGGCACAAGCAACGGCTGTCGATGGGGTTGGCGTCGGCGAGGCGGCAACGGCGCTGAGACGTTGACCCTGGTCGTGGAACTGGCACCCGACCTGGTGCTGGTGCACCTGAGGATGCCCGTGTCGGACGGCGTGCCGCGATCCGTGGGCCGAGCGAGACCGCGCTGAAAGTGCGGTCGGCGAGGCTTTCCGCCGCGGCCTGGCGAGCCGAGGCGGTTAGCGACCGGCCAGGGCCAGAGCGGCAGGATCAGGCCGACCGGTCGGACGTGGAGGGGGATGCGTGATGAGTCCGCTGTGGATTGTGATCATCGTGGTCGGGGGCTTGCTCGTGGTCGGCGGGCTGCTCACCTGGATGGTCCTGTGGCTGCGCAACTCGTACCAGGCCGAGGAAGAGCGTTTCATGGCCCGGCTACGCGAGGAGTTGCCGAGGCGGGGCTGGACGTTCGTGGCACGTGATGACCGGTATGCCGAGGTGTTCAACGAGGTGCAGCGCTACACCGAGCTGAACCCGATGATCGTCGGCTTCGACCGGCGGCCCAGTGCCTCGCAGGCCCACGACATCGTCACCGGGCAGCACCGCGGCAGGCCGTTCCTGGGTGCGAAGTTCTTCGTCAAGGATCCGATGGACAGTGGCACCAACGGTTCCTGGGGTTATCGCAACGTCATCTGGGTTCGGTTGCCCGGGCCGCGGCCGACGTTGGAGGTGCGCAAGGTGTTCCGGTTGCAGAGTGCGGTGAACGACGGCCTCGGGGTGGGAGACATCCGGGTCGGTCAGCCGGAGTTCGACCGTGCCTACCAGGTCACGGCCGAGGACGAGCGGTTCGCGCGGGCGGTGCTGACGCCGCAGCTGGTGGAGTTCCTGTTGCGGGATCCTCGGCACTGTCAGGGGTTCTGGATCCGCGGGGCGCAGTTCGACGTGTACGACAACTTCGCCGAGCAGCGGGATCCGGACGCGTTGCTGCCCGCGCTGGACCTGCGTTGCGACCTGCTCGACCGGATGTCGCCCGCCGCCTGGGCCTAAGAGCCGGGGCCGAGCAAGGCGCGCAGGGCCGCGCGGTTGGGGATGCCGAGTTTTCGGTAGGTGGCGCTGAGGTGGGTTTCCACCGTGCGCATGGTCAGGTGCAGCTCCTCCGCGATCCGCCGGTTGCTCAGTCCGCCCGCGGCCAGCTCGGCCACTCGCCGTTCCCCCGAACTGAGCGCCGCGGTGCCGGCCGCCGGGGTCTGCTTGGGGCGGGCGCCGGTGGCGACCAGGCGTTCCCTGGCCAGTTCGGCCAGGCGGACCGCGCCGCAGCGTTCCGCTTCCTCCAGGCAGCGGCGCAGCGCGGTGCGGGCGCCGCGGATGTCCTCGGTCTCGATGCGGAGCTCGCCCAGGGTGAGCAGGCTGGCCGCTAGTTCCAGGGGGGCGGTGATGCCGCTGAGCAACTCGACCGACTTGCGGAGGTTGGCCTCGCCCTCTGGGCCTCGGCGGGTCAGGCCGGTCAGGCGCAGGGCGGTGCCCAGGCCGCGGGGGGTGCCCCAGCGGTGGGCGCTGGCCAGGGCCTGGGCGGCGATCTCGGCGGCCTTGTCGGGGTGGCCCTGGGCGTGCAGGGCTTCCACCGCCCAGACCCGCCAGGGCAGCATCACGGGGTTCTCGTAGCCGAACTCGCGCAGGTGGTCGGCCGCGGTGAGCAGGTCGGCCAGGCCCTCGGCCGGTTCGCCGCAGGCCATCCGGACCCTGGCCCGCACGGTTTGGTAGAACGCGCCGGCGAAACCCTGGTCGCAGGTGTGCTCCAGCTCGGCGGCGATCATCCGGCGGCGGGCCAGCTCCGGTTCGTTCAGCTCGATCAGCAGGTCGCTCTGCACCGCCACCGGCACCGTGCCCAGGTAGCCCCACTGCTCCAGCGGCAGCATCTCCAGCGCGGACTCCGCGTAGCTCAGCGCCGCCGACAGCGCCCCGGTGAACTGGGCCAGCTGCGCCCGGTGGGACAGCAACAGCGCCAGGCTGAGCAGCGCGTGCGTGCGCCGGGACTCCGCGATCGCCTTGTCGCACAACCGGACCGCCACATCCAGCTGCTCGGTCCAGGTCAGCACCAGGCTGACCGGACCGGCCAGCGGCGAGGTCAGCTCGGCGGTGGTGCGCGGGATGGCCAGCCCGGCCAGCCTGGCCGCCTCGGCCACCGGGTCGCCGCCCATGCCCGAGGCGAAGGCCAGCGCGCTGAGCAGGCAGCGCTCGCCCGCGGTGTCGCCGGGCAGGTCGGCGCCGGGCCGCTTCACCCGCGCCGGGCCCTCCTGCTCGCTGATGGACACGATCAGCCTGCGCCCGGTCAACGTGTTGGCCAGGTCGGGATCCAGTGGGGCGACCTCGTCGGCGGCCCTGGCCAGCATCGCGATCGCCTCGTCGTGGCGGGTCAGGCGGGCCAGCGCGTCGGAGAGCACCTCGGCCATGGCCGCCTTCAGCCTGGGGTCGGTGACCTCGTCGAAGACCTCGAGCAGGCGGTCGACCCCGGCGGCGGGGTTGCTGAACGCCTCGGCCATGCCCAGGCCGACCACGATGCCGGTGCGGGCCTCCGGCGGCGGCGGTTCGGCCAGCGCGCGGCGCAGGTACTCCGCCGCGCCGTCGGGCGCGCCCCGGCGGGCCGCCTGGGCCGCGGCCGCGCAGAGGGTGCCCAGCACCCAGCTGTCGCCGGCCGGCGGCACCAGCAGCAGGTGCGCGCACACCTCCTCCAGCGGCGCGCTGGCATCGTGCAGCGCGGTGGCCGCGGCGTGGTGCAGCCGGGCCCGTTCGTCCTCGGCCAGCTCGGTGTAGACGGCCTCGCGCACCGCGGGGTGGTTCCAGCGCAGCACCGGGTCGCAGCGCAGCAGACCGGCCTGCCACAGGTGGTCCTCGGCCGCGCGGCCCTCCGGCCCGGTGATTCCGGCCAGCCGGGCGGGCAGCTCGGCCGAGGCGGCCTCGCCGAGCACGCTGAGCGCGCGGGCGAAGGCGACCGTGGCCGCGGGCAGCCGGGTCAGCCAGCTGCCCAGGCTGTGCGCGAACACTTGGCCGGTCAGCGAACCCGCACGCTCCAGCGGGGAGTCGCCGATGGACATCGAGGCCAGCAGGGTGCGCACCATCAGCGGGTTGCCGCCGCTGATCTGGTGGCAGGCCTTGGCCAGGCCGGGATCGGCGGACTCGGGCAGCATCCGGGCGACCGCGGCGGGCGAGAGCAGCCGGGGCCGGATCAGCACGCAGTCCGGGTCGGTGACCAGGCTGCCCAGCACGTCCTCGGCCTCGGCGGGTCCGTCGGTGCGCCGGGTCAGCACCAGCAGCACCGGCGCCTCGGCCAGCCGGGTGCGCATGTAGCGCAGCCAGCGCAGGGAAGGGGCGTCGGCCAGGTCGGCGTCGTCGAGCACCAGCACCAGCGGCCGCTCGCGGGTCAGGTTGGCGGCCAGCCGGTACAGCCCGTGCAGCACCGCGAACGGCGCGTTCTCCAGCGCCACCACGTCCGGTCCAGGCTCGGCCCCGGCCAGCACCTGGCGGACCGGTTCGGCGCCACCGGCCAGCAGCGCCTCCCGCCGGTCCTCGGGCAGGCGGCACAGCAGCGGGGAGAACAGCTGCCGCACCACACCGAAGGCGAACCGGCGCTGCAGCTCGGTGCCCCGGGCGCGCAGCACGGTCGCCGAGCGCACATCCGCGACGAACTCGTCCAGCAGGCTGGTCCGCCCGATCCCGGCGGGTCCCTCCACCACGACCACGCGCAGCTGCCCGCCTCGGGCCCGCTCCGCTTCCTCGGCCAGCAGGGCGGTTTCGGCGCCGCGATCCCAGAGCTCCATCGCCACGGAGAGTAACACCGGGTAACCCATTTACTGCGTGTAGTGGTGATCAACGCCACCGCCACTCGAACGGCCCAGAGGTTTTCTCGTGGTGATTCCACGGTGTTACGAGCGGTGGAAACCCGCAATCTGGTCGCGGCCGGTCGCCGGGACCGGCAGCCGCAGAGTGAGCAGGAGCGAACCAGTGACCTCACCGCAGACGCAGGTCAGCACGCCGGGCATGCAGAAGGCGGCCGGTGACTTCGAGGCCGCGCTGAGCACCTCGCTGTCCCAGCTGAGCAAGATGCAGACCGAGATCGGCTCCATCCGCTCGGCCTGGGAAGGCGCGGCCTCCAGCAAGTACCAGACCGCGCTGGACAGCTGGTGCCAGCACTTCAGCAACATCGCCCGCCAGCTGGACACCATGCACGAGACGCTGATCGGCAACAAGAACACCTACGAGGTCGGCGAGGCCTACAACGAGCAGATGGCGGGCAACCCCTTCGGCGGCCAGAACCTCGGCATCTGAGTTCCCGCACCGTCCCCCATCCGCACGCGCACCATCAGGAGCTTCGCCATGTCCGTATTCCGCATCCACCCCTCGCGCATCCAGGCCGTGCTGGCCAACATGCAGGCCGTTGACACCCAGATCCGCAGCATGCTGACCAGGCTTGAGCAGGACGCCACCAAGAACATGGCCGACTGGCAGAGCCAGGCCAAGGACGCCTATACCTCCTGCAAGCAGAGCTGGGACGCCTCGGCCAGCCAGATGCCGGTGCAGCTGGCCAACGCGCGCAACTCCCTCAACGAGATCCTGGCCAACTACAACGCCATGGAACAGCAGGGCATGAACATGTGGTCCGGTAACGGCGTCGGAAAGCGCTGACCATGCCCAAGCTCGACAACGATCCCAAGTACAGCAAGCACCAGCCGATGGACCCGCCGCCGCCACCGTCGACCAAGCAGTGGACGGAGAACCCGGCCGACAAGCCCGCTGAGGGCAAGCCGGAGAACCCCACCCCGCCCGAGGTGAAAACGGTGCGGGACGGGGGATCCGGCGGCGGCGACGTCTCGGTGGACACCGAGGTGCTGCGCCGCTTCGCCGCCGCGGCCGAGGACTGGAAGACCCACGTCACCACGGCCAAGAACGCGCTGGACACCATCGATGTGCGGCCCACCGGCACCGAGGCCTTCACCGAGGGCGCCAACATCAAGCGCCTGGTCAACGGCGACGGGCTGCGCGGGCAGTACCAGAAGAACCTGATGGACCTCATCGACGCCTTCGCCGCGCTGTCCACCGGGTTGCTGGAGCTGGGCAAGAAGTACGAGAGCACCGAGGAGCTGAACGCCAAGGGCGCGGACGAGCTGGGCAAGGTGCTGGCCAACGCCGGGCGCTACCTGCCGGGCGGCGCCACGCCGCCACCTCCTCCGCCACCACCGCCGTCGAAGGGTCAGTGAGCCATGGCGGACAAGATCAAGATCCCTGAGGCGCAGCAGACCAACCCCGGTGTGTGGCAGCCGACCGGGGGCGCCGGCAGTGGCGGCCGGACCGACTTCAGCGGCTGGCAGTGGCGGGCGATCGAGTCCGCGATCACCGGCGGCGCAGACGGCGGCACCGGGGCTGATTTCGCCCAGCTGGGCCAGAACGTGACCCCGCAGTCGCTGTGGAACGCGGCCAACCAGTTCCAGAAGGTCAAGGTGATCTTCGAGGCGCTGCACAAGGCGGTGACCGAGAGCACCAAGGCCGTCGGCGGCGAGGGCGCGGCGTGGCAGGGGCCTGCCGCGCAGTCCTTCCGTGGCTTCCTGGACCGCTTCGGCACCGTGCTGCGGGCACACGCCGAGGAGCTCGCGGGCGGGCCCGGCGGGCAGCGTTCGGTGCCGGACCAGCTGTTCCAGGCCGGGAACCGGCTCAACGAGGCGCAGTGGAAGATCCAGCTGATCACCAACCACTACGTCGCCGAGGCCAAGCGGCTCGGCGCGCCGACCAAGGACGGGGTGACGAGCTGGAGCCAGACCACGCTGGTGCCCGGCAACACCATCCCGAAGATGGCCGGCGACGACATGCGCAAGGTCATCCAGGGCCTGGCCGACCACTACTACGACCGCACCGCGCCCGCGCTCAAGCCGCCGAACCTGCAGAACTACCCGAACCCCAACGGCAGCGGCGGCGACAAGCCACCGCCGAAGACGGATCCGCCGCCCAAGACGGACCCGCCGCCGAAGACCGATCCGCCGCCGCCGGGGCCGGAGAACCCCGACATCAAGGGTCCCAACGTTCCTGAGGGCGTCAACGGCCCGAACGTGCCCAACGGCAGCAACGGGTCCAACGGCCCGAACTCGGTCACGCCGCCGCCCACCGGCGACGGGCCGAACCTGCCCAAGCCGGTCAACCCGGACGAGCTCGGCCTGAAGAACCCGAACACCAACCTCGCCGGTGTCGGCACGCTGCCGCCGCCCACCCTCAACGGCGGCTCGGTCGCGCCGTTCACCGGTGGCGGCGGCGGGGGTGGCGGTGGCGGACCGCTGCCCGTCGGTGGCGGTGGCGGCGGCGCGATGCCGTTCCTGCCGCCGCCCGGCACCGGTGGCGGCGGCCGGGGCGGGGTCTCGCCCTACGACGCCAAGTCGGTCGGCAAGTTCGGCGGCGGTGGCGCGGCCGGGATGCCGCCGCTGGGCGGGATGCCGATGGGCGGTGGCGCGCCCGGCGGCAAGGGGCCGGACGGGAAACCGTTGCCGCCCAAGGGAAAGATCACTCCATTCACCGGATCCGGGGTGTCCAAGGGCGCGCGAGTGGGTAGCGCCGCTCATCCGCTCGGCGCCTACCCCGGCGCCGGAGGCACGGGTGGCTCCGCCGGGCCGCTCGGGCCGATGGTCCCTGGTGGCGGTGCCGCCCCCAGCGGTCAGCAGGAACGGGAACGCCTCACCTGGCTGGTCGAGGACGAGGACGTCTGGGGCGCTGACCCCCAACTCCCCCCGGGCGTGCTCGGTCGTCCCGAACACCACTGACCGGGCGCCGCCCGGGACCACACCACGCCCCCGTGGCCAGACCGCGCGTGCTGGCCACGGGGGCCCTTGGAAGGCAGTCACATGTCCAACCCCTTTCAGCAGGAGATCGACGAGCTGCTGGCCGGCTACCAGGAGCAGCGGGCCAAGCTCGGCGAGATGCAGCGTGCGCTGGCCCAGGTGCGCGCCACCGCGACCGCCAGCGGGCACAGCGTCGAGGTGACCGTCGGCGCGCACGGCGACATCCTGGAGCTCGCCTTCCCCTCCGGCGCGTACCGGCGGATGGCGCCCAGCGAGCTGGCCGCGGTGCTGCTGGAGACCATCGACTCGGCCAAGGCCAAGGCCGCCACCGAGGTCGCGGAACTGCTGGCCCCGTTCACCGCGGGCCAGGAGGACATGCTGGCCGCCTTCCGCACCGAGGGCGTGGCCGCCTTCGTGCCCGAACAGCCGCCGATGCCGGACGCGGTGCGGCACTACCTCAAGCACGGCACGCCCACGGGCGAGGACAGGCGGGGCTGACGATGTCACAGGGCACCTTCGGCGCCGACACCGACGCGATCGCCAGGGCAGGCGCGAGTTTCAGCCAGCTGGCCGACGCGGCCGAGCGGATGGCCGCGGTGCTGGCGACCCAGATCACCAGTGTCGGCGAGTGCTGGGGCGATGACCAGATCGGCAAGCAGTTCGCCAAGGACTACCTGCCGGCCAGGGCGCAGGTCCTGGAGGCGTTGCCCGGCATCGCGAAGGTGCTGCGCAAGACCGGCGACGGGGTGACCCTGATGAGCAAGGGCCTTGCCAACGGCGAGGAGCAGGCCAAGCTGGTCAGCGACCTGCTCAGCCGGGTTTCCGGTGACGCGCCTGCCAGCGGCCAGCCCGGCACCGGCGGTCAGCACGGTTCGGGCGGGGGCGGCCGCCGATGAGCCTGCAGATGCCAGGAGCCTTGCTGTGGCTGGTGCCGATCGTGGTCGGCGACCAGTGGCCCAAGGGCGATGAGGACCAGCTGCGCAGGCTGGCCGACGCCTGGGACGGAGCCAACCGCGACCTCACCGCGCTGGCCGCGCAGCTGGACGCCCCCACCGCGCAGCTGCTGGCGGCGTTGCAGGGACAGGCCGCGGAGCAGTTCCGGCTGTTCATGGGCAAGTTCCGCGCCTCGGTGCCCGCGGTGGCCAAGACCTCGGCCAACCTCGGCAAGGGCGCGAGGGACGTGGCCCTTGAGGTCGAGTACGCCAAGCTGATGATCATCGCCACCCTGGTCTGGCTGGCGGTGCAGATCGCCCAGCTGGCGTTCTGGGTCGCGGCCAGCCTGGGCACCGCCGCACCCGCCGCCGCGGCCGCACAGGCGGCGCTGACCACCTCGGCCCGGATGGTGATCAAGCAGGTGCTGCAACGGCTTTTCCTGGCCGTGGTGCAGGGTGTGATCTTCCAGGTCGGTATGGACGTGGTGGTGCAGGGCCTGCAGATGCTGATGGGTACCCGCACCGAGTGGGACACCAAGAAGACCCTGGACGCGCTCAAGGCCGGTGCGGTCGGCGGCCTGATCGGCTTCGGCCTGGGCGGGATCGGCAACAAGGTCGCGCCGAAGTTCTTCAACGAGAAGAACGTCCTGGGCAGCGGCATCAAGGGCGGCCTGCACGAGTACCTGACCAGCGTCGCGCTGGACCCGAACAACGCCTCGCTGTACAACCTCAGCGCGGGCGGCATCGAGGGCATGGTCGAGGGCGGCACCGGCAAGTTCAAGCACCGCGCCAGGGGCGGCGGCGGCTCCGGCACCGGTGGGGACATGGGCGACCTCGGCGACCTGCCCAACCCCGGTGACATCACCATGCCCGACCTGAACCCCAGCACCACGACCAGTTCCGAGGGTCCCACGCCGGGCGGATCGCAGTCCACTGTGGAAACTCCGCCCACGTCGCCGACCCCGAGCACCTCGAACGACCCGAACACCTCGAACCAGTCGCCGCCCCCGCAGTCCCAGCGCAGCCCGTCACCCCAGCCGAACCCGACGCAGCCCAACCCGACCCAGCCCAACCCGACGCAGCCGAATCCTTCCCAGCCCCAGCCCAATCCGACCCAACCGAACCCGACCCAGCCCGACCCGCCGCAGCCCACGCCGCCGCAAACCACCACGCCGCAACCCGATCCGTCGAACCCCGAGCCAACGCGACCGGACCCCTCGCAACCCACCCCCACGCAGCCAGACCCGTCGAAACCCACCCCGCAGCCCGACCCCAGCCAGCCCACGCCCCCCAACCCCACCTCAACCCAGCCGGACCCATCCCAGCCCACCCCGCCCCAGCCAACCTCCACCCACCCCGACCCGTCCCAGCCCACCCCACCCCAGCCGGAAACCAGCCACCCCGAACCCACCCAGCCCCAGCCGACCTCCACCCAGCCCGACCCCGGCAACACCCGCCCCGCCCCGCCGGATCCCCATACCCCCCAACCCGAAACCCACAACCAGCACATCCCCCAGCCCACCCCCGACCTGTCCCCGGTCAACCCGCACACCCACACCGCCGCCACCGACCTCACCACTCCACCCACCACCACCCCGCCTCCCGCCACCACCCCAGACCCGTCCCGCACTGCCTACGAGAACCTGCCACCCCGCCAGCGCGACCAGCTCGACAAACACGGCGCTCTCCCCGTCCCGGTCCCCGGCACCACCCCGCTGCTCACCTTCAGGGAAGCCCTCAAAGCCACCCTGCCCAAGGGCGAGACCCACCGCCTCGACCGGATCACCGACACCGCCACCACCGAGCAGGACATCGCCAAGGCCACCGGCCTCCAGGTGCACGTGATCGAGCCGGACGGCAGGTTCACCCGGCACGGCGAGCCCACCGGCCTGCCGGTGCACGTGGTGCGCACGGAGTCCCAGCTGTACCAGGGCATCACCGAGACCGTCCACATCGGACGGCCGGGCATCAGCTACCCCGGTCCGTCCCGTACGGTGGCGCATGGTGAGGACCGGCTGGTGCACCGCAGCGACATGGAGATCGAGACCATCGGCGGCGAGCACTTCGTCCGGGTCTACACCGCCATCGTCAACCCGGCCAAGTTCCCCGAGCAGCCGGGCAAGCGGGTCACCTCGCCGTTCAAGGACATCCAGCAGAACCCGGTCAACGGCCAGCTGAGCATCTCGCCGGGCAACAACCCGCAGCTGTGGGCAGGCGTCGGCCGCCCGATCAGGGCGATGCAGTGGCTGGCCAAGTATGTGGTGACCGACGGGGCCACGCTCTCCCCGAGGCTGCGCTCCTTCCTGGTGCCGCTCAACGACTACCAGCGGATCGCCGGCGGGACCGCGGTGGAGGGCAGCACCGGCAGCAATCCCGCCACGCACAGCTTCAACGTCGACCAGCGGGCCGACAGCAACCAGTTCGGCATCGGCGGCAAGCACCTGGACGCGCTGATCGAGCACGCCCGGCCCGGTTCGCTGGAGACCTACCTGCCGTACTCGAAGACCCCGCCGCCGCTGGACGAGCTGGGCGGGCGGGTCCGGCCGGTGGCCGACCTGTACGAGCGGGTCGGGCTGAGCCGGAAGTTCCGCCCGGACGTGCTCGGCATGGCCTACAACCCGTGGCTGACCGAGAAGAGCGCGGGCGGCGTCGGTTTCCGAAACGATCCGGGTGAGCTGCACCGGATCGCCTCGGACCTGCGCGAGCATTACCTCACCTGGCAGCAGAACCAGGCCCCGGCGGGCACCACGATCCCGGATGCGCTGATCCAGCCGGATGCCACCCAGTTCCCCGGCGGCACCACGACCCCCTTGCCGGACCAGAGCCCGTCCACGCGGCAGCGGCGGCTGAACGAGTTCCTCAACACCGTCGGTCCCGGCAAGGCCACCGTGGCCGCGGTCGAGTCGCAGGTGCTCGCCGCCAGCGAGGTCGTGGTGCGCGAACAGCTGCACAAGATGCCGGCCACCCAGCCTGCTGATGCCGGTGCGGTGCTGACCGCGGTGCGGGGCAGCCTGCTCGCCGACGGGCTGAACGCCGGACTGGCCGCGGTGCGCGTCCCGCTCGCCCGCAACTCGCTGGCCGAGTTCCAGAAGATGGTGCAGCACGGGCCGGGCAAGGTGAACAAGGTCCAGGTGTCCTTCGCCGACGGTGTGCTGGAGCCGCTGGCCAAGGCGGTGTGGGACGGGACCACCGTGAAGAAGCGCCAGTTCGCGGGCATCGGCACCCAGCCGGACCTCAGCCTGCTCACCGAGCCGAGCCGCAACGCGCTCGCTGAGATCGTGCTGCCCCAGGTGAAAGCGGCCGTGCAGCGGCAGCTCACGCCGGAGGCCTTGCAGGAGCTGGACAAGCTCTCGGGCCGGGGCGCCGGCTGGCTCAGCGGTGATCGGCTGGCGAAGTTCCAGGAGCTGGTGCTGCGCGACCTCCGCGACGAGGTGGGCGGCTCCGCGCTGCAGATCGACCCGGCCAAGCTGCCGCCGGCCCAGCGGGAGAAGCTCTTCGGCGACAACGTGCCCGTGCCGGAGCTGGAGATCGGCAAGAAGCAGCTGACCGAGGCGCTGGGACCGAAGATCATCAGTCCGGCCACCGCCGAGGCGCTGGCCGACTTCCGTGAGCAGAACCTGTTGGGCCGCAACGCCGAGGACCTGCGCACCCTGGTGCGGGAGAACGTGCTGGACCGGCTGAGCACGGCCACCGAGCAGGCGCTCAACGAGCGGGCGCTGATGCGGCTGCTGGACCAGCGGCAGCGCGCGGAGCTGGCCACCACAGTCGCTACCCAGGTCAGCGCGCGGGTGACCGAGGGGCTGAAGTCCTTCGTCTTCACCGACATCGACCCGGCCGGGGTGACCAAGCTGATGCGCCGCCTGCCGGAGCTGGCCTCCCAGGCTGAGATCGGCGCGCTGCTGGCCGCGGACGCCGACCGGATCAAGGTCGACTTCAACTCCCGGATGTGGAACCCGGACAAGGTCGCCGCGGTGCTTGCGGATGCGGCGAAGTCGGCCAGGGGCAACGGGATCGACCTGGTCGCCTCGGTCGGCCTGAACCGGGTCGCGGTGGACTTCGACCGGCAGCGGTGGAGCCCGGAGCGGATCACCGAGCTGGGGGAGCGCCTGACCGCGGTGGTCACCGGCCAGGGTGTCGGCGCGCTGACCCTCGACCCCGACGCGATCACCTTGCGGTTCCCGGACGGCACACTGGGCAACGCGAACAAGGCCACCGCCCTGACCAAGCTCCTGGACGACGCGGTCAGCAAGTCCAAGCTCACCGGGCAGGTGCGGGCCGATCCCGCCACCAACCGGATCACGGTGGAGTTCGGCGGCCCGATCGTCGCGGACACGCTGACCGAGAACCTGAACAAGGCGATCAACGAGTCGAAGCTCGACGTGCGGGTGGAACCGCGTCCGGCCAGGTTCCGGATCGACTTCGACGTCAAGATCAGCGATCCCGGCAAGGTCAGCGACGTCAAGGCGGACCTGGCCGAGGTGGCCAGGCAGGAGGGCGCCGGCCTCGTGTCCACTGTGGACACCACGAACAACACCGTGGGGTTCGAGTCCCGGCTGTGGGACCAGGCCAAGGTTGACGGCCTGCTGGCGAAACTCGGCCCCGTGGTGGAGAGCTCGGGACTGGGCAAGGTGGTCGCCGACCCGGCCGCGATCGCGGTGGAGCTCTCGCGCCCGCTGCCGGATGCGGACCTGAACCGGCTCGGCGCGAAGCTGAAGCGGGCGCTTGACGGGCGGATCAGCGCCGAGATCACCGCCGACACCGCCAACTTGCTCACGGTGCGGTTCACCTCCCCGCCGACCGACCAGGCTCTGCTCGCCCAGGTGCTGCGCGACCTGGAAACCGCGAGCACAACGCCGGACCAGACTCCGACGCTGACGCCGCGGCCCGGCCAGTTCCGGGTCGAGCTGACCACCCAGCACGCGGACCCGGCGCGGGTCGCCGAACTGACCAGGGCGGTGCGCGAGCTCGCCAAGCAGGAGGGCGTCAGCGCGCTGCTGACCGGCGACGGCGGGCTCACCCTCGACCTCCGCTCCCGGCTGGCCGATGAGCGCCGGGTGGCGAACCTGACCAGGGGTGTCAGCCAGGTGATCGCCAAGGCCGAGATCGGCGGGCTGGTGACCACCACCGGCGACGGCAGGCTGACGGTGGCGTACCAGCCCAGGCTGCTGGGCACCGAGGCGGACCCGTTCCCCAACGACTACGCGCGCTGGCGGGCCGAGCAGGAGCAGACCCGGCTGACCCAGCGGGCCACCGGGGACGCGCTGAAGGCGTTGCTGGACAGCGACGACACCCCCGAGCACAAGGCCACCGCGCTGGTCCAGCGGCTGATCGCGGACTTCCACGCGGACCTGGACCACAAGTTCGACGAGGTGTGCACCAAGCACACCATGAAACCGGTGCGCACCCAGGAGACCAAGGACGCGTTCACCTTCTACGAGCACGCGCAGATGGTGCTCGGCCAGTACCTCAAGCTCACCGCGCTGGAGAACGACGGCACCCGGTTCGTGCCGGTGGAGGCGCTGGCCAAGGCGATCCTGTTCCACGACATCGAGAAGGTCAACGCCAAGAACCAGTTCGGCGAGGGCTACGAGGCGCACGACCGGGAACCCGAGCACCTGCTCGCGGTGCAGCTGATGCAGCGCTTCCGCGGCCTGTGGAGCAACGACCGGGACTTCCGGCTGGCCACCGCGATCGTGGACTCCGACCCGTTCGGCTTCTACCTGCGCGGCAAGCTGTCCAAAGAGGACACCTTCGCCTTCATCGACCGGTTGGCTCGCAAGTACGGCGAGGGCACCCCGGCCGAGACCAGGAAGCTGTTCGAGGAGTTCCACCAGTACTACCAGGCGGACTTCTCCTCCTACACCAGGTACAGCAGCTATCTCGACCGAGCTGGTCAGCAACAGACCGGGCCGAACCACTTCAGCAACCGGTTCGCCACCGACCCCCAGGACCGGCCGCTGTTCACCCCGGACGGCCGGACCCTCCAGTACGCCGCACCCACCGACGGCGGCCCGTCGCTGAAGCAGATGTTCGAGGACCTGCGCGCGCTGTTCGCCACCGACGAGGCCATCCAGCAGCAGCGCGCGGCCGAGACCCGGCCCGCACCGACCGGCCCGCCTGCCGACACCACCAGCCGCGGCTGGCCGGAACCGAAGGTGGACAACGGACCCAAGGTCGCCGACGACGAGGGCTGGCGGCACAGCGAACGCGACCACGCGCCCTGGTTCGACCGCGCGGACACCGCGCTGAACCGCGCCGACTGGGCCGGGGCCAGGCAGAACGCGCCGGTGCGCACGGTCAGCACGAGTGTGCTGGACGTGCGCGGCGACGCCCGGTTCAAAGCAGCCCAGAACGCGCCGGTGACCAGTGGACTGGTGCCGCACTACGAAGGCCTGATCCGCTACGACCACCGGCGGATCGAGGTGCCGGGCCGCGGCGCGGTGCAGGAGTTCACGCTGCGGGTGCACCTGGCCGCCGAGGGCAGGGTCACCCATGAGCAGGTCGAACAGGTCAAGCAGCGGGCCCAGGACGGGGTGCGCAGGCTGCTCGACCAGGGCCACCGCCTGCCCGGCGGCGACCAGTTCGCCGCCACCGTGGAGTTCGTGGACCGGCCGGAGCTCGCGCACACCACGGTCAAGGTCGGCGAACAGGGCCGGGGCACCCAGCAGCACTGGCCGGTCACCGCCTCGGACTCGGTGCTGGCACACGAGATCGCGCACTACTTCGGCCTGCCCGACGAGTACGCCGAACGCTCCATCCCCGGCCAGCCGGACACCGCCCGCGTGTTGCTGCGTCCGCGCGGCGACGTCCACCCCAGCGGCGTGCACCAGGACTCCGGCCTGATGGGCGTGCGGGTGCACGAGGACGACGTGCGGCTGATGCCCCGGCACCTGTGGCTGATCAACCGGATCGCCGAGGGGGTGCTGCCGGCGCACGGCATCGAGCCGGTGCTCGCACCGCAGCGGACCCAGCTGGACCGGCACGGCGTGGACCCCGTCCCGGTCCGCGGCGGCACCCGGCTGGAGACCTTCGCCAACGCCCTGGACACCGGACTGTCCACAGTGGAGAGCGGGCCGCGGCAGCTGCTGCGCGCGCACGCGGCCACCGCCACCAGCGAGCAGGCGCTGGCCGAGGCGGCCGGGCTGCAGGTGCACGTGTTCGAGCGCGACGGCGGCTTCAGCACCTTCGGCCCGCCCACCGGTGTGCCCGTGCACGTGCTGCGCGCCGCCGACGGCCGCTACCAAGGGGTGGTGGAGAACGTCCACATCGGACGGCCGGACATCAGCTATCCCGGCTCCAGCCGGATCACCGAGGGCGACAAGCTGGCCGCCCTGCACCGCAGCGAGATGGAGATCGAGACCATTCGCGGCGAGCACTTCGTCCGCCTCTACACCGCGGTCTTCAAGCCGGAGACGTTCCCGGCCGGGCAGCTGGGCCAGCAGGTCCTCTCCGACTTCAAGGACATCCAACAGGACCCGGACAGCGGGCTGGTGCACATCTCCAGCGGCGCCAACGGCGGGCTGTGGGCAGGCGGCGGACGGCCGCTGCGCGCGGTGCAGTGGCTGGCCAAGTACCTGGAAGACGCGAAACAGCCGAAGATGCAGGCGCTCAATCCCCAGCCGGTGCTGCGCTCCTGGCTGGTGCCGCTGGAGACGTACCAGCGGTTCACCCAGGAGACCGCGGTGGAGGGCCCCACCGGTTCGGTGCTGCACAAGAACACCGTCAACGTCGACCAGCGCGGGGACGGCAACCAGTTCGGCATCGGCGGCGGGCACCTCGGCCCGCTGATGGCCACCGCCCGCCCTGGCTCCCTGATCACCTACCTGCCCACCGGGCAGAAGACGCTGGGCCAGGCCGAACGGGCCGGGCGGATCCGGCCGGTCGCCGACCTCTACGAGCGCCTCGGCCTCGACCGGAACTTCAGCCCTGACCCGGCGCGCACGCCGCTGGCCTACAACCCGTGGTTCGCCGCCACCCGCGAGGAGGACGGCACCGAGGTCTTCGACGGCTTCCGCAACGACCCGAACCAGCTGCACCGGCTCGCGGCGGACCTGCGCGAGCACTACTACACCTGGCTGGAAACCCAGTCCGCGCACGGCACCCGGTTCCCCGAGGCCCTGTTCGAGCGGGACGCCACCCAGATCCCCGGTGACACCGAGACCTCGCTGCCGGACCTCAGCCCGCCCGCGCGGGAGAAGCGGCTCAACGAGTTCCTCAACACCCACGGCCCCGGCGCGGACATGGTCGCCGCGGTCGCCGAACAGGTGCTCAAGCCCAGCGCGGGCACCCTGCCGGACGGGCTCACCGCGCCACCCCTGGCCGATTCGGGCCGGGTGCTGGCGACCGTGCGGGACAGCGTGGTGCAAGCCGTGCTGGACAACGGACTCCGCGAGCTGGACGCCTTCCTGCGCCAGGGCACCCCCAGCGGCACGGTCCCCAAGACCGGCACCGCGATCGTGGACCTGGTGCGCAGAACCGGCAAGCCGGGCAAGAAGCCGACCTCGTTCGAGGACCTGGTGCTCAACCCGCTGAGCGACGCGCTGGCCTTCGGGGCTCCGGTCAAGGGCACGGACCAGCGCACCGGTGGCCTCGTCAACCACCCGGACCTGGCCCTGCTCACCGAGGACAGCAGGCACGCACTGGCCACCGAGATCCGCCCGCACCTGAAAGCCGCGCTACAGCAGCAGTTCCAGGACCTGAGCACGTTGCCGGAGCCGACCCGGGCCCAGGGCAAGAAGCAGAGCTGGCTCTACGGTGAGCGGGCGCGGGCCTTCCGGGAGCGGGTCGTGGCCGACGCGCGCGGCCGCCTGGACGAGGTGACCCTGCCACCGTTGCAGGTCAAGACCGAGTCGCTGCCCGTGGTGTTGCGCGAGCAGGTGCTCGGCCCGGTGACCGACGCCGCGCTCACCGCCTTCCGGCAGCAGGACCTGGCCCGCTCCAGCGCCGACCAGCTGCGCGAGCTGGTGGTGGGCGAGGTGCTCGCGGAGCTGACCAGGCAGACCGAGCAGGCCCTGGGCAACCACCCGGTGCTGGCCGTGCTGGACCCGGAGTTCCAGCGGTCCCTTGCCCGGCAGGTGCCCCAGCTGGCCAGGGACCGGGCCGAGGTGGCACTGGCCGGGTTCACCTTCCGCCAGGTCGAGCAGACCGAGATCACCAAGCTGATGCAGGGCCTGCCGGAACTGGCCACCCAGGCCGAGATCGGCGCGGTGCTGGCCGCCGACGTGGACCGCACGAAGATCGACTTCAACGTGCCGGTCTTCGACCCGGCGAAGCTGGAACGGATGATGGCCAACCTGGGCAAGGCGATCAGCACCGCGGACCGGGGTGCGACGGTGACCCTGGAGGTCCAGCGGTTCACCGTCCGGTTCGCCCCCGAACTCCTCAACCCGGCCCTGCTGGACGGACTGGCCGCGACGCTGACCAACGTGGCCCGGCAGGTCAGGCCGGGCGGCACGGCCGTGGTGGCCGGGGACACCGTCGAGATCACCTTTGCCGACAACCGGTTCGACGCGAAGACCTGGGAGAAGGCCAACGCGGACCTGCGCAAGGCCGCGGGCACGGTCAGGATGGGCGCCGAGCTGAACCCCGTCCTGGGCAACGTGGTGGTCGAGTCGACGGTCACACCTGACCAGCTGCCCAGGCTGACCACGAGCCTGAACCAGGTGGCCACCGCCGCGGACATCGGCGCCCGCCTGACCCAGGACAACGGCCGCTTCACGGTGAGCTTCGACCAAGACCTGCTGCTCCAGCGCCCTGCCGCGTTCCCCAACAGCTACGCCGAGTGGAAGGCAAACCGGGACCAGGTGTGGCGGGAGCAGCGCGCCACCGGCGAGGCGCTGAACCGGATGCTCGCCGAGGGCCGCTCCACCCGGGAGCTGGTGGAACTGTTGCGCACCAAGTACCCCGAGGACCTGGCCCGCAAGTTCGACGCGGTGTGCACCGAGCCGCGCACCCCGGACAAGGGCCCGGACCGCACGCCCAGCCAGCCCAACGGGCACACCTTCCACGAGCACGCGCAGATGGTGCTGGGCCAGTACCTCAAGCTCACCGCGCACGAGTCGCACGCAGACAGGTTCGTGCCGGTGGAGGCCTTCGCCAAGGCGATCCTGTTCCACGACATCGAGAAGAACAATGCCAAGAACCAGTTCGGCGACGGCTATGAGGTGCACGACCGGGAACCCGAGCACCTGCTGGCCGCGCAGCTCATGCGGCACTTCCGCGGATTGTGGAGCAGTGAGCGGGACTTCCGGCTGGCCGTCGCGGTGATGGACTCCGACCCGTTCGGCTTCTACCTGCGCGGCAAGCTCACCGCCGATGAGACCTTCGCCTTCCTGGACCGGCTGGCCCGCAGGCACGGCGAGGGCACCCCGGCCGAGACCAGGAAGCTGTTCGAGGAGTTCCACCAGTACTACCAGGCGGACTTCTCCTCCTACACCAGGAACAGCAGCTTCCTCGACGCGGACGGCCACGAGCACCGGGGCCCCAACGCCTTCACCAACCGCTTCGTCCCCGACGGCGAGGAGCTGGCGCGCACCCCGGACAACCGGCACTTCCGCTACTCCGGCGAGGCGGGCAACGACGCCAAGATGGCCGAGCTCACCGCCATGTTCGCCACCGACGAGATCCTGCTGGCGCACCGGGACCGGCTGGGCAGCGACAGCCAGCCGACCCCCGCCGAGCTCGCCCCGCCGGACGTGTCCCGGCCCGAGCCGATCGCACTGTCCACACCGGACCTGACGCTCGTGCCCACCGGCGAGGTCTTCCTGTTGCGCGACAACCACGGCGGCAGCTGGCCGCCACTGGACCTGCCCGCGACCCAGCAGCACACCCTGCTGGTGGCCACCGCCCGCGGCCTGACCCCGGCCGAGATCGCCGAGGCCGCCGGCCAGCTGCCCGGCCAGGCGCGCATCGTGCTCACCCAGCGCGACGCTGCCTGGACCGCGCGCCAGCTCGCCGACCAGCTCGGCCGGCCGGTGCTCGCGGTGAACGGGACCAGCGACGGCGACGCGGTGCGCGTCTTCGACCTGGACCCCGAGGGCTGGGCGCCCTACGCCCAGCTGCTCCAGCACGCCCCCAGCAACACCGCCGAGGCGCCGCAGGTGGCCGCGGTGCTGCCGCCGGAGCGGTGGCTGGCGCCGGGCCACGGACTGACCAGGGTGGATGAGAACACCTTCCGCTCCGGCGACACGCTGGTGCGGGTGGTGCCCTCCGGGCTGGTGCTGCACCACGCCGATGATGTGTCCACTTCGGACGATCGTGGGCTGTGGAGCAGGCAGGCGGGCTCGGCCGGTCCGGTGGTCACTCTCGGCCTGGGCGGGACCACGCCGGAGCGGCTGGCCGAGGTCCGCGCGGTGTGGCAGCGGCTGCGGTCGCACCTGCTGGACCAGCCGGTCGAGGAACGCGAGAAGGCAGGCCTGCCAGGATGAACCGCACCGCCGCCACCTGCCTGACCGCCCTGCTGCTGCTCGCCACCGGCCTGCCCGCCGCTGCCCAGCCCGCGCCGGGCGACCCGGTCGCGCCGCCGCTCACCCCGCCGGGCGGCCTGTCCGGCAAATGCCTGCCCGGCTCCACCTCGCTGGTCGCCCAGGTGCCGTGGGCGCAGCACCGCCTTGCCCCGCAACGGGTCTGGTCGCTGACCAGGGGAGCGGGCCAGCTGGTCGCCGTGGTGGACACCGGGGTGGACGGCTCGGTGCCGCAGCTGTCCGGCCGGGTGCAGGAGGAGCTGGACGTCACCGGCAGCCCCAAGTCCATTGTGGACTGCCCGGGGCACGGCACCTTCGTGGCCGGGATCATCGCGGCCAGACCCGCCACGGGGGTCGGCTTCGCCGGGATCGCGCCGGACGCCCGGATCCTGCCCATCCGGCAGTCGGTGGGCACCTCCGACGGCACGGTCAGCGGCATCGCCAAGGGCATCCGGCTGGCCGTGGACAAGGGGGCCGGGGTGGTCAACGTGTCGGTCACCTCGGTCTACGGCACCGACGAGCTGCGTGCCGCGGTCCGCTACGCCGCCGAGCGCAACGTGCTGGTGGTCGCCGCCGCGGCCAACAACGCCCAGGACGGCAACCCGGTCAGCTATCCCGCGGCCTACCCCGAGGTGCTCGCGGTGGGCGCGATCGGCCAGCAGGGCAACCGGTCCCAGTTCTCCGAGGCCGGTGACTTCCTGGACCTGGCCGCACCGGGGGAGGGCGTGATCAGCGTCGGCCCGCGCGGCCCAGGCCACTTCCAGGACAACGGCACCAGCTACTCCGCGCCGTTCGTGGCTGGAGTCGCCGCACTCGTGCGCGCCTACCGGCCCGAGCTGACCGCGACCCAGGTCAAGCACCGCCTGGAAGCCACCGCCGACCCGCCGCCCCGCCGCGCCCCCGACCGGGAACTGGGCTGGGGCGTGGTCAACCCGCACAACGCGGTCACCGCCGTGCTGCCCGAGGAACAGGGCGCACGGACCGCCAAACCGGGACCGGTGACCGTGCCCGCCCGCGCGCCGGAAGGCCCCGGCGACCCCCGCGTCCTGCGTGCCGCGCTGGTGGCCGCCGCCGCAGTGCTGCTGGCAGGCGCGGCCGCCATCGGCTGGGTGGTGCTGCCCATGGGAAGACGACGCCGCTGGCGCGCAGCAAGTTCGACTAGGGAGCAACGGTGAGCACCATCCAGATCGCCCGGCCACCGCGCCGCCCGGCTCCGCCGCTGCCGCGCGGCGAGCTGGAACTCCAGGAGCCGCCCGCGCTGCCGGAGGCGCAGGCCGCCGACATCAGCATGGCCATGACCTACCTGCCGATGGCGCTGGGCTCCGGCGCGACCGTGCTGCTGTTCGCCAACCCCGGCGCCGGGCCGGTCACCTACATCGCCTCCGGGCTGATGGCGGTCTCCACCATCGGCATGCTGGTCATGCAGCTGGGCCGCGCCGCCGGTGACCGCAAGCGCAAGCTCAAGGGCGAGCGGCGGGACTACCTGCGCTACCTCAGCCAGGTGCGCAAGCAGGTGCGCAAGGCCATCCTGGAGCACCGGGTCGCGCTCACCTACGACCACCCCGACCCGGCCCGGCTGTGGACCATCGCGGCCGGCCCCCGGCTGTGGGAACGCAGGCCCTCCGACGACGACTTCGCCGAGATCAGGGTGGGCACCGGCACTCAGCGCTCGCTGATCCGCCTGGTGCCGCCGGAGACCCGGCCGGTGGAGGACCTGGAACCGTTGTGCGCCAGCGCGCTGCGCCGGTTCATCCGGGCCTACACCTCTGTGCCGGACACCCCGACCGCGCTGTACCTGCGCGGCTTCGCCCACATCGGCGTCACCGGGACCGAGGACCGGCCGCGCGCCCTGCTGCGCGCGATGATCGCTCAGCTGGTCACCTTCCACGCGCCGGAGGAGCTGCGGATCGCGCTGCTGGCCGGTCCGGAGCGGGCTGGGGACTGGGCCTGGCTGAAGTGGCTGCCGCACGCCGCCCACCCCACCGACAATGACGCCGCGGGCGAGGTCCGGCTCTACGCCGCCGACCACGACGAGCTGATGTCCTTGCTGGGCCCCGCGTTCACCGAGCGCCCTGGCTTCGACCGCACCGCGGCCCCGCACGCCCGCGAGCCCTTCACCGTGGTGCTGCTGGACGGGACCGAACTGCCCGAGCACTCCCGGTTGCGGCAGGGCGGACTGCGCAACACCGTGGTGCTGGAGGCCGCCGCCGACCCCGAGCAGCTCACCGGCTGCGACCTGGTGCTGCACACCGAAGACGGCCGGCTGTCCACTATGGACAACTACGGCCGCAGGCCGCTGGGGTTGCCGGACGGGCTCAGCGCGACCAAGGCCGAGGCGCTGGCCCGCAGGCTCAGCCCCTACCGCACCGGTGGCGTCCCGGATGCCGCCGAACCGCTCTCCGCCGACTTCGACCTGGCCCAGCTGCTCGGCATCGGCGACCCGCGCGACTTCGACGTGCACGCGCTGTGGCGCAGCAACTCCCGCTGGGGCAAGCTGCGGCTGCCGATCGGCCTGTCGGTGGACGGATCGGTGGTGGAGCTGGACATCAAGGAGTCCGCGCAGGGCGGCATGGGCCCGCACGGCGTGCTCATCGGCGCCACCGGCTCCGGCAAGAGCGAGCTGCTGCGCACCCTGGTGATCACCCTCGCGGTCACCCACTCCTCCGAGCTGCTCAACTTCGTGCTGGTGGACTTCAAGGGCGGCGCGACCTTCCTCGGCATGGAACAGCTGCCGCACACCTCCGCGGTGATCACCAACCTGGCCGACGAGCTGCCGCTGGTGGACCGCATGCAGGACGCCCTGCACGGTGAGCTGGTCCGGCGCCAGGAACTGTTGCGGCGCAGCGGGCACAGCTCACTGCGCGAGTACGAGGCGGCCCGCGCGCAGGGCGCCACCCTGGACCCGATGCCCACCCTGTTCCTGGTGGTGGACGAGTTCAGCGAGCTGCTGGCCAGCAAGGCCGAGTTCATGGACCTGTTCGTGATGATCGGCCGGCTCGGCCGCTCGCTCGGCGTGCACCTGCTGCTGGCCTCGCAACGACTCGACGAGGGCCGCATCCACCAGCTGGAGTCACACCTGTCCTACCGGATCGCGCTGCGCACCTTCTCCGCCATGGAGTCCCGCAGCGTGCTCGGCGTGCCCGATGCCTACGAGCTGCCCTCCGCACCCGGCAACGGCTTCCTCAAGTACGACACCACCACCCTGGTCCGGTTCAAGGCCGGTTACGTCTCCGCCCCGCCCGCCGCCCCGGCCGCCACCGGCGGACCCGCCCCGCTGCGCCGCGCCGCCGAGGTCCGCCCGCTCGGCCTGACCCACCAGCCCCTCGCCCCGGCCGAACCGGTCACCGGAGCCGAGGAAACCGCCTCGCCGCAACAAGATGGCAGCCTGTTGGACGTCCTCATCGGACGGTTGCGCGGCCAAGGCCCACCGGCCAGGCAGGTGTGGCTGCCGCCGCTGGCTGAGACGCCGAGCCTGGACAGCCTGCTGCCCGGCCTGGACCCCAGCCCCGAGCACGGCCTGACCGCGCTGGACTGGCCCGGCCGCGGCAGGTTGCAGGCCCCGGTCGGCGTGGTGGACCGGCCCTTCGAGCAGGTGCGCGACCTGCTCATCGCCGACCTCTCCGGCGGCGCCGGTCACGTCGGCGTGGTGGGCGCGCCGCAGTCCGGCAAGAGCACCCTGGTCCGCACCCTGCTGATGGCCCTTGCGGTCACGCACAGCCCGCACGAGGTCCAGTTCTACGCGCTGGACTTCGGCGGTGGCGCGCTCGGCGCGCTCAACGGCCTGCCGCACCTCGGCTCGGTGGCCGGTCGCCTGGACACCGACCGGGTGCGCCGCACCATCGCCGAGCTCAGCGCCCTGCTGGAACGCCGCGAACAGGACTTCGCCCGCCTGGGCATCGACTCGATGTCCGCCTACCGCGCACTCCGCCGTGAGTCCACTGTGGACGATCCGTACGGTGACGTGTTCCTGGTGGTGGACGGCTGGTTCACGCTGCGCCAGGACTACGAGGACCTGGAGAGCAGGCTCTCCGAGCTGGCCTCCCGCGGCCTCGGCTACGGCATCCACCTGGTGGTCACCGCCAACCGCTGGTCGGAGATCCGGCCCTGGCTGCGCGACCTGCTCGGCACCCGCTACGAGCTGCGCCTGGGCGATCCGCTGGAGTCCGAGATCGGCAGCCGGATCGCGGCCAGCGTGCCCAAGGAACCCGGCCGTGGCCTGACCTCCGACGGCCTGCACTTCCTCGGCGCGCTGCCCAGGGTCGACGGCGGCACCGGTGTGGAGGACCTCCAGCTGGCCACCAAGGTGATGATCGGCGAGCTGACCGCCTGCTGGCCGGGCGAACCCGCCCCGCCGGTCCGGCTGCTGCCGCTGGAACTGCCCGTGGCCGACCTGCCCGAGCCCGACGGCGACCTGCGGATCGCGCTGGGCTGGGACGAGCAGCGGCTCGCCCCGGTGCACCACGACTTCGAGACCAGCCCGCACCTGATGGTCTTCGGCGACACCGAGACCGGCAAGACCGGCCTGCTGCGCATGCTGATCCAGGCCATCCTGCGCCGCTACACCCCGGCCGAGGCGCGCATCCTGCTCGGCGACGTGCGCCGCGAGCTGGCCGAGGAGGTGCCGGAGGAGTACAAGATCGGCTACGCGGTCAGCGGACCGGCACTGGCCGACCTGGCGGTCAAGGCCGCCGGTTCCATGCACAAACGCCTGCCCGGCCCGGAGATCACCCCCGACCGGCTGCGCCGCCGCGACTGGTGGCAGGGGCCGCGGCTGTTCGTGCTGGTCGACGACTACGAGCTCTTCGGCGGCGGCATCGGTGGCCCGCTGGAGGTCCTCGATCCGTTCTTGGCCCAGGGCGCGGACATCGGCCTGCACCTGGTCACCGCGCGCAGCAGCTCCAGCGCCATCAGGGCGATGATGGACCCGGTGCTGCGGCGCATGTGGGAACTGGGCAGCCCCGGCCTGCTGCTCTCCTATCCCAAGGAGGAGGGCAAGTTCCTCGGCGAGGCCCCGCCCCGCCAACTGCCCCCCGGCCGCGCGCAGCTGGTCACCCGCCGCGGCGTGTCCCTCATCCAGCTCGGCCACTGTCCCGCCCCCAGCCAGGAGTCCCGATGACCACCGCCGCCCACCCGGCCGACCAGCTCTGCCGGCTCACCGTGGCCGCACCCGGCGGCCGCGCCGATCTCGCCGTGCCCCAGGACATCCCGCTGGCCGAGCTGCTGCCCGTGCTGCTCCGGCACGTCGACCCCGGCCTCACCGTGGCCGCCGGCGGCGAACGGGAGTGGGTGCTGCAACGCCTCGGCGACACGCCACTGGACACCGACGCCACCCCGGCCGCGCTCGGCCTGCGCGACGGCGAGGTGCTGCACCTGCGCCCGGCACGGATCCCGTTGCCCGCCATCGGTTTTGACGACCTCACCGACGGCGTTGGGGTGGCCATCCGGGGCCGGGCGGACCGGTGGCGGCCGGAGCTGACCCGGTGGCTGTTCCTCGGCCTGGCCGCGACCACGTTGCTGGTGCTGCTCATCGCGCTGCTCACCGTGCCCGGCCCGCTGTGGCTGCGCGCCGCCGGATCCGGCGTGGTCGCGGTGCTGCTGCTGGCCGCGGGCGCGATCGCCTCCCGCGCGATCGGCGACGCCCCGGTGGCCGCCCAGCTCGGCCTGGCCGCCGCCCCGTTCGCCGCGGTGGCCGGATCCTTGGTGCCGGGAACGGGATTCGGTGCGCCCAACCTGCTCGGCGCGGGTTCGGCGGCGATGGCCGCCACCGTGCTGGCCGTGCTCGCGGTGCGCACCGCGGTGCCGGTCTTCCTGGCCACCGGGGTGGCCGCGGTCGCCGCGGCCCTGGGCGGATTGCTCGTGCTGTGGCCAAAACTCAGCACCGGCGGTTCGGCCGCGGTGGTCGCCACTGTCGCGTTTGGACTGACCATGCTCGCGCCCGGCGTCGCCACCAGGATGGTGCGCCTGCGCCCACCGCAGCTGCCCGGCGGGGCCGAGGAGCTGCAAGAGGACATCGAACCGCTGTCCGAACCCGAGGTGCTGGCCAAGGCCAAGTCCGCCGACCGGCTGCTCACCGCGCTGCTGGCCGGTTCCGCCGTGGTGGTCGCCGCCTGCCTGCCGCCCGTGGTGGCGGCCCCCGGCTGGACCGCGCCCGCCTTCCTGGCCGCGATGTGCGCCGCGCTGCTGCTGCGTTCCCGGGTGCTGGTCAGCACCGGGCAGCGGCTCGCGGTGGCCCTGCCCGGCGCGGCCGGGTTCGCCGTGCTGCTGCACGCCGGGGCGCACGCGCCGCTGCCCGCGCTGCGGGTGATCTCCTTGGTAGGACTGGCCGTGCTGGCCGCGTTGCTGGTGCTCGGCGCCTGGCGGCTGCCCGGCAAACGGCTGCTGCCCTACTGGGGCCGGGCCGCCGACATCGGCGAGACCGCCGCCGCGATCGCCGTGGTGCCGCTGCTGCTCGCGGTGCTCGACGCGTACGCGCTGATCCGCGCACTGGCCGGGTGATCACGTGCAGAACAAGCGGGACCAGCTCCAGGCACACCAGTTCGTCACCGGCAGGCTGGTGACCGCCCTGGTGCGCGGCGAACCCGACCAGCAGGACACCCCGCTGCGCCGCGCGGGCACCGGCACCCTCATCGGCGCCGGCCTGGGCGTGGCACTGCTGCTGGGCTACTTCGTCTACGGCCTCGTCGTGCGCGGCGGCAACACCAGCTGGCAGCAGCCGGGCGCGATCATCGTGGCCGAGGAGACCGGCAGCCGGTTCCTCTACCTGGACGGCACCCTGCGCCCGGTGGCCAACTACGCCTCCGCGCTGCTGGCCGCGGGGGAGAAGGCCAAGGTCCGCTCGGTGTCGGCGAACTCGCTGCGCGAGGTGCCGCACGGCAGGCCGATCGGCATCCCCGACGCCCCCGAGGTGCTGCCCGACCCCGCCCGGCTGAGCACCGCGCCCTGGCTGGTCTGCGCGGCCTTCGCCGCCAACCCCGACGAGACCAGCAGACCCGCCGTCGCCCTCGGCCTGGACACCGCCTGGCCCACCACCCAGGTCCCGGACGAGCAGGCCGTGCTGGTCCGCGACGTCAACGGCGAACTGCACCTGGTGTGGCGGGACCGGCGGCTGCGCATCGGCGGCGAGGCGGTGCTGGCCGCGCTCGGCTACGCCAGCGTGCGCCCGCTGCCGGTGGATCCGGCCTGGCTCAACGCGATCGAGCCCGGCCCCGCCCTCACCCCACCCCAGGTGCCGGGCCGCGGCACTGCTGGGTCCACTGTGGATGGACGCCCGACCGTGGTCGGCCAGATCTTCCAGACCCGCAACGCCGCCGGCGCGGAGGACTACTTCCTGATGCGCAACGACGGCCTGGCGCCGCTGTCCCGCACCGAACTCGCGCTGGTGCAAGGTGATCCGGCCACCGCACAGGCCTACCAGGGCCGCCCGGTGCAGCCGATCGCGATCTCCGCGGCGGGCGCGGCCCAGGCCAAGCGCTCGGTCACCGGAGCCGCGCCGAACCTGCCCGGCACCCCGCCGCAGGCCGTCGGCGACCTCGGCGCGGACGGCCGCACCCTGTGCCTGCGCCTGACCATGGACCGCGCGGGCCCGGCCACCCGGCTGGTCACCGTGCCCCGTGGCCAGCTCGACCTCAGCCGCGCCACCCCCAAGGCCGACCCGAGGATCGCCGACCTGGTCCGGGTGCCACCGGGCTCCGGCGCGCTGATCGAGGCGCAGCCCGCGCCGGGCGTCTCCTCCGGCACCCGGTTCGTGCTGACCGACCTGGGGGTGAAGTACCCGGTGCCGTCCGCCGAGGTCGCCGCGCTGCTCGGGTACGGCGGAGCGACCCCGGTGCCGGTGCCGACCGGCCTGTTGTCCTTCCTGCCCACCGGACCGGCGCTCGACCCGGCGGCGGCCCGCACCGAACTGGCGGTCCCACGATGATGATCGGCACCCGAGGCAAGTCCCTCACCGCGCACCGGCTCGGCCCGGTGCTGGTGGTCGCCGCCCCCACCGGCCCCACCGAACCCGCCCGCGCGCTGGCCCACCTGGTCGCGGGCCTACCGGCCGAACCCGCGCACACCCCGGTCGTGCTCGACCTGCCCGACGCCCAGTCCTGGGCCCAGCTCCCCGAACTGCTCCGCGAAGCAGGCCGCCTGCGCCTGTTCTGCTCCCGGGCCGGTGCGGGCGGCGCGGAAGCCCCCGCCCGCGCCCTCGCGGAAACCCTGCACACCGAAGTCCTGGCCCCCGACGGTGAACTCCTGCCCGTCCCCGGCGGCCTGTTCGTCGCGGGCGGCCGCTGGTGGCGCTTCCGCCCGTCCTGGTTCCCCGATCCAGCCGAGCTCCGCTATCCCACCCCCGGCTGGGAAACCGGCACCCCGATCGAGCCGTGGCCCGCGGGCGACGGCGTCCTCGCCGAACCCATCCCGTCCGGCCTCTGGCTGCACGCGGGCCGAGCCCTGGGCCCCGCCGCCCCCGGCGCAGCCCCCGTCTACACCGTCCCCACCCAGCCCACGCCCACCCTGATCCTGGGCGCCCCCGGCGAACCCCCACTGGGCACCGAAGCCATCTGCCGCCTGCTCGCCGAGCTGCCCGCCCCGGTCCGCGCCCAGATCCGCCTGGCCCAGCACGGCCCTGTCCAGGACGGCGGCACCCCCGTCGGCCAGCTGGTCGCCGACCGCACCGGCGCCGAGGTCACCCTGTGGACCGACCCGCTCACCAAGACCTGGCGCCCCTTCGCCACCACCCTCACCTACCGCCCGCGCACCAGCGGCGACCTCCCCGTCCCCACCCTCCGCGGTTGCCGCCCGCCGGCCCCCGGCCTGCCCGAAGCCACCCCCGGCACCTACCGCCTCACCCCCGGCGCGGTGGTCGAGATCGTCCAGTCCGGCCTGTGGATCCGCCCCCCGGCCGAACCCGCCAACGGCAATGAGGTCCGCGCCGTGCCGTGGGACGCCGAATGGGCCAGGGTCACCATCGGCACCCCCAGAACCCCCCTCCCAGCCGAGCTCGCCGAAGCCGCCGCCACCCTGGTCGCCCGCCTGGACCCGCTGACCCGCCAGGCCCTCCGCCTGGTGCCACTGGACGCGGGCCGCACCGACGACCGCCCCGAGGCCACTCCGGCCCGCCGCCAGTCAGTGCTGGAAGCCCTGTCGGCCGACGAACCCGCCACACCGGCCCCACCGCCCGCGCCCGCCCACATCCCGATCGTCGTCCGGGCACCGGAACCGCCCCGCGCCGCGGAGCCCGAACCCCCGCCCGCCCAGCAGGCCACCCCCGCCGAGCTCGCGCCCGCCGCCGAGCCCGCCCGCCCGCCGCAGGCCACCCCCGCCACAACCCCAACTCATGCCCCAACCTCTGCTGCCGCGCCCGCCCCCGAACCGGTCCAGCCGCCACAGCCAGCTCCCGCCCCCGCTCTGCCCGTCGCCGGACCCGCCGCCGAGGCGGCCCCCGCTGTCGCCGCGCCCGCCCGCGCCCCGGAGCCAGCCCCAACCCCCGCCGCCCAGCCCGCCCCCGCCGCCGCCCAGCCTGCTCCCGCCCAGCCCGTCGCCGTCCCCACCGCCGCCCAGCCCGCTCCCGCTGTTGCCGCGCCCGCCCCCGAGCCCGCCCCACCCACCACAGCCGCCCAGCCCGCCTCCGCCCCCGAACCTCCGCCCGCCCCCGACCCCCTCCCCGCCCCCATCCCCCCAACCCACCACAGCACCCCAGCCGAACGCGACTGGCTCCGCCGCAGCCTCGGCCCCGACTACGACCGCATCGCCGGCCGCGTCACCCGCCTGCTCGCCGGCCTGCCCGGCCTCCGCTGCGGCGCGGGCGACCCGCCGGAAGTCGTCGTCGCCGACCTGGTCGCCCTGCTCGTCTACCTCGGCGCCGAGACCACCACCACCGACGACTCCCTGCGCGCCGGCCGCTTCGCCCCGGTGCGGCCGTTCATCGCCTGCGTGGTCTCCGGCCTGCGCCGCCTGCCCGCCTACCGCGGCGCGGCGCTGACCGGCGCGACCCTGTCCGCCGCGGACCTCCCGGTCGGTTCGGTGCACGCCGAACCCGCCTTCCGCAACGCCTTCGCCACCCCCGCGATGCACCTGCCCGGCGACGCCGAGCTGGTCATCTGGTCCCGCACCGCGCGCCGCACCGGCGTGCTCGCCGAGGAGGACACCGACCGCTACCGCGTGGTCTTCCCGCCGGGCGTGCGGTTTGAGGTTCTCGCCGAACTGCCGGCGGAAGCCGAGCGCCCACGCACCCTGTTGCTGGCCGAGCACGTTCCCGGCCAGCAGGCCGCCATCACCGAACAGCTCCGCCGGGTGGTGGACCGGCGGGCCGCGGTGCCGGTCGAAGCGCGCAGCTCACCGGCCAATCCGGTGCGCTACGCACTGCCGTTCGGCTCCGCAAGCCGGTAGCCCGCACCCGCGCCCCGCGGCCAACCCGAAACCGTTTACTCTCGTACGGGGGATTGGTCTGGGGCTTAGCGGTGGTGGAGTGTTCGGGTTGTGACGGCTGCACCTGTTCCGCGGTCCGCAGGCCTGCTCGATCGGGACGTCGAGCTCGCCGCGCTGGCCCAGGAGTTCCAGACGTGTGCCTCGGGTTCGTCCCGGCAGGTGGTGGTGGAAGGCCCGGCCGGGATCGGCAAGACCAGCCTGGTGCGGGAGTTCCTGGACCGGCGGCGGCCGGACCGTCCGCTGGTGCTGCGCGCCCGCTGCGACGAGCTGGAACGCGAGTTCGCCTTCGGGGTGGTGCGCCAGCTCCTGGAACCGGTGCTCGCCGAGGCCGATCCGGACGAGCTGGCCGGGTTGTTCGGCGGTCCGGCCGCCGCGGCGCGGCCGGTGCTGCTGGGGGCCGCCGCCGCGCCCGCCGACCCGCTGGCCGTGGTCTCCGGGCTGTGCGCCCTCACCGCGAACCTGTGCCGCCGCCACGACCGGGTCACCGTGCTCGTGGTCGACGACCTGCACGCCGCCGACGAACCCTCGCTGCGCTGGCTCGCCCAGCTCGGCACGGCCGCCCCGCACCTGCCGTTGCTGCGGCTGTTGCTGCGCAGGCCCTCGGCGCAGCCCGGTCTGGCCGACGGGGTGGTGCTGCGGCCGGGCAGGCTGTCGGAGTCCAGCGTGGCCAGCCTGGTCGCCGCGGTCCTGCCCGCGCCGCTGGACCCGCGGCTGAGCCGGGCCTGCCACGAGATCACCGGCGGCAACCCGCTGCTGGTGCGCCTGCTGCGCCGGGCACTGGAGCTCGGCGGCGGCGAACCCGCCGGTTCGGCCGCGGTGCTGGACCGCTACACCGGTCAGCTGTTCGGCAAGGCGCTGCTGGACTGGATGACCGGCCTGCCCGCCACGGTGCGCCGCTTCGCCGACGCCGCCGCCGTGCTCGGCGAGGACGTGCCGGTCACCCTGCCCGCCGAGCTGGCCGGGCTCACCGCTGACCAAGGCCTGACCTGCGCGGGACAGCTCGCCGAGATCGGCCTGCTGCTGGACCGGACCCGGGTGCGCTGGGCGCATCCCGGCCTGCGCGAAGCCGTCTACGGGGGCCTGCCCCGCGAGCGCAGGACCGCCCTGCACCACGGGGCCGCCGAACTGCTCACCGCGACCGGAGCCGAGGCCGAACAGGTCGCCGCGCACCTGGTCCAGCTCGCCCCGGCCAGGGACGCGCTGGTGGTGCGCGGGCTGCGCGCCGCGGCCAAACAGGCGGCGCACCGGGGCGCGCCCGATGTGGCCGCCGGCTACCTGCGGCGCGCGCTGGAGGAGCCGCCCGAGCCGGACGAGCGGGTGGACCTGCTGGTGGAGCTGGGGGAGTGCGAGGCATTCACCCGCCCGGCCGCCGCGGTGCGGCACCTGACCCAGGCGATGGACGCCCTCGACGCCGGGGACCACACCGGCCTGCTCCGCCTCGGCGAGATCACCCAGACCCTCGCGCACAGCCTGGTCCGCGAGGCCAGGGTGGAGGAGGCGGTGGCGCTGCTGGAGCGGATGGCGCACCGGCTCACCGCGACCGACCGGGAGGCGGCGCTGCTGCTGCGGGCCCGCGCGCTGGTGTGGTCCATGCTCTACGAACGCACCGCCGCCCAGGCCCGCGCCGGGCTGGCCGCGCTCGCGCAGGGCCTGACCGGCGGCAGCGCGGGGGAGCGGTCGCTGCTGGGCGCGCTGGCCTTCGCCGTGGCCGTCTCCGGCGGTTCCGCCGCCCGCGCCGCGGACCTGGCCGCCCGCAGCCTGGACCAGGGACTGTCCCTGCTCGGCCAGCGGGTCACCACCGGACCGGTCTGGGTGCTGCTGTGGGCCGGTGACCACCAGCGCGCCGCGGCCGCCTGCGCCGCCACCCTCAGCCACGCCCAGCAGCGCGGCTCCACCTTCGAGACCGGCATGATGCTGTCCTGCCAGGCAGGCGTGGCCCTGGCCGAGGGCGCACCGGCCGCCGCGGTCGCCGCCGCCAGCCAGGCCGCCGACCTGATCCCCCCTGGCGCGGACGGCTTTCCGCGGATCATCGCCACCGCGGTGCGCGCCGAAGCCCTGGTCGAGCTGGGCCGCCCGGCCGAGGCGCTGACCGTGCTGGCCGAGATGGCGGGCAGCCCCAGCCTGGAGGAGTCGCTGCAGTACGCGCACTACCGCTACGCCAGGGGCCGGGCGCTCTTCGCCGAGGGCCGGATCGAGGACGCACTGGCCGACCTGCTCGACTGCGCCCGCCGCCAAGCCGTGATCGGCAGCCGCAACCCGGCGATCTGCGACTGGCGCGGCTGGGCCACCCGCGCCCACCTGGCCCTCGGCGACCGCGCCGCGGCCAGGGAACTGGCCGAGCAGGCCATGACCGCCGCGAACCACTGGGACACCCCGCGCACCAGGGGCCTGGCCCTGCGCGCCCTCGGCCTGGTCACCGGCGGCGCCCAGGGCCTGGAGCTGCTGCACCACGCCGTCAGCGCACTCCGCCAGGCCAACGCCCCACTGGAGCTGGCCCGGACCCTGCTCGACCTGGGCGCGGCCCAGCACGTCAGCGCGCAGAGCAGGCTGGGCAGGCAGAACAGCGCCGAAGCCCGCACCCTGGCCGAAACCTGCGGCGCCACCGGCCTGGTCACCGCCGCGCACACCCAGCTGACCACCCTGCAGAGCCGCCCCCGCCGACGCGGCAACCACGGCGCGGGCGGCCTGACCCCCGGCGAACACCGCGTCGCCGAACTGGCCGCCGCAGGCCACACCAACCAGCAGATCGCCGAGGAGCTCAGCCTCACCTGCCGCACCGTCGAAGGCCACCTCAGCGCGGCCTACCGCAAGCTCGGCATCACCGGCCGCGCCGAGCTCCGCGAGATCGACTTCCCGGCCTGATCCCCCGGCTCTCGCTTGATCCGAATCGATCGTTCTGGTTAGCTCGTGATCATCGACGTTCCCGGAACTGGAGTTCGCATGCGTGTCGTCATCGTCGGCGCGGGACTCGGCGGCCTCGCCCTGGCCCGATTCCTGCTCCGTGCCACTATCGACGTATCCGTCCACGAACGTGACGAGGCCCTGGAACAACGGCCACAGGGCGCGCGAATCCACCTCGACGAACGCGGACTCGGCGCATTGCGCGCCTGCCTGTCCGCTCCCGAAATCGAGTTCCTGGACACGACCCTGGGACAGCCCGACAAGTACGTCACCATCCTCGGCCAAACCGACCTCGAAATCGTGAAACGCCGAGAATCCAACGGCCGGGAAGGAAGGCCGGACGCGATTCGACCGGGCGCGTCGGCAAGCCGCCGTATCGTGCGACGCCTGCTCGCCCACGGCGTGTCCGGCACGATCCGATTTGGTTCGGCATTGACCGGCTACACCGAGCACGCGGCAGGAGTCACCGCCCAGTTCGCCGACGGCACGGTGACCGAAGCCGACCTTCTTGTCGGGGCGGACGGAATCGGCTCCGCGGTGCGCAAACTACGGCTGCCCGGGGCCACGGTCGAGGACAGCGAACTGCGACTGTTGCAGGCGAAGACACCGATCACGCCCGAGCTGATCGCCACCGGTCTGATGGACCGGATCGAAGGCAGTTTCACCCTGACCGCGATCGGCGACGTGCAGGCCATCATCGGCGCGGTCCGTTTTGGCGAACAACCCGCTGCCGCCGCGGCCCGGCTCCTCCCCGGTTTTGATCCGGGCGACCAGCACGACTACGTCATGTGGGGACTGTTGTTGCGCCGCCACCAGCTCGGCGACCTCGCCCACGACTTCACCCGCCGGTCATCCGCGAGCCTGTCCGACCACCTCAGGACCGTCACCGCGACCGCGCACCCGGTGTTCCGCATCCTGCTCGAACAGGCATTTCCCGACCAGTTCTTCGGCCTGACCATGGGCATCGCCCGCGAGGTCCCCGCCTGGACACCGAGCCGAATCACCCTGCTCGGCGACGCCATCCACGCCATGCTGCCCACCAGGGCGTCGGGGGCCAACTCCGCGCTCCAGGACGCGCGCCGGCTCGCCGAGGCGATTCAATCCGTGCACACCGGCGGCCGGAGTTGGGAACACGCGATCAGCGACTACGAGGACCTGCTCCGGTGTGACGGATTCCAGGCGGTGCGGGCTTCGCTGAACGGTCTCCGCGAACTCGATGAGGACCTCACCGACGCCGTGGCATGAGTCGGCCGATCGGTAAGCTGATCCGATGACAACCCGGGAGCGGCAACGCCGAGGCCCCATTCGCCGAGAACAGATCGCGGCCGCGGCCCTGACCGTTCTGCTCGACAGCGGTTACGCGGGCACCTCGATCCGAGCCATCGCCAAAGAGGCCGGCTGCTCCCTGGAAACGCTGTACCGGCACTTCGAGAACAAGGAAGCCCTGTTCCTCGAACTGGTCAACTCCCTCCGGCAGCGCATTGTCGAACCCTTGCGCCAAGCCGCCGCCGCACCCCTCACCGGCCGCGATCTGAAAGAGGTGCTCACCTACGCCGGCACCCTGCTCTACGACGTTCTCACCAGTGCCGAAGGCCTGAAGATGCAACGCCTGACCTTCGCCGAATCAGGCCGGTTCCCCGAGTTGGGGCGACTTGTGTACGACGAGGGGATCAGCCATTTCGACGACGCCGTCGCCACCATCCTCAGCGACGCCGCCACGCGTGGGCTGCTGGAATGCCCGGACCCACACGAGGCGGCCCGCATGTTCAGCGGCATGATCCTGTTCGACCCCCGGGAAAGACTGCTCCTGGGCATCGAACAGCCACCCTCGCTCGGCGACCGCGCCGAGTACATCGACAGCGTCGTCACGTTCTTCCTCAGGGGCGCCGCCCGCGCGGGTTGACCAGGATTGTCCTGGCTGGTCAAAGCCTGCTTCCTGGTCAACTCCCGCACGGCTACACCTGGTCGGGAAGCCCGATCCGACGGGCTCCCGCCCAGGAAGGACCACCGCATGACCAGCACACCCCCCCGCCTGGCGACCGCGCTCACCGCGAGCGCCCTCACCCTCGGCGCCCTGGCCGCCACCGCCCCCTCCGCCGCCGCCGGGCCGATCGGCCCGTGCGTCAACCTGCGCGCGTTCAACCTGGAGTTCCGCACCGGTGGCGACGACCTGCGCGGCAACTCCCCCCACCACCGCAGCGTCGCCTTCGCCGACCCGAACTGGACGGCGAACTCCTGCGAGGTGACCGGCATGAAGATCCGGCTGGTCTCCCACCCCTCCTGGCCCGAGGGCCCGGACACTGGAACCTGGACGGACTGGTCGTGGGCGGGTTCGGCGAGGCGCCGAGCCGGTCCTACTTCTTCCCCGCCAACGGCGCCCCGGTGAAGCGGTTCACCGGCAGCGACCACACCTGGTCACAGCTCGGCTGAGCCGTCGGTCTCGCGGTAGACGCCCAGCGCGGCCACGTGTGAGGTGAACCGGAAGTGGCGCCCTTCCGGTCCCACCTCGCCGTCGGTGGCGATGGCGACCTTGTTGCCCAGCACCTCCACGTGCACCTCGGCCCGGTCCTGCTGGCAGTAGGTGCGGCTGCGGTGCAGCGCCCCGGTCAGCGCGGCCAGCACGAACCGGGTGCGGGACCAGCGCATGTCCGCGCGCACGTAGCGCACGTCCAGCAGGCCGTCGTCCAGGCGGGGACGGCTGGTCGGGGCGAAGCCCTTGGGCTCGTAGGAGCCGTTGCCGACGAACAGCAGCCACACCTGCCTGGTCTGGCCGTCGATGCGGACCTTCAGCGGGCGGGAGGCGTGCAGCACCCGGACCAGCGCGGCCGCCGCGGCCGGCCACTTGCCCCAGCGGCCCTGCCACTTCTCCCGCAGCCGCACCATGTCGGGGTAGCCGCCCAGGCTGGCGGTGTTGACGAACCAGCGGCGCGGCCGCTCGTCCACCAGCACCGAGCTGAGGTCCACCGCCACCGCGGAGCCGGTGTCCACCGCGCGCACCACGCTGCCCGCGTCCTCCGCGCCGACGTCCCTGGCGAAGTGGTTGAGCGTGCCGGCGGGCAGCACGGCCAGCGGCAGGCCGCGTTCGGCGGCGATCGAGGCGACCGCGGCGACCGTGCCGTCACCGCCGGCCACCCCCAGTGCGCGGATGGGTTGGTCCGCCGAATCCAGGGTCCGGCGCAGCTGTTCCAGCAGGTCCTCGCGCTCGCTGGGCTCGACCACGGCGGCCTTGGGCCAGTTGCGGGCGACCTCCTCGCTCTGGTTGAACGAGTCGTCGCCGGAGTTCGGGTTGACCACCACCAGCAGGCCCTCGCCCTCGGGCAGCGCGGTCGCCTCGGTCCGGTGCCGGGTCTCGGAGGGGGACTCCCGGCGCAGCGGCCACCAGTGCCGGGTGGCCAGGCCGATGCTCGCGCCCAGCACCGCGCCCGCGGCCACGTCGCTGGGCCAGTGCACGCCGGTGTGCACCCGGGAGTAGGCGACCGTGGCCGCCAGCGGGATGACCACGGCGGCGGCCACCGGGGCCTCCATGGCGACCGCGGTGGCGAAGGCGGCGGCCGAGGCGGCGTGGCCGGATGGGAAGGAGGAGGAGGTGGGCGGGTCGGGTATGCGCCGGTACTCCGGCACGAGCTCGGCCGCCGGTCTGCGTCGGGGGAACAGCGGCTTGGCGATCAGGTTCGCGCTCGCGCTGGCCCCCGCGATCGCCACCACCCCCCGGAACGCGGCCCGCCGGGTCCGGCCCTTCTTGGACGCGAGCACCGCCGCCACCGCGAACCACAGCAGGCTGTGGTTGGCGGCGGTGGTGATCACCTTGAGCGTCGGGTCAGCGGCGGATCGTGGCAGGTCGGCGCTACGCCGAACGAGGTCACGATCCGTGCTGTCGACATCTTCGAACACCCTGCGAAACCACTCGAACACAACAACACGCTAACTGGCGCCCGGATGGAGTCCGGTCAGACGCGCCGCTAGCGCCTACTGTGGACACATGCAGCGGCGGATCTTCGGCATCGAGACCGAATTCGGGGTGACCTGCACCTTCCACGGACAGCGACGCCTGTCCCCTGACGAGGTGGCGCGGTACTTGTTCCGTCGCGTGGTGTCCTGGGGCCGGTCGTCCAACGTGTTCCTGCGCAATGGCTCCCGGCTCTACCTGGACGTCGGCTCGCACCCGGAGTACGCCACCGCGGAGTGCGACGACCTCACCCAGCTGGTGACCCATGACAAGGCGGGCGAGCGGATCCTGGAGGACCTGCTCGTCGACGCCGAGCGCAGGCTGGCCGACGAGGGCATCGGCGGCGACATCTTCCTGTTCAAGAACAACACCGACTCGGCTGGCAACTCCTACGGCTGCCACGAGAACTACCTGGTCGCGCGGGCGGGGGAGTTCTCCCGCATCGCCGATGTGCTGCTGCCGTTCCTGGTCACCAGGCAGCTGATCTGCGGCGCGGGCAAGGTGCTGCAGACCCCGCGCGGCGCGGTGTTCTGCCTGTCCCAGCGCGCCGAGCACATCTGGGAGGGCGTCTCCAGCGCCACCACCCGGTCCCGGCCGATCATCAACACCCGCGACGAGCCGCACGCCGACGCCGAGCGCTACCGCAGGCTGCACGTGATCGTCGGCGACTCGAACATGTCCGAGGTGACCACGCTGCTCAAGGTGGGCAGCGCGAACCTGGTGCTGGAGATGATCGAGGCGGGCGTGCAGTTCCGCGACTTCACCCTGGACAACCCGATAAGGGCCATCCGCGAGATCAGCCACGACCTCACCGGTCGCAGGCAGGTTCGGCTCGCGGGCGGGCGTGAGGCCTCGGCGCTGGACATCCAGCGGGAGTACTACCAGCGCGCGGTCGAGCACGTGGCCCAGCGCCAGCCCGACCCCACCGCGAACCGGGTGATCGAGCTCTGGGGCCGCACCCTGGACGCGGTGGAGGCCCAGGACTTCGGCCAGATCGACCGCGAGATCGACTGGGCGATCAAGCACCGGCTGCTGGAGCGCTACCAGAGCAAGCACAACCTGGAGCTGTCCAGCCCGCGCATCGCCCAGCTGGACCTGGCCTACCACGACATCCGCCGCGGCCGGGGCATCTTCGACCTGCTGCAGCGCAAGGACCTGGTGCACCGGGTCACCGACGACGGGGAGATCGAGGCCGCCAAGGACACCCCGCCGCAGTCCACCAGGGCCAAGCTGCGCGGTGACTTCATCGCCGCCGCCCAGGCCGCCGGCCGGGACTTCACCGTGGACTGGGTGCACCTGAAGCTGAACGACCAGGCCCAGCGCACGGTGCTGTGCAAGGACCCGTTCCGCGCGGTGGACGAGCGGGTGGAACGCCTGATCGCCTCGCTGTAGCCGCACTGACAGCTGTCACCTGAGCCCGGAGCGCCTGTTGCTCCGGGCTCAGGCCGTTCCGCGTCGCGCCCCGTCCGCCTCCCCGCGTGCGCAAATCAATTGCCCCTCGCAAACCGTAGACTGTACGGTTCGCGGCATGATGATCACCAACCAGCGTGCGCGGCACCTCGACCGGGCGATTGTCATCGGCGGCGGCCAGTCCGGCCTGGCCGCCGCCTGCGCGCTGCGCACCCATGGCTTCCAGCCGGTGCTGCTGGAGGCCGGTCCGGAACCGGTCGGCTCCTGGCCGATGTACTACGACAGCCTGGTCCTGTTCAGCCCGGCGCGGCTGAACGCCCTGCCCGGCCTGCCCTTCCCCGGCGACCCCGGCCACTACCCCAGCCGCGACCAGGTGATCGACTACCTGCGCCGCTACGCCGAGGGCCTGGACTGCGAGATTCACCCCGGTCAGCGCGTCACCTCGGTGGTCTGCGACCGCGACGGCTTCGTGGTCAGCACCGCGACCGGCCAGACCTGGCACGCCCCGGTGGTGGTCTCGGCCACCGGGAACTTCAGCACGCCGCACCGCCCTGACCTCGGCCTCGGCGAGTTCACCGGCCGGGTGCTGCACGCCAGCGAGTACCGGGCTCCCGCGGAGTTCGCCGGTCAGCGGGTGGTGGTGGTCGGCGCGGGCAACTCCGGCGTGCAGATCGCGGTCGAACTGGCCGAGGTGGCCAGGGTCAGCCTGGTCAGCCGCCAGCCGGTGAAGATCACCGAGAGCAAGGACATGCAGGCGTTCTGGACGTTCATGAAGCACCTGGGCGGGCTACCGCTGGGCGCGGTCCTGGTCCGCTCCGGCCTGCTCGTCGGCCAGCAGGTGCTGGACAACATCGGCGGGTTCCGCGCCGCGCTGCGCCGGGGCAGACCCGACTCCCGCCCCATGTTCACCCGCGCCACCGCCACCAGCCTGCACTGGCCCGACGGCCGCGCGGAGCGGGTCGACACCGTCATCCTGGCCACCGGCTACCGCCCGAACCTGGAACACCTGCGCCCCCTCG
The DNA here is from genome assembly GCF_053591555.1 of Crossiella sp. NPDC003009. Lineage (NCBI taxonomy): Bacteria > Bacillati > Actinomycetota > Actinomycetes > Pseudonocardiales > Pseudonocardiaceae > Crossiella > Crossiella sp. NPDC003009. Next base: position 30,728 of record NZ_JBSFUA010000024.1, on the reverse strand, counting down.
GCGCGCTGGACCGCGCGGGCAACCCCCGCCACCGCCACGGCCTGTCCACCACCCACCCCGGCTTGGCCTACGTGGGCCTGCTCGGCCAGCGCGCCCTGTACTCGGCGGCCCTGGGCGGAGTCGGCTGGGACGCCTGCCACGTGGCGAAGACCCTGCGCAGGCGGATACCCCGCCCCACTCCGTCCTGCTGCGCCTGCTGACCCCTCACTCCGGAGCCCCGAACCGCGCCAGGTGATGCCACAGATGCTTCACCACCTGCGGCTCGTACGTCCCCGAGGCCGCGGCCCGCCCCAGCGCCGCCGGATCCAGCACCCCGTCCACCGCCAGTTCCACCCCCAGCGCGACCGCCTCCGGCGTCCGGTACCCCTCGGTCTCCCGCAGCCGGGCCACGGACAACCGGAACCCCGGATGCCACTCCACCGGACACGGCAGCGCCGAGGCCAGCTCCGCGACCTCGGTGCCCCGGAAACAGGCGTCCAGCACCAGCGCCTCCACATCGCGGTCCAGCAGCACCGGCCCGTGCACCTGCGCCTCGACGTAGTCATCCAGCGGGTCCTGCGAGTCCGCCAGCGCCACCTCGATCAGCGACATCCGCTCAGCGGTGCCGAACCGCACCGGCTCGAACACGCTGTCCGGGTAGCAGAAGGTGGTGCGCCGCAACGACTCCGCGGACAGCCGGAAGTGCGCCGACCCGAACCGCGGCGCCGCCCCCACCACCCGCCGCCGGAAGTTCAACGCCCCGTACTTGGGCCGCTGCGCGGCAGGCACCGAGTCGTAGGCGGAGCCGAACATCCGGCTCTCCCATCGCCACCGGTCGCCACCGGGATGCGCGGTCAGCCCGCCGTTGCTGGTCCCGGTCTCGAACTGGGACCGGTAACACCCGTCCGCGCCCAGCATCGCCAGGATCGGCCGCCCCGCCACCACCCGGTCGGGATGGAAGTTGAGGCTGACCCGCAGATCACCGGCCATCGGCCCACCCTCGGACCGAGCGGCGACATGAGCGAGAGCCTGATCCTGTGCTGTCATGCCGATGATTCTCGAACAGGCGCTTCGCTCCTCATGACGGCCCATCCGCGCCGCATCGCCGGTGGACCGTTCCGCGCTACGCGTGCCCGCGCCGCGCGGCGGACTGACGGTCGCGCCCAGGGACTGTCAGGATGCCGGGTGTGATCGGCGCATACCTGTGGGCTCAGCCCTATGCCCTGCCGGTGTTCGGCGGCCTGGCCCTGCTCTTCGCGGTGCTGGGCTGGCTGCTGGGACGGGCAGGGCGGGCCCGGTGGTGGGCGGTGCTCCTGCTCGGGGTGGCCGGGGCACTGGTGGTGGCGACCACGCTGACGCCGGTGCGGGCCGGCACCGGATCGTTCGGTACCTGCCGGGTCGCGGTGCCGTCGGCGGACGCGCTGCTGTCCACCGCGGGCGTGCTCAACCTGGCGCTGTTCGTCCCGGCGGGCCTGGCCGCGGTGGTGGTGTTCCGGCGGTTCTGGCTCACGCTGGCGCTGGGGCTGGCCGGGGTGGCCGCGGTGGGACTGGCGCAGGCGCTGCTGCCGGTGCTGGGCCGGGCCTGTGACTCCGATGTGCTGCTGGTCAACCTCCTCGGTCTGGTGGTCGGCGCGGTGCTGGGCGGGGTGGCCACCGGGTTCCGGCGGGCCGGTGCGATCCGGTTCCGGCGGGCGCCGTGGGTGGTGACTGGAGCCGGACTCGTGGTGGTGGCGGGGCTGGCCGTGGCGCTGGTGCGGCCCGTGGCCGACGAGCCGCTGCCGGAGCCCGGCAGCACCAGCCGGGAGCAGGAGGACCTGCTGCGCGAGACCGCGCGCAAGTTCCTCGGCCCCGACGGCGGCTACCAGCTCCGCGAGGTCCGCCGCGCAGACGGGCAGACCCTGCTGATCGCCGCACTGGTCACCGGCACGGCCAACCGCGGCCTCGTACACCTGGACTGGCCGTCCGGGGAGGTCACCGCGGCCGAGTTCACCCCGCCGCTGACCCCGGCCACCGCGCCGATCGACGCGGCCGCGGCCAGGGACATCGCGATCCGGCGGGCGCAGAGCTACTTCCCGTGGGCGCTCGGGGCCGAGCTGCGGGTGGCCCCGGTCGCCGGCGGTGACTTCTCCGCGAGCTGGCGGCAGCGCAAGGATGGTGTGCTGTTGCCGTTGCGCGCGGACCTCCTCCTGGACCGGGACGGCGGGCTCGTGCAGTTCAGCACCGCGCGGGTGCCCCCGCCGGAGCTGTGCGCGGTGACGGTCGACCAGCCGAAGGCCGAGGCAGCCGCCATCATCGCCCGGCCCGGTAGGCAGGTCGCCAGGGGTGAGCTGGTGGCCCGCCGGGTCGGGGACCGGTGGACGCCGCTGTGGGCGCTGGGCCTGGTCCCGGCCGGTGGCGGGCCGGAACAGGTGTTCGTGAACGCCTGCGACGCGCGGGTGGTGCCGGAAGCGGAGGTGCGGTGACGGCGGTCCCCGGCGCGGTGTGGCGGCTGGTCCGGGGCGCGGAACCGCTCGCCGAGATCGTCATCACCGGAGCGGACTTTCCCTGGCTGCACGGCCGGTTCGAGCCGCGGCCCGCCTTCGCTGAGGTCAAACCGCTGTTCGACGCGGAGCTCGCACTGAGTGAGTCCGAGGACGACATCGACGCCTGGGAGCAGGCCTGCCAGCGCATCACCAGCTCGCTCAGCCTGGTGTCGCCGGAGGGGCCGGTGCCGGAGTTCCTGCTGCACATCCAGGGTGACGAAGCCTGGTTCCGCTGGAGCGAGGAGCCCTTCGACGACCAAAACTGAGCCCAGCCCGCCGTCCGCGCCGTCGCCTCACGGCCCATCCCTCGCCTGGTCGCTGCGGATCAGCGCGGCCGCCGCCTGGGTGCCCGGGTGGCGACGTCCTCCTCGGCCAGGCGGGAGCCGGTCAGGAAGCCGCCGGTGTCCAGGCCGCGAAGCCGTGGGCCAGGGCGATCAGCCGCTCCAGCAGTCGCAGGGCCGCCACCGGCTCGGCGTGCCCGGCCTGACCGGCCAGGTCGAGCAGCAGGGTGATGATCGCCCGCCCCGCCTCGCCCAGCTCGTGGTCACGCAGGGCGCCCAGCTTGCGGGCGAAGACCACGTCGAACCCGGCTCCGCGCACGGCGACGAACCGCACATAGACGCCCGCGGTGGCCGCGAGCTGGTCGACCGGGTCAGGACCGGCTTCGGCCGCGGCGGCGAGCAGCTCCTCCCGGTCCCGGAAATGGCGGTACGGAGCCGCGGTGCTCACCCCGGGCCTGCGCGCCAGCTTGGCCACCGACAACCCGGCCGGGCCCCGTTCGGCGAGCAGCTCGAAACTCGCGGCGAGCAGCGCCGAGCGCAGCTCGCCACGGGTCCGCCGCTTGCCGCCGCCAGCCGGTTCCCGCCCCGTGAGAGCCACCACCGCGCCTAGCAGGGCCCGACCTGCGGGTGACCGTGGTGTCACCCGGCTACGTCGAGACCGAGATCGTGGACACGATCACCACCCCGCGGGTCTGGGCCCAGGTCGAGGCCTCGCGCACCGAGTTCGCGCTGCCACCGGCGGCGATCGCCCGCGCCATCGCCTTCGCGATCGGGCAGCCGGCGAACGTGGACGTGGGCGGCATCGTGGTCCGCCCCACCGCCCAGCTCTGACCCCGCGACGAACCTCCGCCCGGCCAGGGTTTGGTCAGCGGTCGTCGATGCCGGTCGTGCGGGCAGGGAAGCGGCGCTCCGGGGTCGCGTTGGCCGTGCTGGTCGTGGAGCTCGCCGCATGCCTGCGCTCGGGTGGCTCCGACGCCGTTGGAGTGGAGCAGGGTTCGCAGTGCTGGTGTGGTTGTCCACCGGGCGGGTTCGGTGGGGAACTTGTTGTGCCCAGGCGGGCTTGGGGTGGGACCCGGAGCCCTCGCGAGATTCGGGATCAAGGCGTGATTGCCGGTGCGCGTTTGCTCGCGAGGGTGGGGAAGCCGGGGACAGGGCTTGGTCAGGGGCTGGGTGTGGTCAGGCGTCCAGGGTCTTGGCGTAGCGCTGGCGTAAGTCCTCGGTGCGGTCGGTGGGCCAGGGGCAGCGGATGTCGCCGAACAGGGCGGCGAAGAACAGTTCCAGGTGGGTCTGCCAGGCGGCCAGGGTGACCGCGCGCAGGTCCGCCAGGTGGGCCGGGATGGTCTGGGTGACGGTCAGCAGGGAGCCGAAGGGCTGCTCGGTCAGCTGCCAGCGCACCACACCGGCCGGTTCGTCCTCGTGCAGCCAGGTGTAGGTCAGGCCGTCGGGGGCGTCGAGCTCGGTGACGGTGCCCGCGGCCTGGTAGCCGTGGGTGGCGCGCAGTGGGGGAGCGGCGCCGAGGACGGCTGGGTCGTCCTTGGTCAGCTCGGCCCAGACCTTCTCTTTCGAGTGAGGAAGGTCCCGTTGGGCCCGCAGCAGGAAGCCGTCAGCCACTGCCGCGCACTCGCCAGTGGCGATCCCAAACTCCTCGACGTAGCGCTCGGCTCGGCGGAACCAGTCTTTCCTGGTGGACTCGACCTCGTGGCCTGCTAAAACCCCCTCCAGGACGTCCAGCCTGCCGTCCCAGCCCGCCGCGTGGCGCGCCGTGGCCAGCAGATCGCCGGGGCCGCCCAGGGCGTGGGTGAAAGTCAGCAGGCAGCCCTCGTCCTCGGGCACCAGCTCGAACCGCAAAACGGTCGTGTCCAGCGAGTTTGCGTCTTTCCAGGAGAAGGCGAACACTCGGGGCGGATCGAACTCCAGGATCTCGCCACTGCCCGGCGGCGCCTCAGCGCCCGGGAAGACGAATGTGATGGGCGCGCCTATGCGTTGCTCGGTCTGGAGCTCCGCCGGAAACCAGTGCTTCAGGTGGGCCGGATCGGTCACCGCCCGCCACACCTTCTCCGGGGGATGCCGCAGTCGGCGCTCGAAGCGCAGGACAGGCCGCGCGTTGTCGTTCCGGTCCAGAGAGCCACTTGTAATTGCCATGGAAGCCATATAACTTGTTGTTCATGAAGGCTGTCAAATCGAGGGCAGGGCACTCGCCCGATCGAGGAGCAGGGTTCGCTCCCTGGTGTTCTCCGTCAGCTCCGCCGCCCGCAGGAACTCCGTCCGCGCTTCGTCGTGGCGGCCCAGCTTGGCCAGGAGATCGGCTTTTACGCTCGGCAGCCGGTGGTAGTTCTTCAGTGCGGGCACCTCGCTGAGCTGCTCGACCAGCTCAAGGCCCGCCGCGGGCCCGAACGCCATGCCCAGCGCCACCGCACGGTTCAGCTCCACCACCGGCGACGGGGTGAGCAGCGCCAGCGCCTGGTACTGCGCGGCGATGCGGACCCAGTCGGTCTCCTCGGCGGTGCGCGCTCGCGCGTGACAGGCGGCGATCGCGGCCTGCACGGTGTAGGGGCCGCGCGGATGGCCGAGCTGTTCCGCGCGTTCCAGCGCCGCCAGGCCGCGGCCGATCAGCAACCGGTCCCAGCGCGAACGGTCCTGCTCCAGCAGCAGCACCGGCGTCCCGTCCGGCCCGGTCCTGGCCCGGGTGCGGGAGGCCTGGATCTCCATCAGCGCCACCAGGCCGTGCACCTCGGCCTCGGCCGGCACCAGTCCGGCGAGCACCCGGCCCAGCCGCAACGCCTCCGCGCACAGCTCTGGGCGCAGCCAGTCCTCGCCCGCGGTCGCCGAATAGCCCTCGTTGAACACCAGGTAGACGACCTCCAGCACCGAGGACAGCCGGGCCGCGCGCTCGGCGCCCCTGGGCGTCTCGAACGGCACCTTCGCCTCGGCCAGGGTCTTCTTCGCCCGCACGATCCGCTGCGCCACGGTCGACTCGGGCACCAGGAAGGCCCGCGCGATCTCCTTGGTGGTCAGCCCGCCCAGCATGCGCAGGGTCAGCGCCACCCTGCCCTCGGTGGACAGGACGGGATGGCAGGCGGTGAAGACCAGGCGCAGCAGGTCGTCCTGGATGTCCTCGTCGATCGCGGCGGCCAGGTCGGGCTCGTCCTCGGTCGCCAGGGAACGGCCGAGCTCGGCGAGCTTGCGCTGGTAGTTCTCGTTGCGGCGGATGAGGTCCACCGCGCGGCGCCGGGCGGCGGCCATCAGCCAGGCGCCCGGGTTGCGCGGCACACCCTCCTCGGGCCACTGCTCCAGCGCGGCGACCAGCGCGTCCTGGGCCAGCTCCTCGGCAAGGCCGACATCCCGGACCAGCCGCGCGAGACCGGCCACCACCCGCGCGGACTCGATCCGCCACACCGCCTCGACCGCCCGATGGGCCTCGGTTGCCGTCACGAAGGGCCATCAGAGCAGGCCCTCCGCGACGTGGCAACCAGGGAGCCGGCCCGGCGGCCGGCGGGGTCACTTCCCGCGCTGCTGCTTCTCCACCTGCGCGCGCAGCCGCTCCTCCTGCTCCCGCAGTTCGGGGGACAGGGCGTCGCCGAAGTCGTCCTCGGTGAACACCTGGCGGATCTCCAGCTCGCCGCTTTCCATCGGAGCCCGCTTGACCCACTCGATGATCTCCTCCCGGGAGCCGACCTCGAGCAGCCAGAAGCCCGCGAGCAGCTCCTTGGTCTCGGCGAACGGGCCGTCGATCACGGTGCGCTTGTCGCCGTCGAAGGCGATCCGGACACCGTTCGAGCTGGGGTGCAGGCCCTCGCCCGCGAGCAGCACGCCGGCCTTGACCAGTTCCTCGTTGTAGCGGCCCATCGCGGCCAGTTCCGCCTCGCTGGGCATGACACCGGCCTCGGTGTCCTCGTTGGCCTTGACCAGAACCATGAAACGCATCGTCGACTCCTTCGTCGTGATCATCGGGATCGTGGGGACCCCGTTCTACCGGTGCGTCGATCGGCGAGTGCGTACTTCGACACGACTGCCGGTCTTTTTTTGGCAAGATCGGTTCATGACCGATGTGGGTGCGGTGTTCGACGCGGGACGCGCGGAGTTCGTGGACTGGTCGCCGCTGCTGTGGGGCCCGATGGGCTCGGCGACAGCAGAGGCGGCCGGGCTCGAACCCGGCGACCGGGTGCTCGACGTGTGCTGCGGGGCAGGCGCCTCCGCGCTGCCCGCGGCCGAACTGGTCGGCGAAGCGGGACTGGTGCACGGGCTGGACCTGGCAGGCGAGCTGCTGGCCTACGCGCGCAAGGTGGCCGCCCGGCGCGGGCTCCGCCAGGCCGAGTTCTTCGAGGCCGACGCCACGGTCTGGGAGGCGCCCGACGGCGAGCCCTACGACGTGGTGCAGTGCGCCTACGGCGTGTTCTTCCTGCCCGAGATGGACGCCGCGGCAGGCAAGCTGCTCACGCTGGTCCGGCCCGGCGGCAAGTTCGTGGTCACCACCTGGGCGGATGCCGCCACCGAGGGGTTCGGCTCCGAGCTGGTCGACGCGGTGCGGGTGTACAAGCCGGAGCTGCCGATCAACTCGCCGGTCAACCTGGCCGCCCAGCGCATCAACACCGAGGAGAAGCTGGCCGGCTGGCTGGCCGGGCTCGGGCTGTCGGAGGTGGCGGTGCGCAAGGTGGATCTGCGCATCCCGATCGACGAGCAGCTGGCGTGGAGCTTCGTGCTCGGCACCGGCATGCGCGCCCGGCTGGCCGGGCTGACCGAACGGCAGGTGGAGGCGGTCCGCGCGGACTTCCTGCACCGGCTGGCCGCGGCCGGCATCAACGACCTCGGCGCGGACTCGCTGATCGCCGTCGGCACCCGCTGACCTGCTCACCAGCCAGTCCTTGACCGGGCACCTACCACACGGAGGGGAGTAACAAGGCCCGTTCGGCCCAGCGCGCTGGCGCGGACCCGTAAGCTGCTTCGGTGTCCGTTGCCCGCGCCGAACGCCTGGTGAACCTGGTCCTCTGCCTGCTGTCGACCCGGCAGTACCTGACCGCCGACCGGATCCGGTCGATCGTGCCCGGGTACACCGACGCGGCCAACCAGGAAGCCTTCTTCCGCATGTTCGAGCGGGACAAGGCCGAACTGCGCGACCTGGGCGTGCCGCTGGAGACCGGCAGGCACTCGGCGTTCGACCCCGAGGGCTACCGGATCGCCCGGCGCGACTACGAGCTGGGCGAGATCGACCTGGAGCCGGATGAGGCCGCGGCCGTGGCGCTGGCGGTGCGGCTCTGGGAGTCGCCGGAGCTGACCGGCGCCGCGCACGGCGCGCTGGTGAAGCTGCGCGCGGCCGGGGTCGACGTGGACCAGGCGGCGCCGTCGATCGTGGAGCCCAAGGTGCGGGCGAACGAGCCGGCGTTCGGGCCGCTGCTGGCCGCGGTGCACGCCGGGAAGGTGGTCGGCTTCGACTACCGCAAGCAGAGCGCGCCCGAACCGGAACGGCGGACCGTCGAGCCGTGGGGCGTGGTGTCCTGGCGCGGGCGCTGGTACCTGGTCGGGCAGGATCGGGACCGGAACGCGCCGCGCTGCTTCCGGCTGTCCAGGGTGGTCGGCATTCCCAAGGCCACCGGGCGGGACGGGGCGGTGCGCCGGCCGGAGGGTGTGGACCTGCTGCATTTCGTCGCCGGTGACCAGGACAACGCGCCGCAGTCGGCCCCGGCCAGGGTCTGGGTGGCGCTGGAGCGGGCGCACGGGTTGCGGCGGCGGGCCAAGGCGGTGGAGGCGATGGAGCTGGACGGCGAAGCCGGCGAGGTGATGGAGATCGACCTGGTGTACCCGAACTCGGCGGCCAGCTGGATCGCCGGGTACGGGCCGGATGTGGTGGTGCTGGAACCGGAGTCGCTGCGCACGCACGTGCACCAGCTGCTCGCCGGTGCGGCGGGTGAGGTCCGATGACCGCCTCCTCCTCCACCGAGCGGCTGCCCAGGCTGCTGTCCCTGGTGCCCTACTTCCTGGCCCGGCCGGGAGTGCTGATCTCCGAGGCCGCCGCCGACTTCGGCGTCACCGCGCAGCAGCTGCGCAAGGACCTGGAGCTGCTGTGGATGTGCGGGCTGCCCGGGTACGGGCCGGGTGACCTGATCGACCTGTCCTTCGACGGGGACACCGTCACGGTCACCTACGACGCGGGCATGAACCGGCCGCTGCGGCTGACCGCCGAGGAGGCGACCGCGCTGCTGGTGGCGCTGCGCGCGCTGGCCGACACCCCCGGCGTCGCCGACACCGACGCGGTGCGCCGCACCCTGGCCAAGATCGAGTCCGCGGTGGGCCAGGCCCAGCCCGCCGGTGTGGTGGTCGGCCTGGCCGGGCGGGAGAGCCGGGCGACCGCCGAGGTGCGCGAGCCGTTGCAGCGGGCGCTGCAGGACCGGCGCGCGGTGCGGCTGCGGTACTACACGATCTCCCGGGACGAGATCAGCGACCGGGTGGTGGACCCGATGCGCCTGCTGCTGGTCGACGGCCGCAGCTACCTGGAGGCCTGGTGCCGCCGGGCCGAGGGCATGCGGCTGTTCCGGCTGGACCGCATCGACGAGGTGGACGTCCTGGACGAGCCCGCCACGCCCCCGCCGCACGCCGAGCCCACCGACGTCTCCGAGGGCCTGTACCGCCCGGAGCCGGACCAGCACGTGGCGATGCTGGTGCTGGAGCCGGACGCGCGGTGGGTGGCCGAGTACTACCCGGTGGACGAGGTGACCGAGCTGGGCGACGGCCGGGCCAGGGTGCTGATGCGCTACACCGACGAGTCCTGGATGGTCCGGCTGATGCTGGGGCTGGGCCGGGACGTGCACGTGGAGCGGCCGGAGGAGCTGGCCGGGCAGATCAGGGAACGGGCGCGGCAGGCGCTGCGCCGGGCGAGCCTGGCGCCGGTGGACTGAGCCGGCCGGGCCGGGCGGCGGTGCGCGAGCTGCTCCGGGGCTGGTGGCTTGCCGGGGGAGTTGCTGGTCGGGCATACTCTGCCGCCGTATTCAAGTTTGAGCAATGGGGGCAGAGTGGACGTCAGGATCCAGGTGGGCATCGACCTGCACATCGCGGGCGAGCTGCGCACCCCGGTCGGTCCGGCCGACACCGTGCACGTGGCGGTGCCCGGCGGCTACTACGGCCGCGGCTACTGGCAGGTGCGCGCCAACGGTCCGTCCTATGTGGACACCATGGTCGGCGCGGGGCACGCGGTGCTCACCGTGGACCGGCTCGGGACCGGGGCCAGCAGCAGGCCGCCGAGTGCGGACCTGCTGGGCACGGCGCACGCCGACTCGATGCACCACGTGGTCCAGGCGTTGCGGGCGGGCGAGGTGGACGGGGTTCCTTACCGCCGGGTGGTCTTCGTGAGCCACTCGTTCAGCATCGCGCTGGCCCTCAGCCTCGCCCTGCGCCATCCGGGTGACGTGGACGGGATCATCCTCACCGGCGGCACCAACCAGCCCAACGAGAAGGTCTTCGCCGGGATCGGCGCGCACTTCCACCCGGCGAAGGAGGACCCGCGCTTTGCCGGACGGGGGCTGGACGACGGGTACCTGACCAGCATCCCGGGCACCAGGGCGGGGATGTTCCTGCACCCGGCGACCGTGGACGAGCAGCTGGTGGCGCTGGACGAGCAGCTGACCGAGCCCGATGTCATCCCCGGCTACGACACCTTTCCCGGGCCGGCGGAGTACCCGGGGATCACCGTGCCGGTGCTGCTGGTGGTGGGGGACCGGGACGTGCTGTTCACCGGGGAGGGGGCCAGCGACTGCACCAGCGCGGCGACACTGCTGGCGGGGGAGCGGCCGCTGTACGGGGACGGGGTGGCGCTGGAGGCGTTCGTGGTGCCGGAGACCGGGCACTCGCTGAACCTGCACCGGACCGCCTCGCAGTGGTACGACGTCGCCAGGGACTGGGCGCTGCGGCTGTGACGCCGCGACTACCCGCGGTGCGGATTCCGGGCGCTGTTCAAGGAGGGGTAAGACGATCGTTCTGAACCGTTCATCCCTCGGGAAACAGGTGATCGGATCCGTCGGGCGGGTCTCGTCACGGTCGGTGCGGCCAGCTACGGTGTGCTGGTGCAGTACCTGTCCCTCATGTTGCCGGTCCTCGCCGGACTGGTCGTCCTGGTGATCGTTCTGGTCCGGGTGTTCGGTGCGGTCAAACGCGCCGGGCGGGCCCAGGCCAGGTTCCAGGGCACGGTCAGGGACCGCACCGGACTGCTGCGTGCCCGCTCCGCCGCGTTGCGCGTGGCGATCATGGAGCGACGCGCTTCGACCAAGGACGACATGCCTGCCCCGCGTACCATCGGGTAGCGGGGGAGACAGGAGGAACGACCGTGCCTATCGGAGTACCTGAGCTGCTGATCATCGCTGTGGTGGTCGTGCTGCTGTTCGGCGCCAAGAAGATGCCTGACATGGCTCGTGCGGTCGGCCGCTCCATGCGCATCTTCAAGGCCGAGACCAAGACCATGCGCGAGGAGGACGGACAGGCCGAGCAGGCCCCCGCGCCCGCCCCGCAGCCTCCGGTCCAGCAGCAGCCCGCCGCGCAGCAGCCCTACACCGCCGCGCCGCAGCCGCTGCCGCCGACCCAGCCGGTCGTCCAGCAGCCCGCGCCGCAGGTCGCGCCGCCGCTGGAGCAGACCCAGGGTCGCGCTGACAACCGCTGAGCGCGGAGTAAGAGGAGACAGACTCGGTGGGGAGCGGAGAGCTCCGCCGCCGTAAAGGGCTCGGCAAGCTGTTCGGCGGCCGTCGGAAGAAGAACCCCGACGGCACGATGACGCTCATCGAGCACCTTTACGAGCTGCGGCACCGGTTGGGCGTCTCGGTGCTGGCCCTGGTGGCCGGGGCCGTGATCGCGTTCCTGTGGTGGGTGTACACGGTCGGCCCGATCCCGACGCTGGGCTCGATCGTGCTGGACCCCTACTGCGCCATCCCGGACAAGGTCTCGCTGAACGCGGGCAAGTGCCAGCTGTTGCAGACCCAGCCGTTCGAGGCGTTCATGGTCCGCCTCAAGGTCTCGCTGGCCGTGGGCGCGGTGCTGGCCGCCCCGATCTGGCTCTACCAGCTGTGGGCGTTCATCACGCCGGGGCTGTACCACAAGGAGAAGAAGTACGCCGGCGCCTTCGTCAGCTGCGCCTCGGTGCTGTTCATGCTCGGCGCGGTGCTGGCCTTCTTCATCATCCCGAAGGCGTTGATCGCGCTGGTCGGCTTCGGTGGCGAGGAGTTCGCCACCGCGCTGGCCGGTAGCAACTACATCAACTTCGTGCTCGCCCTGTTGATCATCTTCGGGGTCAGCTTCGAGCTGCCGCTGCTGGTCGTCATGCTGAACTTCGCCGGCGTGCTCACCTACGACAAGCTCCGGCGCAGCCGCCGCGGCGCGATCTTCGGCCTGTTCGTCTTCGCCGCGATCGCCACCCCCGGCACCGACCCGTTCTCCATGCTCGCCCTGGCCCTCGCGCTGTCCCTGCTGCACGAGTTCTCCATCCAGATCGCCCGGTTCCGGGACAAGCGGGCCGCGCGCAAGCGGGCCGCCGAGGGCTGGGACACCTGGAACGACGACGAGGCCTCGCCGATCGCGGCCGACACCGCGCCGGTGGAGGAGATCGAGCCGGTGCGGGCCACCCCGTCGCCGGTGGTCGACAAGCCCAGGGTCCGCTACGACGACGACGCCACGTGACGCGGCTCGCGCTGCTGGTCAGCCCGGCCTCCGGGGCCTGGTCGGCGGCGCGGGTCGCCGGATCCGTCGCCGCCGCGCTCCGGCCCGCGGTGACCGAGCTGGTACCGCTGGTCGCCAGTAGCGGCGAGCACCTGGCCGAACTCGCCAGGTCCGCGGTGGCCGGCGGGGTGGACGTGCTCGCGGTGCTCGGCGGGGACGGGGCCGCGCACGCGGCGGTGCAGGCCTGCGCAGGCACCGGCACCGCGCTCGCGGTGGTCCCGGCGGGCACCGGCAACGACCTGGCCGCCGCGGTCGGGCTGCCGCGCGGCTCGCGGGAAGCCGCCGCCGCGGTGGCCGAGGCCCTGCGCGGCGGGTCGCGGCGCACGCTGGACCTGGGGCGGATCGCCGGGGGCGGCTACTTCGCCACCGTGCTGTGCGCCGGGTTCGACGCCGCGGTCAACGAGCGCACCAACCGGATGCGCTGGCCACGCGGCCCGCGCCGCTACGACCTGGCCATCCTGGCCGAGCTGGCCGGCCTGCGACCGCGGCAGCTGCTGCTGGAGACCACGGCCGGCCGGGTCGAGGTGGAGGCCACGCTGGTCGCGCTGGGCAACACCACCAGCTACGGCGGCGGAATCCCGATCTGCCCGGACGCCGACCCCGCCGACGGCGAGCTGGACGTGACCGTGGTCGGCGCGGCCAGCCGCCGCCTGCTGCTGCGCATCCTGCCCACCCTGCGCACCGGGCGGCACGTGGACCACCCGGTGGTCCGCACGTTCCGGGCGCGGAAGGTCCAGCTCAGCGGCGACAACGGCTGGGTGGCCTACGCCGACGGTGAGCGCCAGGCCCGGCTGCCGGTGACCGTGCGCGCGGTGCCGGGGGCGCTGACCGTGGTGGCCCGCGCCGGTCGTTAGCGCGCTGACAGGCCATTGCCCTAGATTCCGCCTGGTGAGCCAGCCGCCAGTGCAGACCGCCCCGCCCGGCATCGTCACCGTGGCCGCCGTGCTCTTCGCGGTGCCCGCGGTGGTCTCACTGGGACTGGCGCTGCTGACCCTGGTGATCTCGGACAACCGCCTGCTGCACTCCCTGGTGGCGCTGGTCGTCATCCTGGTGACCTGCCTGCTGCTGCTGTGGCTGACCACGGCGTTCCACCGAGGGCGGAACTGGGCCAGGGTCGTGGTCACGGTGCTCTCGGTGTTGTACGTGCTCTACCGCCTGACACACCTGCTGCGCGGGCTCCCGGTCCCCACCAGCGACCTGCTTCCGGAGCTCGGGCTGCTGGCGATCGCCACGCTGCCTGTCGTACTCGCCTGGCGTCCGGAGGCCAACCGGTACTTCGCGCGGTGACTGTCGGGGACGTGTGAAAGTCTGAGCAGGTGGCACCAAGCCCTTCCTCCGACTCAGGCAGGTCTCCCTCGGAGGCCTTCGCCGCAGCCCGCGCCCGGTCCGCCTATCCGAAGCTGACCGACTTCATCGCGGGACTGTCCTTCGATCTGGACCCCTTCCAGCGCCGCTCCTGCGAGGCGCTGGAGGACGGACACGGTGTGCTCGTGTGCGCGCCCACCGGCGCGGGCAAGACCATCGTCGGCGAGTTCGCCGTGCACCTGGCCCTGGCCGAGGGCAAGAAGTGCTTCTACACCACGCCGATCAAGGCGTTGTCCAACCAGAAGCACGCCGACCTGTCCGCCAGGTACGGGCCCAAGCAGGTCGGGCTGCTCACCGGGGACACCTCGATCAACGGGGACGCGCCGGTGGTGATCATGACCACCGAGGTGCTCCGCAACATGATCTACGCGGGCTCCAGGGCGCTGGACAACCTCGGCTACGTGGTCATGGACGAGGTGCACTACCTGGCCGACCGCTTCCGCGGCGCGGTCTGGGAAGAGGTCATCCTGCACCTGCCCGAGCAGGTGCGCATCACCGGCCTGTCGGCCACCGTCAGCAACGCCGAGGAGTTCGGCGAATGGCTGGTCGAGGTGCGCGGGGACACCACCGTGGTGGTGGACGAGCACCGGCCGGTGCCGCTGTGGCAGCACATGCAGGTCGGCAGCAGGCTGATGGACCTCTTCGCCGAGGACTCGCGCGAAGGCCACATCCGGATCAACCCCGAGCTCAACCGGCACACCCAGGAGATGGAGCGGCGGCACCTGCCGTGGGGCAGGCCGCGGCAGGACCGGCGCGGCGGGCACGGGCCGAGGTCGGGCACGTTCCGGCCGCCCTCGCGCAACGACGTGATCCGCCAGCTCGACTCCCAGGGCCTGCTGCCCGCGATCGTGTTCATCTTCAGCCGCAACGGCTGCGACGCGGCGATGAACCAGTGCGTGCGCTCGGGGCTGCGGCTGACCACCGAGGCCGAGGTGGCCGAGATCAGGGCGATCGTCGCGGCCAAGACCGGCGGCCTGCCCGAGCACGACCTGGCCGTGCTGGGCTTCTGGGAATGGCGCGAGGCGCTGGAACGCGGCATCGCCAGCCACCACGCCGGGCTGCTGCCGGCGTTCAAGGAGACCGTGGAGGAGCTGTTCGTCCGCGGCCTGGTCCGGGTCGTCTTCGCCACCGAGACCCTGGCGCTGGGCATCAACATGCCCGCGCGGACCGTGGTGCTGGAGAAGCTGGTCAAGTACAACGGCGAGGCGCACGTCGACCTCACCCCCGGCGAGTACACCCAGCTCACCGGGCGGGCCGGGCGGCGCGGCATCGACATCGAGGGCCACGCCGTGGTGGTCTGGCAGCCCGGCATGGATCCCCGGCAGGTCGGCGGCCTGGCCTCCACCCGCACCTATCCGCTGCGCTCCTCGTTCAAGCCCGGCTACAACATGGCGGTCAACCTGGTGCAGCGGGTCGGCGCGGCCGCCGCCCGCGAGCTGCTCGAACAGTCCTTCGCCCAGTTCCAGGCCGACCGCTCGGTGGTCGGGCTGGCCAGGCGGATCGAGCGCAACAAGGAAGGCCTCGCCGGGTACGCGGAGTCGATGACCTGCCACCTCGGCGACTTCAGCGACTACGCCAACCTGCGCAAGCGCCTCTCCGAGCGGGAGAAGACCCTCGCCCGGCAGAGCAGCACGGTGCGCCGCTCGGAGGCGGCGGCCTCGCTGGAGAAGCTGCGCAAGGGCGATGTCATCGAGGTGCCCTCCGGCAGGCGCAGCGGGCTGGCCCTGGTGATCGACCCCGGCCTGGACCCCAACGGGGACCCGAGGCCGCTGGTGGTCACCGAGGACCGCTGGGCCGGGCGGCTGTCCGTGCACGACTTCCCGTCGGTGGTCGAGTCGCTGGGCTGGGTACGGCTGCCCAAGCAGGTCGACGTGCGGTCCCCGCGCAGCCGCCGGGACCTGGCCGCGACCCTGCGCAACACCGGCATCCAGCCGCCCGGCCGCGGCCGGCGCCGCTCCTCCGGCGGCGCGGTGGAGGACGCCGAGCTGGCCACCCTGCGCCGGGCGCTGCGCGCGCACCCCTGCCACGCCTGCGAGGACCGGGAGCAGCACGCCCGCTGGGGCGAGCGCTTCCACCGGTTGCAGGGCGAGACCGAGAAGCTGGAACGCCAGGTCGCGGCCACCACGCACTCGCTGGCCCGCGCCTTCGACCGGATCCGCGCGCTGCTGCGCGAACGCGGCTACCTGCGGGCGCCGCGCACCGAGGACGAGGTCGGCGAGATCGTCACCGAGCACGGGCGGCGGCTGACCCGGCTCTACAGCGAGTCCGACCTGCTGGCCGCGGAGTGCCTGCGCACCGAGGCCTGGCGGCACCTGGACCCGGCCGAGCTGGCCGCGGTGGTCTCCGCGCTGGTCTTCGAGTCCCGCCGGGACGCGCCGACCCAGCCCCGGCTGCCCGGCGGCGGGGTGGCCGAGGCGCTGGACAACACCATGCGCATCTGGGCCGAGCTGGAGGACGACGAGCGCCGCCACCGCCTGGACCGCACCAGGGAGCCCGACGCCGGGTTCGCCTGGCCGGTCTACCGGTGGGCGCGCGGGGAATCACTGGAGAAGGTGCTCAGTGCGGCCGAGGCCAACGGGCAGGAGCTTTCCGCCGGTGACTTCGTGCGCTGGTGCCGGCAGGTGGTGGACCTGTTGGAGCAGCTCAGGGACGTGCTCGGCGGGGAGGATCCGATCGGCGCCACCGCGATCAAGGCCGCCGCGTCCATCCGCCGTGGCGTGGTGGCGATGGTGACCTGATGGCAACTTGGTCGGTCGGCCGGGTACAGCCGGTCCGGCTGTGGTTTGATCGCCCGCAGCGCGTGCGGAACGGCCGCGCCAACCACGAACACGGAGGCGCAGGATGACCAGCCCGTATGGCCCGCCCGGGGAGAACAACCCGCAGCAGTGGGGCCAGCAGCCGTACGGCTCGGGTCCTGGCCAGGGCACCCCCTCCGGTGGTTTCCCGGCCGAGGGCCAGCAGCCCGGCCAGCCGGGGTACGGCCAGCAGCCCGGTTACCCGCAGCAGCCGCAGCCGGGCCAGTACGGCCAGCAGCCCGGCTACGGGCAGCAGCCGGGCCAGTACGGTCAGCCCGACCCGAACCAGCCGCAGCCCGGTCAGTACGGCCAGCAGCCTCAGCCTGGTCAGTACGGGCAGCCTCAGCCGGGCCAGCCGACCGGTCCCTACGGCCAGCCGCAGCCCGGTTTCCCCGGCCAGCCCGGTCAGCCTGGTCAGCCCGGACCGTACGGCCAGCCCGGCTACGGCGAGCAGCCCGGCTACGGGCAGCCGCCGAGCGGCCCGAAGAAGAAGTCCGCGCTGCCGCTGATCCTCGGCGGCCTCGCGGTGCTGCTGGTGGCCGCGGTCGCGGTGCTCGGCTTCGTCTGGCCCGGCTGGTTCCTGAAGAAGGTCTTCGACGAGAACGCCGTGCAGGAGGGCGTGAAGAAGATCCTCACCGAGAAGTACAACGTGCAGAAGGTGGAGGGCGCCACCTGCCCCTCCGGCCAGGCCGTCACCCAGGGCTCGACCTTCGACTGCAAGGTCAAGATCGACGGCAAGGAGAAGACCGTGACCATCACGGTCAAGAACAGCGACGCGATCTACGAGGTCAGCCTGCCCAAGTAGCACCGGGCGGGAGCGCCGACCCCGAGCCCGCCCGGCGTGCGGGGTCGGCGCGCGGGCCAGGTGGCAGCCCTGACCCGGCCCCACCGGGCGCGGCCACTGGGGGGCCGTCCGGCGAGTAGGTGCGGACCAGCGCGACGGCGGCCCCCAGGAACGCCTCCGCGCCGGTCCACGCGGGCGGGGCTTCCTCCCCAGGAGCGTGCCGCCCGCGTGTCAGCAATCCTGGCCGAATCCGGACCCGGCGTCGTTGACTGCCAACGCACCGGCGTTGACCGTGCGGGCACAACGGACTACTCCGTCCGGCTCAGCGAGCTGGCCTGGACGAGCCTGCGGTACGCACCCGGCGGCAGGCCGAAGGCGGCGCGGAAGACCCTGGTGAAGTGGGCGCTGTCGGTGAAGCCCCAGCGGCGGGCCACCGCGTGCGCCGGCCGCTCCCGCAGCAGCGGGTCGCCCAGGTCGCGGCGGCAGCGTTCCAGGCGCTGGTCCCGGATCCAGCCCGCCACGGTCTGGCCTTCCTGCTGGAACAACCGGTGCAGGTAGCGCACGGAGATGTGGTGCGCGGCGGCGACCGTGGCCGGGTCCAGCGCGGGATCGGCCAGGTTGGTCCGGATGAACGCGCACACCGCGGCGAACAGCGCCGCAGGGTGGGCCTCCGGCGCGCTCGGCGTGCCCCGCACCCGCGCGCTGAGCACGTTGAGCAGGTCCAGGGTGGCCCCGGCCAGCCGGTCCGCCTCGGCGGCCCGGCCGGCGGGCAGTCCGCCCAGCTCCCGCAGGCAGCCCGCGACCAGGGCGCCGACGCCGCGGTCGGCCGGGATCCGGGTCGAGGTCAGCGACTCCAGGCCGGCGAGCCCCAGCTTGCGCGGGAACTGCAGGAACAGCGAGGTCGACGCGGTCACCTCGCCGGTGAACGGGGCGGAGGTGTGGTGCAGCAGCAGGTCGCCCGCGCTGAACTCGTCGGCGCGGCCGTCCTGGGTGAACCGGCAGACGCCCTCGGCGAGCAGGATCAGGTGCCAGCGTTCCGGGTCCGAGTGCCGGATCTGGGCCTGGGTGCGGGCCAGGCGCACCGGCTGCAGGTCCTCGGTGGTCATCACCAGGCTGCCCAGGTTCAGCACCCGGCTGGTGCTGCGGAACTCGGCGGCCTCCGGCACGCTGACCGTGGTCGCGCCCCAGCCGATCTCGGCGAGGCGGTGCCAGTGCGGGAGCCGCTCCTCGGCGGGCAGGTCGTCCGTTCGCAGCCAAGTCTCGATCATCGGTCCGCCTGGGTTAGTGCGCTGTCCGCGCGCTGCCTGGGCAGTTGCGCGAGTTTGCGGTACTCCCCGGGTGGCAGGCCGAAGGCGGTGCGGAAGACCCTGGTGAAGTGGGCGTCGTTGGTGAAGCCCCAGCGGCGGGCCACCGCGTGCACCGGCCGTTCCCGCAGCAAGGGGTTGCCGAGGTCGCGGCGGCAGTGTTCCAGGCGCTGGTCCCGGATCCAGCCTGCCACGGTCTGGCCCTGCTGTTGGAACAACCGGTGCAGGTAGCGCACGGAGATGTGGTGCGCGGCGGCGATCGTGGCCGGGTCCAGGCCGGGGTCGGCCAGGTGTCGCTGGGCGAAGGCGCGCACCTGGCCCAGCAGCGCGGCCGGGGTGGTGGTGGCCGGACGTTCGGTGCCGAGTTCCCGGTGGCAGAGCGCGGCCAGCAGGTCCAGGGTGATGCCGGCCAGCCGGGCCGCCTCCTCGGCGCGGTCACCGGGCAACGCGGCCAGCTCCCGCAGGCTGCCGGCCACCAGCGCGCCCAGGCCGCCGCGTGCGGACAGCGTGGCCGCGACGAGGCCGGTGGCCACCTGGGGCAGCAGGGTCCGCGGGAAGTGCAGGATGCTGGAGCGGCCGTGGTTCACCGCCGCGGTCACCGAGGGCGCCGAGGAGGGGTAGATGATCAGGTTGCCCGGGGTGAGCTCGATCTGCCGCTCGTCCTGCTCGTACCGGACCACGCCCTCCTCCAGCAGGGTGAGGTAGTAGCGCTCCTCGTCGTGCCTGCGCACGTGCGCGGGGGTGCGCACGATGGAGAACGCCGACTTGGTGTCGGTGACCACGCCCATCGCGCCCAGGTCGAGGGCCCGGCCCTCGGCGTGGAAGTCGCCCGGCCCCGGGTTGTCGATGCGGGCCGCGCCGCACAGGCTGCTGGCCAGCTGGTGCCAGTAGTCGAAGCGCTCGTGCGGGGGCACGTCCGCGGTCCGGAACCAGGTCTCGATCATGCTGCCCCGTCCCGAGCTTGTTCGAGACGACCGTTGAGCGGTTGCGCGAGCTTGCGGTACTCCCCGGGTGGCAGGCCGAAGGCGGCACGGAACGCGCGGCTGAAGTGGGCGCTGTCGGTGAAGCCCCAGCGGCGGGCCACCGCGTGCGCCGGCCGGTCCCGCAGCAGGGGGTCGGCGAGGTCGCGGCGGCAGCGTTCCAGGCGCTGGTCCTTGATCCAGCCGGCCACGGTCTGGCCTTCCTGTTGGAAGAGCCGGTGCAGGTAGCGCACGGAGATGTGGTGCGCGGCGGCGATCATGGCCGGGTCCAGGGCGGGGTTGGCGAGGTTCTTCTGGGCGAAGGCGCGCACCTGGCTGAGCAGCGCGGCCGGGGTGGTGGTGGCCGGGCGTTCGGTGCCCAGTTCCCGGTGGCAGAGCGCGGCCAACAGGTCCAGGGTGATGCCGGCCAGCCGGACCGCCTCCGCATCGCGGTCGCCGTTCAGCACGGCCAGTTCGCGCAGGGCGCCCGCGACCAGCGCGCCGAGCCCGCCGCCCGCGGGGAAGCAGACCCCCAGCAACTCGCCGGCCACCGGTGGCAGCAGGGTGCGCGGGAAGTGCAAGTTGATCGACCGGCCCACCGTGCCACCGTGGGTGACCGACGGGGTCCTGCTGTGGTGCACGATCAGGTCGCCAGGACGGCGCACCCCGGACCGGCCGTCCTGATCGAAACCGACCGAGCCCTCCTCGAGCAGGATCAGGTAACAGCGGTCCGGGTCCTCGCGGCGCACGTGCGCGGTGGTGCGCACCAGGGAGAACGGCGACTGGTGCTCCAGCACCACGCCGAGCTCGCCCATGGTCAGGGCCCGGATCTCGGAGTGGAACACCCCGGGGGCCAGCGGTTCGATGGCGGCCTCGCCGCACAGGCGGGCGGCCAGCTCCCGCCAGTAGTCGAGTCGTTCGGGCGCGGGCACGTCCGCGGTCCGGAACCAGGTCTCGATCATGCTTCCCCACCCCGAGCTTGTTCGAAACGACCCCTGAGCCAAGCATGCCGAAATCGGCGCGGGGGAGTGAATGGCAGTGTCCTGCCGGTTAAACCATTCGTCAGAACGAGGCGGGCGGGGCACGATCGGCTGGTGACCGATCACGAGGTACAGGTGCTGGCCGCGGCCGAGGTACGGGCCGCGCACACCCTCTTCCGCGCCGCCATGCACCACCCGCCGGCTTCGGACGAGCAGTGGGAGCACTCGCAGCGCGCCTACGTGCCCGGCCGCACGCTGGGGGTGCGCAGCGGTGACCTGCTGGTGGGCACCACCACCTCGTTCCCGGCGCCGCTGACCGTGCCCGGCCGGACCGGGGTGCCGCACGCCGGGGTCACCAGGGTCGGTGTGCGCGCCGACCACACCCGGCGCGGGGTGGTCACCGAGCTGATGCGCAGCCAGCTGCGTGACCTGGCCGAACGCGGTGAGGTGCTGGCCAGCCTGCGGGCCAGCGAGGCCGCCATCTACGGGCGCTTCGGCTACGGCGTGGCCAGCAGGGGACGCGATCTCGCCGTGCGCACCGCGCGAGCCAAGCTGCACCCCGGCGCGCCGGTCACCGGCGAGGTGCGGCTGCTCGCGCCGGAGGAGCTGGAGACGCTGCTGCCCTCGGTCTACGACGGGCTGGACCGCTCCCGGCCCGGCTGGCAGGAGCGTTCCGGGCACTACTGGTCGCTGGCGCTGGCCCGGCACCGCGGCGGCGATGAGTACCTGGTCGGCGCGGTGCACCTCGGACCGGCGGGGCCGGACGGCTATGTGGTGTACACGACCGGCCGCAACGAGCGGGGCCGGTACCTGGAGATCAGGGACCTGCACGCGGACAACCCTGGCGCGCAGGCCGGGCTGTGGCGGTTCCTGCTCGGCGTGGACCTGGCGGTTGAGGTGGTCACCGACGACCCGCTGGCCATGGACCTGCCACTGGAGGCGCTGCTGACCGACCGGGACGCGGTGCGCACCACCGGCGTGACCGACGAGATCTGGCTGCGGCTGGTCGACGTGCCCGCCGCGCTGGCCGCGCGGACCTATGGCGCGGCCGAGCCGGTGGTGGTCTCGGTGCGGGACCGGTTCCTGCCCGGCAACACCGGCCACTACCTGATCAGCCCGGACGGGGCGGCCCGGACCGAGGCGGCCGCGCAGCTGGAGCTCGACGCCGACGTGCTCGCGATGATCTACCTCGGCGACAGCAGGCCGAGCCAGCTGGCCGCGGCCGGACGGATCACCGTGGCCGCGCCGGAAGCCCTCGCCGAGGCCGACCGGTTGTTCGCCGGCGACCGCGTGCCGTGGTCCGGGACCTTCTTCTGAGGTGCCTCGCTGGGCCGGGTGAGATCGGGATACTGTGGCTGAATGGGGTTGTTCGGTTGGGGGAAGAGGTCGGCCGCCGGTAAGGAAGCGGCCCTGCCAAGACCGCTGATGGTCCAGGACCGCGCCTACCACGACCCGGTGCTGGACGCCGCGGTCGCCGAGCTGGGCGAGGGCAGCCTGCAGGCCGGGCTGACCGTGCTGGCCGAATGCCGCGAAGACCCCGAGACCCGCACCCTGCGCGCCGCGATGCTGGGCAAGACCGTGATCGGCCACAGCGACGAGCTGACCGCCATCGCCGAACAGGCCGAGGACCCCGACCTGTGGCTGCTGGTCGGCGAGGCCCGGATCCAGGAGGCCTGGGCCATCCGCGGCTCCGGCAGCGGCTCCACCGTCGGCGCCGACCGCGCCAAGCTCTTCCACGCCACCCTGCGCCGCGCGGTGGAACCCTTGCACCGCAGCGCGAAACTGCTGCCCAAGGACGCCGCGCCGTGGGTCAGCCTGATGCCGGTGGCGCGCGGCCTGAACGTGGACCGGGAACAGAACGACGACCTCTGGCGCAAGGTCATCGACCGGGCGCCGATGCTGTACCCGGCGCACTGGCACCGCCTGCAGTACCTGGCCGCCAAGTGGGGTGGCTCGGAGGAGGAGATGCTCGCCTTCGCGCACGGCTGCGTGGACAAGGCCCCGCCGGGCAACCCGCTGGTGGCCATGCTGCCGCTGGCCTACTTCGAGACCTACCTGCCCCGGCTGCGCAAGCTGATCGAGGAACGCAGCCCGCTCAAGATCGCCACCCTGCAGGTCCGCCACTTCGCCAAGGTGGCAGGCGAGCTCGCCGACGCCGCCGACCGGTGGTGCGCCGAGGCGCAGCGGCACCCCCGGGATCTGGAGGCGCACAACCTGTTCGCGGCCGCGTTCTGCATGGCGATGGACCGGGACCGGGCCAAGGCACACCTGGCCGGGATGGGGGACCGGCTGCACCGGATCCCGTGGGGGTATCTGGGGGCGGACGCCGAAGAGGAGTACCACCAGCGGACGGCGAAGTTCCGCTGATGTCAGGGCGTCGTGCTCTCATGGATCCGTGACGGTCCTGGATCTGGTGCGCGAGCTGCCCGACATCGACACCCTGCGCGCCCGCTGCCGGGCCATCGCGGCGCTGGAGGTCGTGCTCAACGACGATCCGGGGTCCCGCTACTTCGGCTACCACCCGGACTGGGCGGAAGGCCGCGACCTGGCCTGGATGCGCAACGGCTCCGGCGATGAGTACTCGATCGTGTTCCAGGAGGCCGGGGTCTTCATCAGGGGGTTCGACCACGAGTCGGCGATGAGCCCGTTCGTCTCCGATGACGGGGAGCTGTGGCCGGGGCTGGTGGACGAGCTGCCCACCGACTTCGCGGACCTGGTGGAGGAGCCCGCGTTCTGCCTGGACGACCTGCTGGCCGCGACCGTGGTGGTGTGGCGGCGGTGGAACGGGAACCGGTGGCAGTGCGGGGAGATCGTGTTCCCGGCCGGGGACGATCCGGACGGGGCGCGCTGGCTGTTCCAGGTGGTGGCCGTGGACGGGCCCGAGGGGTATCACGGGTTCGCGCAGGACTACTACCAGCGGGAGCTGGACTACCGCGCGGTCAGGGAGGTGCTGCGCCAGGCGCCGTTGACCGCGGAGCTGACGCGGCGGCTGGCGCCCGGCGCGGACTGGGCGCGGGTGCGGCGTGAGGTCTCGGCGCTGGGCTGGCCGGTCGGTTAGCTCGCGTTCGCCTTCAGCGCCTGGAGCAGGCGGTTCAGCGAGCGGTCGATGCCCCAGCGGTGGCCGAGGGCGGCGAAGCGGGCCGGGTCGGCCGGGGTGGCCGGGAGGATGTCCTCGCGGTACATCCGGACCGGGGCGTCCACCGCGACGTTGACCACCTGGGGCGCGACCGCGAGGTAGTCGGCGGCGGCGGTCAGGCTGGTGCGGGCACGGGCGGTGAGCACCCGGTCCATCGGGTCGGACACCGCGGCCAGCAGCGCGTCCAGGGAGCCGAACTGGGTGATCAGCTTGGCCGCGGTCTTCTCGCCGATGCCCGCGACACCGGGCAGGCCGTCGCTGGGGTCGCCGCGCAGCACGGCCATGGCGGCGTAGGCCGCGCCCGCGTTCTCCTCGGGCAGGGCGTACTTGGCGGCCAGCTCCACCGGGCCGAAGGTCTCCGCCTTGGCGATGCCCTTGCCCACGTAGACCACCCGGACCGGCACCGGCGCGTCCCGGACCAGCTGGAACAGGTCGCGGTCGCCGGTGACCACCTCCACCGGGTCCTTGCTCTCGGCGAAGGCCAGCGCGCCGATCACGTCGTCGGCCTCGTAGCCCTCGGCCTCCGCGGTGGCGATGCCCGCCGCGTCCAGCACGTCCAGGATCACCGGGACCTGCGGGGTCAGCGTGTCCGGCACCTGCTCCTCGCTGCCGTCGCCCTCCTCGGCCACCCGGTGCGCCTTGTAGGAGGGCAGCGCCTGCACCCGGAACGCCGGTCGCCAGTCCGCGTCCAGGCAGGCCACCAGGCGGCCCGGCCGCCGGTCGGCGATCAGCCTGGCGACCATGTCGGTGAAACCGCGCACGGCGTTGACCGGGGTGCCGTCGGGGGCGGTCATCGACTCCGGCACGGCGTAGAAGGCCCGGAACCACAGGCTGGCCGCGTCGATCAGCACGAGGGGAGCGTTCACCCCGCACAGCCTGCCACGACCCTCCGACAAAAATCGCCAAGAACCCTTTGCAAAGAGTCCTTGGCGATTGTACGGTGCTGCCCGTGAGCGAAGACGAGCGTCCGCTGGAACGGGCCACCCAGCTGAACGCGCGCACCCTGCGCGGCCTGGCCCACCCGCTGCGGCTGGAGATCCTGGGCCTGCTGCGCGCCGACGGTCCGGCCACCGCCTCCGGCCTGGCCGAGCGGCTGGGGGAGAGCTCCGGCACCACCAGCTGGCACCTGCGCCAGCTCGCCGAGTACGGGTTCATCGAGGAGGAGCCCGAGCGCGGCAGCCGCCGGGACCGCTGGTGGCGGGCCCGGCACCAGCTGACCTCCTTCGAGATCGGCGACCTGCTCGAGGACCCGGCGGCCCAGGGCGCGATGGGCGCGTTCCTGCACGAGATCGTCGACATCTACTACCGCAAGGCCAGCCAGTACGTGGGCGAGATGGCGAGCTGGCCGAGGGAGTGGATCGACGCCGCCGCGCTCTCCGACCGGCTCATGTGGCTGACCCCGGAGGAGCTGACCGCGCTCAACGCCGAGCTGGAGCAGGTGCTCGACCGCTACGAACGTCCGCGCCGCGAAGGCGACACCTCGGTGGTCACCCAGTGGCAGTCCTTCCCGCGCCGGGGCAAGAAGGAGGAAGCGTGATCGTCGAGGACCTCGCGCCCGCGCCGGTGCGCCGCCGCGCGCCGCTGGTGGCGCTGTTCGCGGCCAACGGGGTGTCGGTGTGCGGCACCATGATGACCTTCCTGGCCATCCCCTGGTTCGTGCTGGAGACCACCGGCAGCTCGACCCAGACCGGCCTGGTCGCCGCGGTCGAGCTGGTCGCGGTGGTGGCCTCCTCGGCGCTGGGCGGGCCGATGGTGGCCCGCTTCGGCGCGCGCGGGGCCAGCGTGCTCTCCGACCTGCTGGCCGCGCTGGCGGTGCTGGCCATCCCGGTGCTGCACCTGACCGTCGGACTCGCCCTGTGGCAGCTGGTGCTGCTGGTCGCGGTGCTCGGGATCAGCCGGGCGCCGGGGGAGACCGCGCGCTCGACGGTCGTGCCGGAGCTGGCCAAGCTCGGCGGCACCCCGCTGGAGCGGGCGGCCAGCGCCGCGGACGGGGCCTCCCGCGCGGCCAAGATGGTCGGGCCGATGCTGGCCGGGGTGCTGATCGCGGTCACCGGCGCGGCCGAGGTGCTGTTCGTGGACGCGGCCACCTTCCTGGTCTCCGCGCTGCTGGTCGGGCTGTTCGTGCCCGGCGTGCACCCCGACGACGTGCCGGCCAAGCGCGGCGCGCGGGCCTACCTGGGCGATCTGCGCGCCGGGGTCGGCTACCTGCGCAAGGACCGGCTGATCGGCGCGATCACGCTGATGCTGATGGTCACCAACCTGATGGACGCCGCGATCTACTCGGTGCTCTTACCCCGCTACGCCAAGGACGTGCTGGGCAGCAGCGTCGCCCTGGGCGTGGTCACCGGCGTCTTCGGCGGGGCGGCGCTGGTGGGCACCGTGCTCTACGGCTGGCTCGGGCCGCGGCTGCCGCGCTGGCCGGTCTACACCCTGGCCTTCCTCGCCGTCGGTGCGCCCAAACAGCTCCTGCTGATCGCCGAACCGGGGATGTTCGCGCTGGTCGCCGGCTTCGTGGCGATCGGGCTGCTGTGCGGGGCGATCAACCCGATCCTGACCGTGGTGGAGTACGAGCGGATCCCGGAGGCGCAGCGGCCGGTGGTCTTCGGCGTCACCGCCGCGGGCTGCGCGGCCGGGATGCCGGTGGGCACCGTGCTGGCCGGACTGTCGGTGGACCACCTCGGCCTGGGCGTCACCATGTGGCTCACCGGCGGGCTGTACCTGGTTGCCACGTTGTGTCCGCTGGTCTTCCGGGTGTGGCGGCAGATGGACCGCATAAAGTAGCGCCTATGTCGACGACGACCGGAAGAGTGGACGTTCAGGCGCACACCGCCAGGCTGGAGCGCGCGGCCGCCGCCGCGACCGCCGCCGGGGTGGACGCGCTGCTCGTCGCTGGGGGCTCGGACCTGCGTTACCTGCTCGGCGCGGGCGGGGAGTCCTTCGAGCGGCTCACCTGCCTGGTGCTGCCGGCCGAGGACGGCGCGCCGCCCGCGCTGGTGCTGCCCAAGCTGGAAGCCCCTGGTTACAGCGCGCTGCCGCTGGCCGAGCTGGGGGTGGAGCTGGTCACCTGGGTCGACGGCGAGGACCCGTACCGGCTGGTCGCCGACCTGCTGCGGTGCACGGGCCAGGCGCCGTCGCGGGTCGCGGTGGCCGATGCGATGACCGCCCGGCACGTGCTGCCGCTGCGGGCCGCGCTGCCCGGGGCCGAGCAGGTGCTGGCCGGGCCGGTGCTGCGCGAGCTGCGGATGCGCAAGGACGCCAGCGAGATCGCCGGGCTGCGCAAGGCCGCCGAGGCCATCGACCGGGTGCACGCCCGGATGGCCGAGTGGCTCAAGGTCGGGCGCACCGAGGCCGAGGTGGGCGCGGACATCGCGGCCGCGATCGTGGCCGAGGGGCACACCCACGCCGAGTTCGTCATCGTCGGCTCCGGGCCCAACGGCGCCAGCCCGCACCACTCGCTGTCCGACCGGGTGATCCAGGCCGGGGACGTGGTGGTGGTCGACATCGGCGGCCCGGTCGCCGAGGGCTACAACTCCGACTGCACCCGCAACTACGTGCTCGGCGAGCCCGCGCACGCCGACGTGGCCACCGGCTACGCCGCGCTGCTGGCCGCCCAGGAGGCATCGGTGCGCGCGGTCCGGCCCGGCGTGACCGCCGAGTCGGTGGACGCCGCCGGCCGCCAGGTGCTGGAGCAGGCCGGGCTCGGCGAGTACTTCGTGCACCGCACCGGCCACGGCATCGGCCTCGAGGTGCACGAGGAGCCCTACATCGTGGCGGGCAACGACCTGGTGCTGGAGCCGGGCATGGCCTTCAGCATCGAGCCGGGGGTGTACCTGCCCGGCCGGTGGGGCGCGCGGATCGAGGACATCGTGGTCGTTACGGAAACCGGTGTCCAGCGACTGAACAACCAGCCCCATGACCTGGTATCACTACCCGCGTGACGAATCTTGAGCCGATCGACCGCGCGATCCTGCGGGTGCTGTCCGAGGACGGCCGCTGCAGTTTCACCGATCTCGCGGAGAAGGTGGGGCTGAGTGTCTCGGCCGTGCACCAACGGGTGCGACGGCTGGAACAGCGCGGGGTGCTGCGCGGCTACGCGGCCAGGCTCGACCACGAACAGGTCGGCCTGCCGCTGACCGCGTTCATCTCGCTCACCCCCATCGACCCCTCGGCTCCTGATGACTACCCGCAACGCCTGGCCGCCCTGCCCGAGGTGCAGTCCTGCTACTCGGTGGCCGGGGACGAGTCGTACATCCTGCTGGTCCGGGTGGCCAGGGCGACGGCACTGGAGGATCTGCTGCGGCGGATCCGCGAGGTCGCCAACGTCTCCACCCGGACCACGGTTGTGCTGTCCACGCCGTATGAGGACCGGCCACCAGCTGTCTAGATAACGGCCGTGCCTACACTCCGCTCACATGGGGAGTGACGAGCTGATCGCGGGGCGTTACCGGCTGCTGGCGAAGCTGGGCAGCGGCGGCCAGGGCGAGGTCTGGCGGGCCCGCGACGTCGAGCTCAAGCGCATCGTGGCGATGAAGCGCTCCCGCGTGGCCGACCGGGAGCAGATCCGGCGGGAAGCGATCCAGGGCGCCGCGCTCGACCACCCGAACGTGATCTCGGTGCTCACCTCGTTCACCGAGGGCGAGGACCACTGGGTGGTCACCGAGTACCTGGACTCCCGCGACCTGGCCAAGATCGTGCGGGAGGACGGCAGGCTGGCCCCGGAGCGGGCGGCGAGGATCGGCGAGCAGTTGGCCGCCGCGCTCACCGCCATCCACCGGGCCGGCATCGTGCACCAGGACGTCAAACCGGCCAACGTGCTCGTCACCGCGACCGGCCAGGTCAAGCTCACCGACCTGGGCATCGCCCGCTGGGCCGAGGAGACCGGCGACCGCGAGGGCGCCTCGGACCTCACCCCCGGCTACGTCGCCCCCGAGGTCGCCAACCGGCAGATCGCAACCAGCGCCTCGGACGTCTTCGCCCTGGGCGCCACCCTCTTCGCTGCGGTGGAGGGCCAGTCGCCGTGGGGCGGATCGGGGCCGCAGGGCCAGCTCGCTCGCGCGGGCGCCTACGACCTGGAGCCGCACCACCAGGACGGTCCGCTGGGCAAGGTGCTGGATGTGTTGCTGCACAAGGATCCCCGCCGCAGGCCCAGCGCGGAGGCGGCCCGGGCCATGCTCGCCGAGGTGGCCAACGGCCTGGAGCTGACCATCCGCGTCCCGCCGTCGCCGCGCCGCCGCTGGCCGGTCTACCCCGCCGCGGCCGCCGCGGTGCTGGTGGTGGCCGCGGCCGTGGTGTTCTGGCCGAGGGCCGGTTCGCTGCCCGAGGACCGGGTGCACCTGCTGGGAGACCTGCGCAGCGCCGACCCGTGCGCGTTGGTCGACCCGGCCGCGCTGAGCCGCTTCGGCCAGACCGCCATGGCGGGCGACTACGGCAGCTTCAACCGCTGCGACGTGCTCGTCCGGCCGAAACCCGACGACCCGGCCGACGAGGTGGTCGCGAAGGTGCGGCTGCTCGGCTACGCGGGTGTCAACACGCCGACGCCGACGGCCACCGCGATCGGCCCGATCGCGCGCCCGGCGCTCAAGGGCGACCGGTGCGAACGCGTGGTGCACCTGCCCGACGGACACCGCATCCGGGTGGAGGCCGAGCACCGCCAGGACCGGCCGGCCCCGCTCTGCGACATGGCGGAGGCCCTGACCAACGGGGTGCTGCTGGCGCTGCACCAGGGCCAGGTCAAGCGCAGGCCCACCGAGGCCGCGGCGAACTCGCTGCTGCGGGTGGACGCCTGCGCGCTGCTCAGCCGCGAGGACCTGGCGCCGGTGGTCGGCGAGGCCGGGGCCGACCCGGGCTACGGCAACTGGAACTGCGAGTGGGTGCGCGGCCGCCGCGAGGTCCTCATCGAGTTCGACCGCAAGCCGCCGGACACCGGGAAGCGCGACGGCAAGCGGGTCGAGCTGGGCGCGGGCGTGGAGGGCGTGGTGGCGGCCGACGACGACGGCTGCGAGGCCGACATCCGGCACCGCGAGCAGGTCGACGGCGCAGGACATCCGGTGGTCGAGCTGGTCCGGCTGCATTTGCGCGACCAGCCGCCGAGGGAACCGCTGTGCGCGCAGCTGACCGAGCTGGCCAGGGCGGTGGCCGCCAGGTTGCCGCGCTGATCAGCTGACCCCGGTGGCCTCGCGCAGGTCCGCGCCGGTGAGGTTGGCGCCGGTCAGCTGGGCCGAGGTCAGCTCCGCACCGGCGAGGTCCGCGCCGGTGAGGTTGGCCGAGGTGAGGTTCGCGCCCGTCAGGTTGGCCTGGCGCAGGCGGGTGGTCCAGGCCGCCGCGCCGTCCTCGCGGCGCAGGTCGGCCCCGGTGAAGTCGGTCTGCACCAGCACGCCGTCGCTCAGGTCGGCCGAGCGCAGCCGGGCACGGGCCAGGTTGGCCCGGCTCAGGTCGGTGCCGGTCAGGTCGGCGCGGTCCAGGTGCGCCTGGGCCAGGTCGGCCCCGGCCAGGCAGGCACGGCTGAGGTTGAGGCGGTCGCCGGAGGCGCTGCCGCGGCGGGCGATCACGGTGATCGCGGCCTGCACGTCCTCGGCCGGGCGTTGCAGGGCCTGCGCGGTGTCGCCTGCGCAGTTCTCGATCGGGGCCCTGGTGCGCACGAACGCGGTGAGCACCTGCACACCCCTGGCCGCGTCCTTGGCCGAGTCGCGGATCAGGCCGTCCAGGCCGTAGATCGCGCCCAGCCGGATGTCCGCCTTGGCCGAGCCGAGCTGGCCGACCGCCTCGGTGAACCGTTGCGCGGCTTGGGACTGCGCGGTCAGCGCGAGCTGCGCCTCGGTGGCGGCCAGCGAACGCGAGGCGATCCACAGCGTGCCCAGCGCGGCCAGGCCGACCAGTAACGCGGCCACCGGCAACAGCAGGCCGCGGGCTGCGCGCCGGGCGGGCGGCGCGGGC
>NZ_JBSFUA010000023.1:0-128202 GCF_053591555.1 Crossiella sp. NPDC003009 | reverse complement strand
CCTTGGCGCCCCTGGCCCGGAAGGCCTCCAGCGCACCGCGGTAGGTGGGCTCCTCCAGCACCACCTCATCGCCCGGTTGCAGCAGGCCCTGGGCGCAGCGGCCCGGACCGAGGAGTCCTGGGCGGCCTTGGTCTCCTCGGCCGCCTTCATCGCGGCCTCCTTGGCCAGCCGCGCGGCGGTGATCGCCTGCTCCGCGGCGACCTTGGCCGCCTCGGTCTGCTCCTTGGTGCGCTCGCCGGCGAGGCGGGCCAGGTCGACCAGCTGGGAGATGTCCTGGACTTCCTGGTCCCGCGCGGCGGCGACCTCGTAGCCGTAACGCAGGAAGTACTCGATGTCCTCGCGGCTGCCGTTGAGCGCGCGCTGCGCGGCCTTACGCACCTCGGGCCCGCCGATGGTCAGGATCTGGGTGACCCGCACCTGGTCGTCATCGGACTTGGCGTCGAAGAACCCGGCGAGCAGGAACCGCCGCCGGTCATCGGCCGTGCCCCGCAGCGCCTTCTGCGCGGCCGCCTTCACCCCGGGGCCGCCCTCGTCCATCGCCTGGGTGACCCGAACCTGGAGGTCGTCCTCGGCCGGCCGCCGCCAGCCGTCCTCGACGAAGGCCTTCTGCTCGGCCTGCGTGCCGAACAGCGCCCGCTGCGCCGCGGACTTGACCGCGGGACCACCGGCGGCCATCAGCTGCGCGATGCGCACCTGCAGGTCGTCGGCCTCCGGCTTGGCCCGGCCGGTGGCCAGGAACGTCCGGACGTCGTCATCGGTACCCGACAGCGCGGCCGCGGCGGCCCGCTTGAGGCCAGGACCACCGGATTTCAGCAGCTGCAAGGTCTCCGCCCGCGCCGCACCGGCCGGAACCTCCTCGGCGAGCGCGGCCGGAGCCGCCCCCACCAGGAGCGAGGTCACGACAAGCGCCGCGGTGACCGACCGTAGCGAGCGCAGCACAATACTGCGTTTGCGCACAGTAAATCCCCCAGGACCGCGAGTCCCTGTCGGACTCGACCAGGAAGAAATTTAACCACCGAATTTTTCAACACCGTGGTGACGCTGCTCACATTATTTCCGGACCCGGGGTGCGAATGCCTACCTTTTCCTCGGACCATCCGGCATTCGGGTGCGCCGATCCAAACCATCTCGTCACTGGGGGCACAACCGTGCGCTTTTTGTCCCGACTCGGAGTTCTCGTCTTCGCGGGCAGCACCGCGCTGCTGGGTACGGCCACCGCCGCCGTGGCCGAGGACAACCCGCCCCCGCTGGAGGAGGAGTACGACTACCCGGGCGCCGACAAGATCTTCGCAGAGCGCGGCATCCTGCTGAAGAAGGGCGACGGCAACGTCCTGCTCACCGACTGCGTCACCGGCGCTGACCTGCTGGAAGTCCGCGCCCGCAACCGCTCCCCGTTCTGCTTCAGCGTGCGCGGCAACACCGGCTTCCTGACCATGGAACTGACGGAGTCCTTCGTCGTCTTCAGCAACAGCACGCACACCACGGTCGCCAACTACACGGTCAAGGGTGTCCCCGGCTCGACCACCGTGGCGCCGGGCGGCGCCGAGGGAATCGGCGAGGGCGAGGGCCCCGGCAAGTCCGCGACCCTGCTGGAAATCCGCGTCAAGCGCGGAAACTAAGGACTGATTTGGTGTTTATCGCGTGATCATCGCCATCCGTTACAGCGTGTCGGTGATCACGCGATCAGCCCAATCCTTTTGTCCAGTTCCGGTCCGGCCGGAACGCACTTCCCGGCCATTCGGCGCTATCCGCACCGGCGGTTGATCTGCTCTTCCGGGCCGCTGTTTCCCGCGCCCGATCACCACACCGCCGGATCACCGCCACCGGTATCTCGCCACCGGTATCTCGCCACCGCCCGGCCATACCGCCGCTCCGATGCCCCGTCACCGCTCCGGCTTGGCCCGACCTCGGCCACGCCATCACTCCGGCGCTCGGTCACTACCCTGTCGCTCGGCCACCGCTCCGGCGCTCGGTCACCACTCCGACACCTGCCAGCCCCCGGGGGTCTGGTCGCCGCTCCGATTTGGCCCGGCTCCGATTTGGCGCGTCTCCAATTTGGCGCGTCTCCGGCCCGGCTCCGGCCCGGCTCCGACTGGCTCGACTCCGCCCCACCCGCCCCGGCTAGCCTCCGCCCATCTCTCCCGGCCTCGCTCGCGCCCGGCTGTCCGCGCCCCGAAATAGCGGAAGCCGCCCGGTCCGACTAGGCGGAGGGCGGCTTCCCGATGATGAACGGCGATCACGTCGGGCAGCGCGACTGGTGCAACGGCGCGCCCTGTCGGTCGACGCCTACGCCCGCGCAGCTTCCCGGTGCCGTTCATCGTGACGCTGTGGGTTGAGTTGTCTGCTAACAGGGTGACGCATCGACCCGGTTGCCGCAACGGGTTTATCAACTTCAGTTACACCAGGTAGGACTCCACCAGCTCCAGCATCGCGTCCAGCCCGCTCTCCAGCGCCACCGTGTCCCGCCGGATCTGCGTCAGCAGCAACCCGCCCTGCAACGCGGTGAGCACCGCGAGCCCCAGCCGATCCGGATCGGCCCCGGCCCGCAACTCCCCCCGGTCCCGCATCGCCCGCAACCCCGCCGCGATCGCCTCGGCCCACCGCGCGAACCCCGCCGCGACCTCCACCCGCGCCGCGGTGTCCGAGTCGGCCAGCTCGCTGCCCAGCGACCCGATCGGGCACCCACCCGCGCACTGCCGCGACCGCTGCAACTCCACCAGCGCGTCGCGCCACGCCCGCAGCCCGTCCATGCTGTCCAGCCGAGCGAAGAACGCCTGCTGCGCGGTCATGATCTGCTCGGTCTGGTGGGTGATCACCGCGCGCACCAGCGCGGGCTTGTCCCGGAAGTAGTGGTAGATCTGCGAGGTGCTGACCTCCGCGGCGGCCCGCACGTCCTCGGTGCTAGTCCCCGCCACCCCGCGTTCGAACATCAGCTGAGCCGCGGCAGCCACGATCCGCTCCCGGGTCGCCCGTCCCTTGGCCGTTAACCGCCCCCCGGCCCCACTCGCCTCACTCACGGCTGCACCCTATCCCGCCCGAACCAACAGTCTGGAGTTGACACTCCAAAAAATCCGGCTAGGTTCTGGAGTGTCCCCTCCAGACTTTCTGAATCACCAAACCCCTTGCCCCGAAAGGCAATCCCTCATGCCCAGCTACGCCGAACAACGCGACGCCCTCGTCACCCACCTCGCCACCCTGGCTCCCGCCGAAGTCCTGGCCCCCTTCGCCCAGGAACAACACGCCCGCGAAACCCAAGGCCTCCCACCCGGCCTCCCCACCCCGGGCACCCCCATCCCCGAAACCCCTCTCCTGGACGCCCACGGCAACCCCACCACCCTCGCGGCCACCCGCACCGGCCGGGCAGCCGTGCTGGTCTTCTACCGCGGCGCTTGGTGCCCGTACTGCAACCTGGCCCTCCGCACCTACCAGGAAGACCTCCTGCCACAGCTGCGAACCCGGGACGTCGCCCTGATCGCGATCAGCCCGCAGCGACCGGACGGCTCGCTGAGCACGCGGGAGAAGAACGAGCTGGCGTTCCCGGTGCTGTCCGATCCGGGCAACGAGCTCGCGCGGGCGCTGGGCATCGTCACCGAGGCGACGGCGGAGTCGAAGGCCGCCCAGGCCACGCTCGGCATCGACGTGGCCGCTGCCAATGCCGACCACACCGCGCAGGTGCCGATGCCGACGGTGCTGGTGCTGGATCGCGGCGGGGTGATCCGGTGGCTGGAGGTGCAGCCGAACTACGCCAATCGCACGGAGCCTGCTGCGGTCCTCGCGGCGGTGGCTGCGTTGGAGTCCGTGTAGTCCGTGTGGTCCGCGCGGGGCTTGGTAGTCCGCGTGGCTTCGCGGTGGCGGGTCGCGTGGCTTCGCGGTGGCGGGTGGGGTGGCTCGCTCGGTGTCGCTGGTAGGCCGGGCTCGGCGGTGCTGGGTTCGGCCCGGCCCGGCTTAGCTGGGTTCGGCTCGGTTAGCTGGGTCCGGCTCGGCTTAGCTGGGCGGGGCTGGGGTTGGGTTTCGTTGGGGCTGTTGGGTTGGGCGCTTGGGGACCGTGACCGGTTGTCCGCGCCGGCCTCCGCTTTCTCTGCGGTAACGAGACGATCATGGGGGTGGGTTCCGGGAGGGGTTCTGCTGTTGGCGAACAGGGTGGGGGTGGGGGTTGACGTGCGAGGGGGTGTGGGGTGGGTGGGGGTTGGGTGGGTTTGTGGTTTGGGTGGGTTGACAGACGCCGACCACGTCTGGGGGGACGTGGTCGGCGTTGGGGGTGCGCGGGGTTTTGGGGGTTAGGTGGGGGTTGGGGTGGGGTGGGGATTTAGGCGGGCGGCTGAGGTGCCTAGGCCGGTGGGGCCGATTGGGGGAAGTGGGGCGGGGGTGGGGTGCGGGGACGGGTGTGGGGTGGTGGGGGTGGAGTGGGGGGACGGGAGCGGGTTGGTGGGGTTGTGGCGGTGGAGGGCGGGTTCGGTGTAGCGGGTGCAGTCCTCGTGCCAGATGTGGATGCCGGACATCCAGTGTTTGAGGTCTTCGGCGTAGTGGAGCAGGGTTTGCTGGGCCTTGCGGTCGAGGTTGTAGTCGCGGAACAGGGCCGGGAACTCTTCGGCGAGGATGTGTTCGAACTGGTGCATGCGGGCGGTCATGAGTTTGTTGACCAGGTGGGCGGCGCGGGGCAGGTCGCAGTCGAGGAAGTTCTGGGTGACCAGGACGGCGTTGTGGAGCTCGCCCTCGAACTGGATCTCCTTTTGGTAGGAGTAGATGTCGTTCATCAGCATCGAGTAGTCCTGGGCGGACTTCTCCAGGGACTGGACCGGGCGGGAGCGGTAGATCTCCGGTGGGACGGACTGGCCCAGTTGCAGGCGGCACAACGACATCGTCATGTCTGAGCCGAAGGTGGCGCGGCGCATCTCGATGTAGTCCACCGGGTCCGGGATGCGGTTGTTGAACTGGTTCTCCAGTTCCCACACCCAGCTCTCGGTCATGTCCTCGACGGCTTTGCGGAAGACCTTGCGGTGCGGGCCGGTCATCGGGCCGGCGGTGCGGTTCCACAGGTCGGCCAGGCCGCGTTCCATGGCGTTGAGCGGGGCCTCGGTCTGGGTGGCGTCCAGGGGCATGAAGAGCTTGAAGCGTTCGGTTTGCAGGCGGGCGGCGGCCAGGTTGCGGGGGTGGCCGAAGATCAGGGGGTAGGCGTCGTCGCCGTAGGTGCCCCAGGCCAGCCAGGCCGAGCTGAGGTCGAGGCCCTCCGGGGTGGCGCCGGGGTGGATGCCCGCGGCGCAGAGGGGGAGGTCGTAGTCGCGGATCTTCTGTTCGGACCAGATGGTGCGGTCGGGCGAGGCGGGGTGGGGTTCGTCGAGGATGCCCATTTCCTTGGCCCACACCACGACGTTTTCCCTGGCCTGGTCCAGGTGTGGGCTGAGGGTGGTGGTGTAGGGGAGGTAGAAGTCGGGGCGGGGCAGGGGGCCGCACTGGCGGAAGGGGAGGTTGGTGAAGCTGCGCAGGCGTTGCGGCATGGTGCGCAGGATGGACGGGATGATCTGGGCGGCTGAGGTGCCGAGGCCGTTGGGGCCAGCGAGGGCCGTGGGTGCGGCTTTGCCGCCCTTGTTCATGTAGCGGCTGGAGCGCATGTGCCACTCGTGGCCGCCGGACTGCCAGTCCTGCAAGCCCTTCACGTAGGCCAGCACGGCCAGGCGCTGCTCCGGGGTGACCGTGAAGCGTTCGAACAGCGGGGGCAGTTCGGTGAGGGTGGTGTGCTCGAACTGGTGCAGGCGAGAGGTCAGCAGGTCGTTGACGGCCTCGGCGGCCTGCTGGGTGGGGATCTCCAGGAACTTCTCGAACACCAGCACGCCGTTGCTCAGCTCGCCCTCGTCGAGCACCTCGCGCTCGTAGGAGAACAGGTCGTTGCGCAGGTGCACGGCGTCGGCGAAGGTGTCGCGCAGCACCTCCAGCGGGCGGGCGGCGGCGATGCTCTCCGGCACCTCGGCGCCGGTGGCGTGTTCGATCAGGTTGGCCGACCAGGGCGCGCCGCCGACCTTGCGGCGCATCTCGATGTACTCGATCGGGTTGGACACCCGCTCGGCGTTGATGTTGGACAGTTCCCACAGCGACTCGTCGAGCAGGTTCTTGGTGCTCTCCACGAACCGCCGCCGCCAGTCCGCCGAGTGCGAGGGCACGGTGCGGTTCCACAGGTCCGCCAGGCCCTTCTCCACCGGGTTGGTCGCTTCCTCGGTGATCTGCCCGGTCACCGGCATGAACAGGCGCAGCCGGTCCAGGTAGCCGACCGCGCTGCCCATGTCGCGGGAGCGCTTGTACATCTCCAGGAAGTGGTCGTCGAAGTAGAAGACCCAGACGTACCAGTCGGTGATGAGGTTGAGCGTCGCGGTGTCGCAGTCGGGGTGGGTGTAGGCGCACAGCAGGGCGTAGTCGTGCGAGTCGAGGTCGTGCTCGTCCCAGATGGGCACGCCGTGCTGGGGCACGTCGATCATGTCCATCTCGTACGCCCACGCCTTGCTGTGGACGCGCGCCGCCTCCAGGTTGGGGTTCAGCCTGGCCGG
Source organism: Crossiella sp. NPDC003009 (assembly GCF_053591555.1). NCBI lineage: Bacteria > Bacillati > Actinomycetota > Actinomycetes > Pseudonocardiales > Pseudonocardiaceae > Crossiella > Crossiella sp. NPDC003009. Next base: position 121,666 of record NZ_JBSFUA010000023.1, on the reverse strand, counting down.
GTAGGGCATGTAGAACTCGGGCAGCTCGAATGGCTGCATAACCTCGCACCTGTGCCTTCTCGCGGGGGACGTCGGACTGGGCGGCGCAGGGGTCGCCTGGGGCCAGGCAACCAGGCGATGCGGGCAGGGCCAACCACTCTGGGGTGGTTGCACACTTTAGGGAGTGGTCATCGCTCGACCAGCCCAACCAGGGGCGGGGAGGATGACAGAAGGTGCCGGATCGGGGGTTCGGTTGTCCGGGTTCTGGGGCCGGGAATGCCAGACAAATGGCGGTACCGGGGGCATCGGCCCTGCTCGCCTCGTTCGGGGGCGGTCACCTGTTCGGTGAAGGAAGGTGGCGCCCCGCGAAACGGGGGCGCGGGCGCGGGGCGCCACCTGGGCCAGGGGTTCCGCAATCGTTGGCGACGTGCGGAAACGCTGGGTAGACCATGCCTGGTGAACCGCGCGGATGATTGCTCCCGCAACACGTTCGTGTCCTGATCGAGGCGGCCGCGCAGCCTGCGGGCGGGGTTGTGTCCGCCACTGTCCGGATGCTGTTCGCTGTTGGGGAAAACGGTGTCGTTTCCTACCGGCCGCGCCGCCACTCGTGGGCCAGCAGCCACACCAGGTACAGCCCGCCGATCGCGCCGGTGACGATGCCCACCGGCAGCTGCACCGGGGCGAAAATCCGTTGCACGGCAAGGTCGCTGACCACCAGCAGCAGCGAGCCCATGAGCGCGGAGGCGGCCAGGTTCGGACCGGTCGCGCCGGTGAGCCTGCGGGCCAGCTGCGGGGCGGCCAGCGCGAGGAAGGCGATGGGGCCGGCCGCGGCGGTGGCCAGCGAGCACAGGGTGACGCTGATCGCGATGAGCACCAGCCTGGTGGGCTCCACCCGCACACCCAGTGCGGCTGCGGCCTCATCGCCCATCTCCAGCACGGCCAGCCTGCGCCCGTAGTGCAGGGCCAGCGGCAGCAGCAGCACCATGGCCGCGCCCAGCGGCAGCAGGTGGCCCCAGGTGCGGCCGTTGAGCGAGCCGGTCTGCCAGGCCTGCGCTTGCAGCGCGTCGTAGATGTTGGCCTGGGTGACCAGGTACAGGTTGACCGCGATGAGCAGGCTGCTCACACCGATGCCGACCAGTACCAGCCGGAAGCCCTGCACTCCCCTGGAGAAGGCGAGCAGGTAGGTCAGCACCATGGTCAGCGTGCCGCCGGCCAGCGCGCCGAGGGAGATCTCGGCCATGCTGCCCTGGTACCAGACGATCACCATGATCGCGCCGGTGGCCGAGCCGTGCGTGAAGCCGATGAAGTCGGGGCTGCCCAAGGGGTTGCGGGTCAGGCTCTGCAGCACCGCGCCGCTGACCGCGAGCGCCGCGCCGATGACGAGTCCGGCCACCACCCTGGGCAGGCGCAGGGTGAGCACGATGAACTCGGTGGGCCCGTCGCCCAGGCCCAGCAAGGCGTTGACCACCTCGCCGGGGGTGAGCGGGAAGTCCCCGGTGGTCATGCCGAACACGCCGGCGGTGGCCGCGCCGAGGGCCAGCAGCAGGCAGACCGTGAGCGCCCTGGGGTCCAGGCGCAGGGACAACCAGCCCCTGTGGACACGCAGCACCCGGCCCCTGATCGGCGTGGTACGTTCCTGGACACGGGTCACGAGTGCACCAGCTTCCGGCGGCGGCACAGGGCGAGGAACACGGGCGCGCCCAGGACCGCCGTCACGATCCCGACCGCGAGCTCGGCGGGCGCCACCAGCAGACGGCCGAGGATGTCCGCGCCCAGCAACAACATCGGCGCGAGCACCGCGGAGTAGGGCAGCACCCAGCGCTGGTCGGCGCCGACCAGCAGCCGGGCGATGTGCGGCACGGCAAGGCCGAGGAAGCCGATCGGGCCTGCCGCCGCGGTGGCCGCGCCGCAGAGCACGGTGATGGCCAGCGCGCCGAGCCAACGTGTCCGTCCGATGTGGACACCGAGGGCGCGGCCGGTCTCCTCGCCGAGGGCGAGTCCGTTGAGCGGACGGGCCAGCCCGAGGGCGAGCAGGGTGCCGCCGAGCAGGAACGGGGCGACCGCGGTCACCACGTCCATGCGGCGGCCTGCCAGCGAGCCCACGTGCCAGAAGCGGTACTGGTTGAAGGCGCCGGGGTCGAGCAGCAGCACCGCGGAGTTGAACGCCAGCAGCACCGCGGTGATCGCCGCCCCGGCCATGATCAGCCGGTCCGGGGTGACCGCGGCGCGGCCGGTGGAGCCGAGCACGTAGACCACGACCGAGGCGAAGGCCGCCCCGGCGAAGGCGAGCCAGACGGAACCGGAGGTGCCGGAGACACCGAGGAAAGCGATGCCGATGACCACCGCCGAGGAGGCGCCCATGGTCACGCCGAGCAGGCCGGGTTCGGCCAGGGCGTTGCGGGACAACGCCTGCATCAGCGCGCCGGAGAGCCCCAGGGCGGCGCCGACCAGCAGGCCGAGCAGGGTGCGCGGGATCCGCAGCTCGTGCACGATCACCGCCTCGGCGCTGCCGTCGTTGTGCCACAACACCGACCAGGTGTCGGCGAAGGGGATCGACTTCAGCCCCAGCCACACGCTGAGCAGGCACACGAGCGCGAGCGCGGCCAGCGCGAGCAGCAGCCCGCCCGCGCGCAGGGTGACGCCGCGCAGGCGGGCCGGGCGCGGTGGGGCGCTGCCCCGCCTGCCGGGCACCTGGACCATGTGGATCTCCATCCGCGGAACGGGATTCCTCGCTGCCCGGCTCCGGTCACTTGGCGGCGAGGATCGGCACCAGGTTCTTCAGCGCGAAGGGCATGCTCAGCACGGTGTTGAACGAGATGGCCGCGCCGATGGGCGGCTCGTAGTAGGAGACGAACAGGTCCCGCTTCTCCTTGGCGACCTTGAGGCGCTGGTACACCGGGTCGGCCTTGACCTTCGGCTCGCTGGTCGCGTCGCTGGTCAGCCAGACCAGGCGGTCCACCTCGAACAACTCCGGCAGGCCTTCGGAGCCGACCTCGATGATGTTCTGCTCCTTGGGCGCCTGGCGCAGGCGGTCCGGGGTCTGGAAGCCGAGGTCGAGCAGGAAGGCCAGCTTCGGGTCGTGCGCGGCGAAGGCGGCGAAGATGCCGGGCTGGAAGTTGTCGGCGACCAGCGCGGTCTGCTTGGCCCACTCGGGGTGGTCGGCGCGGGCCTTGGCGAACTGGGCCTTGAGGTCGGCGATCTTGGCGTCGAGCTCCTTGTCCTTGCCCAGCGCCTTGCCGATGGTGCGGGCCATCTCCTCCCACGGGGTGGCGTAGTCCGGGTGCTTGCCGGACTGGGCCACCACCGGGATGTTGAGCTTGGTCAGCGTCTCGTACTGCTCCTTGGTGATGCCGGAGTACTGGGCGATCACCAGGTCCGGGCGCAGCGAGGCGACCTTCTCCATGTTGATGTCGTCGCGCTCGCCGACGATGGTGGGCTCGGTGCCTGCCCACTTCTCCGCCTGCCACGGGAACTTGCCGAAGGGGCGTTCCTTGAACCAGTCCACGACGCCGACCGGCTTGACGTCCAGGGCCAGCGCGGTCTCGTGGTCGGACAGGCCGAGGGTGACCACCCGCTGCGGGCGCTTGGTGATCTCGGTGCTGCCGTACTTGTGTTCGATCTTCACCGGGAAGACGCCGTCTCCCCCGCCCTGCCCGGTGGCGGGTGCCGTGCCGCCGGATCCGCAGGCGGTGAGCACCAGGGTGGCGGCCAGGGCGATGGCCACGCCGGGCAGCCGAGTTCTCATGGACATGCGCTTTCCTCCCAGTGACGAGCTTAGGAAAGCCTAACCTCTGCTGCGGGGGCCGCCGATGTGACCCCGGGCGATCAGTTCCACGGTGACCAGCACCGCGACCGCTTCCACAGCCAGTAGTCCGATGAGCACAACCAGTTGGGTGGCACCGGCTGCCAGCGGGGTGGCGCCGCCGAGCAGCATGCCGACGAAGGCGCCGGGCAGGGTGACCAGCCCGACGGTGCGGGTCTGGTCCAGGGCGGGCACCAGGGCCTGACCGGCGGTGGGACGGCAGAGCTCCAGCACCGCGTCCCGGGGGGACAGGCCCAGGGCCAGTGCGCCTTCGTACTCGCCGTGCCGGGTGTGCCACTCGTCCAGCGCGCGCCGGCCGGCCAGGCTGGTGGCGGTCATCGCGCCGCCGATGAGGATGCCGGCCACCGGCAGCACCGCGATCGGTGCGAGGGGCACCACCCCGCTGGCGGTCAACAGCAGCAGCACCGGGAGCGCGCCGCCGGCGATCGCCAGGGCGAGCCAGCCGCTGTCCCGCGGTGCGCTGACCCGGCGGGCGGCGGTGAGCACGGCGACCGCGCACATCAGCGTGATGAACACCGCGGTCCATCCGGCCGAGCGCAGCACGCCCAGCAGCACCAACGAGATCAGCGTCAGCTGGAGCACCGCGCGGGCGGCGGCGGTGAGCACCGGGCGGGCCGGGCCGAGGCCGCCGAGGCGGACCACGGCGGCGGCGAACACGGTCAGCAGCAACAGCACGACCGCAAGTGACGGCCCAAGGTCAACGCGCACCAGCGGAGTGTGCCCGGCCGCCTCAGACGGTGAGGAAGCCCTCCGCCCACTGGTCGGCGTTGACCCGGTACTCGGCGATGTGGAAGCCGTTGGGCTCCTCGCGGAAGCCGGGTAGCGCGCGGGAGCGCTGCACGCGCGCCTCGGCCTCGGTGCGGGTCGCGTAGACGCCCAGCAGCTTCTCGTCCCGGCCACCGAGATGACTGGTGTGCCACAACAGGTAGACGTACATCAGTGGGTGCGTCCCCTTCCGGACGGGGGTGGCGGTCCCTGGTACGGCGGCCAGGCCACCGCGGATGGATACGGAGGTGGTCGCCGCGCCGCTTCGGCGGCCCGGCGCTTGCGCCGGTGGCGCAGCCACAGCAGCAGGCCGGTCAGGCCGCCGGCGAGCAGCACCGCGAGCAGGATGAGCACGACCGGCAGCCAGAACCCGAGGTCGCCGTCTCCGGTGGTCTCCTCGAGCTGGGGGTTGCGCTCGCCGAGCCGATCGGTCAGCTCGGCGTGGCTGGCGCGCACGACCACTCGCCCGTTGAGGGTGATCTCAAGCTCGTCGACGCGCCGCGGGTAGGTGTCCCACACCACCTTGGCCGCGCTCTGCCCGGCCGCTTCGGCATCGGCCCTGGGATCCTTCAGCTGCGCCTGGACGCGCAGCCGGACCAGGCCATTGTTGCTGGAGTGCTGGGTGGAGACCTGCGCCAGACCGGTTTGTTCCAGTCTGCCACCGAGTTTGACCAGTTCGGTGCGGCCGGCGCAGCCGGTGAGCAGGAGTGCGCACAGCACCGCCACGAAGGCGCGCGGGCCGGGACGGCGGCCGGGGCGCGGGGCGGGTCGCGTCGGTGTGGGCACGGCTCCAGTGTTACCGCGTTATCGGCCGGGGAGCCCGGGGTCGGGTCATAGGGAAAGCGCGACGAGATCGGACCGTCATCTTTCGCACCGGCGGAGTGTCGTGACGAGTGCTGCGCGTGACAAGCTCCGGGCGCCTGCCACGCGCAACGCCTCGGCTAGGTCAGTAGCCGCCGACCGATCGCAGGACCATGTCGAAGCCACGCTTCTCGTAGTACCTGACGAGCATGTTGGTGCCGGTGCAGTTGGCGTTCGTCCAGACCCGCTGGTAGTGCTCGGTGTTGTTGTCGATCTGGTTGAACGACCGGCCGAAGGTGGCGCACTGGCCGGAGGGGACCGCGGCGAACTCCGCGACGGGCCTGCTGAGATCAAAAACGCAGGCCCAGCCGACGGAGCAGTCCGGGAAGGGCTTGGGCGCCGGGGCCGCCGAGGCGGGGGTGGCCAGGCCGGCGGTCAGGGTGGCCGCGGCCGCGAGCGCCAGACCGGTGCGGGCAAGACGAGAAGTCAACTCAACCTCCGATGGGGAAATCCTCAACGGGATGAGTCTGGTCAGCGCCACGGTGGCGGGAGAAGCCTTTCAGGTATGTCCAAACTCGCTTGCGCTGCCCGGTTCAGGCGCCGGTGACGCCGTCGATGCCCTCGCGCAGGAAGTCGGCGTGGCCGTTGTGCCGGGCGTACTCGTGGATCAGGTGCAGCATCACCAGCCGCAGCGAGACGTGCTCGCCCCAGCGCGGCTGGTAGCCGGTCACCTCCAGCGACTCCGCCGCCAGCTCGATCCGCCGGGAGTGCTCGACCTCGGCCTCCCAGGCGGCGAAGGCCTCTTCGCGGGTGCAGTTCGTGGCGTCGTAGGCGGCCTGGAAGTCGAAGTTGTCCGACCAGACCAGCGGGATGTCCTCGGCGTTGATCACGCGGCGGAACCAGGTGCGCTCGACCTCGGCCAGGTGCCGGACCAGGCCGAGCAGGGACAGCGTGGAGGGCGGCGAGGACTGGCGGCGCAGGTCCTCGGTGGACAGGCCCGCGCACTTCATGGCCAGGGTGGCGCGGTGGAAGTCCAGGTAGACGCGCAGGGTCTCGCGTTCGCTGCCCTGGTAGGGCGGCTCGGGACGTTCGGTGATCATGGCGGGCAGGGTAACCGGCGGCGCTGGTGGGCGCCGCCGGTTATCCGCTCAGCTCGCCTTGATCAGGTCGGCGCACTTCTCGCCGATCATCATGGTGGTGATGCACGGGTTCACGGTGACCAGGAACGGCATCACCGAGCCGTCGGCCACCCGCAGGCCGTCGATCCCCTTGACCCGCAACTGTGGGTCGAGCGGGGCCTGGGCGTCGCCGGGCGCACCCATCCGGACGGTGCTGGAGGGGTGGTACACGGTGTTGTGGGTGCGGCGGATGTAGTCGAGCAGCTCCTCGTCGGTGGTGGCTTCCGGGCCGGGGAACAGTTCGGGACCAGCCCACTCCGCCATCGCGGGCTGGGCGACGATCTTGCGGGCCAGCCGCAGGCCGTGGGTCATCACGTGCTCGTCGTGCGGGTGGCTGAAGTAGCGCGGGTCGACCATGGGCTTGTCCCGGTAGTCCCTGCTGCGCAACCGGACCGTGCCCAGCGAGCGGCTGCGGGTGACGTTCGGGGTCAGGCAGAAGCCGTTCTCCGTGGTCGGGTAGCCGTGCCGCAGGGTGTTCAGGTCGAAGGGCACCGAGCCGTAGTGGAACATCAGGTCCGGGCGGTCCAGGCCCTCCTGGGTGGTGGTGAAGATGCCGATCTCCCACCACTGGGTGGACTTGCGCGACATGGGCTGCTTGGCCTGCCACTGGATCACGCCCTCGGGGTGGTCCTGCAGGTTCTCCCCCACCCCGGGCGAGTCGACCAGGACGTCGATCCCGTGCTGGCGCAGGTGTCCGGCCGGGCCGATGCCGGAGAGCATGAGCAGCTTCGGGGTGTCGATCGAGCCGCAGCTGACCACCACCTCCCGCCGGGCTCGCACTTCCAGGCTGTGGTGCAGGTCCGCGGCCAGGTACTCCACCCCGGTGCACCGCTTCTGCTCGTCGATGAGCAGCCGCTTGACCCGGACCCCGGTGCGGATCTCCAGGTTGGGCCGCTGCCCGATGATCGGGTGCAGGTAGGACACCGAGGAGGAGGAGCGCACGCCTTCCTTGGTGGCGTTGATCTGGAACCAGTTGGCGCCGTTGACCACCGTGGTGCCGCTGTTGAACGGGGTGGTCGGAATGCCTTGCTGGGCACAGGCTGCCAGCAGCGCGGCGCCGCAGGGGTCCTCGCCGGGCACGGTCATGATGTTGACCGGGCCGGAGCGGCCGTGGTGCTCGCCGGGCGCGTCGTTGGTCTCCAGCCGTTGGTACAGCGGGAAGACCTCGGCCGCGCTCCAGCCGGTGCAGCCCATCGAGGCCCACTCGTCCAGGTCCTCCGCGGGCGCCCAGAAGGCGATGCAGGAGTTGTGCGAGGAGCAGCCGCCGAGCACGCGGGCACGGGCGTGCCGGAGGAAGGAGTTGCCGGTGGCCTGGGGTTCGACTGGGTAGTCCCAGTCGTAGCCGGACTCCAGCAGCGCCATCCACCGGTCCAGCCGCAGGATCGCCTGATCGTCCACATCGGACGGTCCGGCCTCCAGCAGGCAGACCCGCACGTCCGGGTCCTCCGACAGCCGCGCGGCGACCACCGCGCCTGCCGTGCCGCCGCCGGCGACCACGTAGTCGAACTCCTCCATCAACGCACCTCCGGCATCGGGGCCGCCTCGGCCGGCGTGTGCGCGTGGTCGGCCAGCACACCACTGCGGTGGCGCTGGATGAACCAGTAGTACGCGAAGCCGATGATCGTGACGGCGCCCACGAACAGGACCGCGCCCCACTGCAGGTACCAGTGGAACGGCGGGCTCGGGTTGTAGATCACCTGCCGTGGCCACAGCAGGTTGACCACCATGGCCGCACCCCACAGCACGGCCACGATGTTGACCGGCAGCCCCCACTTGCCGAGCCCGAAGCGGGGTTCCGCACCCTCCACTGTGGCCAGTGGCCAGCGACCGCGGAACCTGGCGATCAGCAGCGGCACGGTGACGAGCAGGTAGGCCAGGTAGATCAGGATGATCGCGATGCTGGTGACCACCGAGAAGATCTGCGGCTGGCCGATGTTGATCATCAGGAAGGCGATGCCGAAGGCGCCGATGAGCAGCGCGGGCAGCACCGGGGTCTGGAACCGGGCGCTGACCTTGGCCAGCTTCGCGCCGCCGGGCAGGTTGTTGTCCCTGGCCATGGCGAACATCATCCGGATCGCCGCGGTGTGCACCGCGAGCACGCACACCACGATCGCGATGGCCACCGAGATCAGGAAGATCTTGCCGACCACCGGGCCGAGCACGTCCAGCACGATGTACTGCAGGCCGATCGTGCCCAGTTCCGGCGCGTTGATGTCGCGCACCGCCATCAGCGCGAACAGCAGCAGCAGGCCACCGATGACGAAGGAGGCGGTCACCGCTCGCAGGATGGACTTGGGCGCGTTGCGGCAGGGGTCCTTGGACTCCTCGCCGAGGGAGGCCGCGGTGTCGAAGCCGTACATCACGTACAGCGAGGCCAGCGAGGCGGCCAGGAACGCGCCCATGTAACCAAGACTGTTGCCCTCGCCGGTGCCGTGGGTCTCCAGCACCACCGCCGGTCCGCGCACGGCGAAGGCGGCCAGCACCACCACCATGATCACCGCGGCGATCAGCTCGATCAGCACGCCGGCGCTGTTGATCCGGGCCATCAGCTTGACCCCGCAGGCGTTGATCACGGTGGTGAACACGATCAGGATGCTGGCCAGGATCACCGCGTTGGTCGGGTTGTCCGGCACCAGCTGGAAGCCGTCCCAGATCTGCGGCAGCGTGATCTGCAGGGCCAGCGCGGTCGCCGCGACCGTGGTGGCGGAGGCGGCCAGCATCAGCCAGCCGGCCAGCCAGGACACGTGCGGGTTGCTGAGCCGTTTGGCCCAGTTGTAGATCGAGCCCGCGATCGGGTAGCGGGCGGCGAGCTCGGCGAAGCAGAGCGCGACCATGAGCTGGCCGGCGAAGACCATCGGCCAGGACCACCAGTAGGCGGGGCCGCCCTGGGCGAAGCCGAGGTAGAACAGTTGGAAGGTGCCGGTGAGGATGGAGATGTAGCTGATCCCGGCGGCGAAGGTGTGGAAGTTTCCGAGGGTCCTCTTCAGTTCCTGGCGGTAGCCGAACTCCTGGAGCTCAGCCTCGTCCGAGCGGACGGTCGTCATGGCAACCTCCGAGCGTGGTGGGGTGCGGGGGCAGGGTCACTCGCCGGAGAACCACTTCTGCGGCGCCGGCCGAAGGTTGTGCCAGATGTGCTTGGCCTCGCGGTACTCGTTGAGCCCGCTGGGGCCTAGCTCACGGCCGATGCCGGACCGCTTGAAACCACCCCATTCCGCCTGGGGCAGGTACGGGTGGTAGTCGTTGATCCAGATGGTGCCGTGCCGCAGCCGCCCGGCCACCCGCTCGGCCCGGCCCGCGTCGCCCGTCCACACCGCGCCGGCCAGGCCGTAGTCGGTGTCGTTGCCGATCCGGATCGCGTCCTCCTCATCGGTGAAGGTCTCCACCGTGAGGACCGGGCCGAAGGACTCCTCGCGCAGCACGGACATCCCGGACCGGCAACCGTCCAAAATGGTCGGTGGGTAGTAGAACCCGTCGGCCAGCGCGGGGTCTTCGGGCCGCTGTCCGCCACAGCGCAGCACCGCGCCCTCGGCGATCCCGGCGGCCACATAGGCCTCGACCTTCTCCCGGTGCGCGGCCGAGATCAGCGGACCGGTCTCGGCCCGCTCGTCGAAGGGCCCGCCGAGGCGGATCTTCCGCGCGCGCTCGACCAGCGCGTCGACGAAGCGGTCGTGCCACTCCTGCTGAATGATCAGGCGCGCGCCCGCGGAGCAGACCTGGCCGGAGTGCAGGAAGACCGCGGTGAGCGCGTAGTCCAGCGCGGTGTCGAAGTCGGCGTCGGCGAAGACGATGTTGGGGTTCTTGCCGCCGAGCTCCAGGGCGATCTTCTTCACCGTGCCCGCGGCGCTGGCCATGATCCGCTGCCCGGTGGACAGGCCGCCGGTGAAGGAGACCAGGTCGACGTCGGGGTGCTCGGACAGTGGCGCGCCGGCCGCCGGGCCCGCGCCGAGGACCAGGTTGCCCGCGCCGTGCGGCAGTCCGGCCTCCACCAGCAGGCGCATCAGGATGATCGCGCTGCTGGGGGTCAGCTCGCTGGGCTTGAGCACGAAGGTGTTGCCGGCGGCCAGCGCCGGGGCGACCTTCCAGGCGGTCTGCAGCAGCGGGTAGTTCCACGGGGTGATCAGTCCGCACACGCCGACCGGCTCGTAGACCACCTTGCTGGTGGCGTCCGGGTTGCCGGTGTCGACCACCCGGCCGGCGTCGGTGGCCGCGATCGAGGCGTAGTAGCGGAAGCAGGCGGTCACGTCGTCGATGTCGTACTCGGCTTCGACCAAGCGCTTTCCAGTGTCCATGGCCTCGGCGCGGGCCAGCGCGACCTTGTCCCGCTGCAACAGTTCGGCCACCCGGAGCAGCAGCCGCCCGCGTTCGGCCGCGGGGGTGCGCGGCCAGGGGCCGGTGTCGAAGGCGGTGCGCGCGGCCGCGATCGCCGCCTCGGTGTCGGCGCGGGTCGCTTCGGCCACGGTGGCCACGACCGAGCCGTCCGCGGGGCAGCGGATCTCCCGCTGGCCGCCCTCCCGTGCTGCCAGCCATCTGCCGCCGATGAACAGCTCGGCCATACAACCTCCTAGGTATGTGTGGCCGCTATCTAATTCAATCTTCCGGTTTCGCGCACCCCGAAGTGGGCACGAACTTGCCCGTTGCCTCCTGAACCCACTGGTGGAACGCCTCGATGTGATGTTCGCTGGGTACGAGTACACCACCGTCGCGGTAGGCGCGGGAGGACATGGCAGGTTGTGTCCTCTCGCAGGCCTGGAAATCCTGCTCGTTCACCCGGTGGAACAGCTCGACCGAGCGGGAGACGTCCTTGCCCGCGGCCACCACCTCGTTGGTGTAGAGCCAGTCGCACTCCACCACGGTGCGGCCGGGGGCCAGTGGGAACATGCGGTGGAAGATGATGTGGTCGGGCACCAGGTTGATGAAGACCTGCGGTTTCACCGTGATCGCGTAGTAGCGCCGGTCCTGGTCCTCGCGCAGGCCGGGCAGGGGTTCGAAGCCGGGGCTGCCGTCGACGGTGAAGCCCTGGATGTCCTGTCCGAACTCGGCCCCGTGGCCGACGTAGTACTGGGCGGCGTAGCCGTCGGCGAACTCGGGCAGCACCTCGGTGAGCTCGGGGTGGATCGTGGCGCAGTGGTAGCACTCCATGAAGTTCTCCACGATCAGCTTCCAGTTGGCGCGCACGTCGTAGACGATGCGGCGGCCCACCGTCAACTGGTCGATGGTGTAGGAGTCGATGGCTGCCAGGGAACCGAGGCGTTCGGTGATCGCCTGCTGCACGGTGCCGGCGAAGGACGGCGGTTCCGGCGCGAGACACACCCAGAGGTAGCCCAGCCATTCCTTGACGTGCGCGGTGACCAGGCCGTACTCGACGCGGTCGAGGTCGGGCATCTTGGTCAGGTTGGGCGCGGCGATGAGCTTGCCGTCCAGGTCGTAGGTCCAGGCGTGATAGGAACATTGGAAGTTGCGTTTGACCGTACCGCTGTCCTGGGTACAGATCCGCGCGCCGCGGTGGCGGCAGATGTTGAGGAAGGCGCGTGGCTGTCCGGCCCGGTTGCGGGTGAGGATGACGCTCTCCCGTCCGATCTGGACGGTGCGGTAGGCTCCCGGACCGTCCAGATCGGACAGCCGCGCGGCGCAGAACCACATGGCCTCGAACAGGTGCTGCTGCTCGGCGGTGAAGACCTCGGGGTCGGTGTAGGCGCTGCCGGGCAGGGTGGCCAGCAGGCTCGGGGGCAGACCGGTTGCGGTCACGGGGTCACCTCGGAGAGCCGTTCGGGGCGGAACAGGTCGATGGGGTGCGCGGTCGTGCCGGTGAGCGCGAGGTCGGCCAGGATCTCGCCCACCACGGGCACGAACTTGAAGCCGTGCCCGGAGAACCCGCAGGCCACGGTGACCCGCTCGTGCGCGGGGTGGGTGGCGATCACGAAGTGCTCGTCGGCGGTGTTGGTGTACATGCAGGTGGCCGCGCGCAGGAACGTGCCGGGCAGGCTGGGGATGCGCGGCAACAGCTGGGCGCGCATGGCCTCGACCTCGTGCGGGTGCACGGTGCGGTCGATGGTGTCGGGGGTGCAGGTCTGGCCGCCGCGGAAGAAGGCGACCTTGGCCCCGTCCTCGGGGCCGTCGCTGGCCGGGAAACCATAGGCCTGGACGCCGTCGGCGGCTTCCCAGATGTAGATCGGATGTACCTCGGGTTGGAAGGGGCCGGTGCCGCCGGTGGGGGCGAACCAGTACTGCACCTGGCGTTCGATCACGAACGGGATGCCGAGGTCGGCGAGCAGCTCCGGTGCCCAGGCTCCTGGGCAGATCACCAGTTTCTCCGCGCGGTACTCCCCCGCCCCGGTGCGCACGCGGACGCCGTTGCCGTCGCTGGTCCAGTCCAGCACGGGTTCGTGGTAGCGCAGGTGCGCACCGGCCTTGCCGGCGAGTTCCAGGTGGGCGGTGACGGTGGCTTCCGGGCGGACGAAACCGGCTTTTTGTTCGTAGAGCGCGATCTCGTCCTCGCCCGGGGTCATGGTCGGGAAGCGGCGGCGGATCTCCAGCGCGTCCAGCATCTCGTGCGGCAGGTCCCAGGTTTCCGCGGAGCGCTGGCTGCCCTTGACGGTGAGGCTGTCCGGGCGGCCGATCATCACGCCGCCGGTGACGGTGAGCACCTCGCGGCCGGAGTCGGCGGTGAGCCGGTCGAAGAGCTCGTAGGAGCGCAGCAGCAGCGGCACGTAGGCCGGGTCCTCGAAGTAGGACTGGCGGATGATCCGGGAGCCGCCGTGGCTGGATCCGTTGTGGTGGGCGGGTCCGAAGCGGTCCAGGCCGAGCACCCGGCTGCCGCGGGCGGCCAGGTGGCCGGCGGCGGCGCTGCCCATGCCGCCGAGGCCGATCACGATCACGTCGTACATCGGGCTGGTCTCCTTCAGCGGCGGATGCGGGCCATCTCGGGGTCGAACAGCGGTTCGGCGGCCACGGTGGCGTTGAGCTTGCGGCCGAAGTACTCGATCTGCACTCCGGTGCCGGGAGTGGCGGCCTCAGCGGGTAGCCAGGCATAGGCGATGGGTCTGTCCACTGTGTACCCGTAGGCGGCCGAGGTGACGTAGCCGACCGGTTTTCCTTGGTGGAACACGGGTTCCTTGCCCAGGACGTTGCTGGTGCGGTCGTCCAGGGTGAGGCAGGACAGGCGGCGGGCCGGATTTTCCGGGTCGAGCTTGGCCAGGGCGTCGCGGCCGAGGAACTCGCCCTTGTCCATCCGGACGGCGAAGCCGAGGCCGGACTCGTAGGGATTGTGCTCGTCGGTCATGTCGGTGCCCCAGGCGCGGTAGCCCTTCTCCAGGCGCAGGCTGTTGAATGCGCTGCGCCCGGCGGCGATCACGCCGTGCTGTTGTCCTGCCTGCCAGAGTTCGTCCCACAGGCGGGGGCCGAGCTCGGCGCTGGTGTAGAGCTCCCAGCCCAGTTCGCCCACATAGGACAGTCGCATGGCGGTCACCGGGATCAGGCCGACGTGGATGCGCTTGGCCCGGAAATAGCCGAAAGCCTTGTGCGCCAGGTTCTCCGGGACGAGTGGCTGGAGCAGTTCGCGGGCCAGCGGGCCCCACAGGCCGATGCAGCAGGTGCCGCCGGTGATGTCCCGGATGTGGGTGGCCGGGTCGGTGTTCTGGCGGAGCAGCCAGTCCAGGTCGAGGTTGCCGTTGGCGCCGACCTGGAAGTCCTCCGGGCCGAGGCGGGCCACGGTGAGGTCGCTGCGCACGCCGCCGGTGTGGTCCAGCAGCAGGGTGTAGGTGACCGCGCCGGGTTTCTTGTCCAGCTGGTTGGTGGTCAGGCGCTGCAACAGCGCCAGCGCGCCGGGGCCGCTGACCTCCAGTCGTTTCAACGGGGTCATGTCGTACATGGCCACGCGTTCGCGGGTGTGCCTGGCCTCGGCGGCGGCGATCGGCGACCAGTAGCGGGCGGCCCAGTCATCGCGCTCGGGCAGCTCGATGCCCTCGGCGAGGTGCGCGTTGGACTCGTACCAGTGCGGGCGTTCCCAGGCCGCGGCCTCCAGGAAGAACGCGCCCAGCTCCTGTTGCCTGGGGTAGAACGGGCTGGTGCGCATCGGGCGCGGGTACTCCATGGGCTGCAACGGGTGCAGCACGTCGTAGACCTCGACGAAGTTCTGCGCGCCGCGGGCCTGGACGAACTCCGGGCTGAGCTGGACCTCCTCGAAGCGGTGCAGGTCGCACTCGTGCAGGTCCAGCTCGGACTTGCCCGCCACCAGCCACTGGGCCAGCGCGCGGGCGACTCCGGCGGAGTGGGTCACCCAGACCGCCTCGGCGGTCCAGAAACCCTTGACCTCGCGGTGTTCGCCGATCAGCGGGAAGCCATCCGGGGTGAAGGAGAAGATCCCGTTGAAACCTTCGTCCACTGTGGACTGATCGAGCGCGGGCAGCAGTTCTGTCGCGTCGGCCCAGGCGGGGCCGAAGTCCTCCTTGGTGAAGGCCAGCATGGACGGCATCGCCGACTCCTCGGCGCCTGGCAGCTCGTCCAGGCTCACCGGCATGGGGCGATGGGCGTAGGAGCCGATGCCCAGGTGGTCGGTGTGCTCGCGGAAGTACAGGTCGCGGTCCTGGTGGCGCAGGATCGGGCGGACGGCTTCCAGCGCGGGGTCGATGGCGCCCAGCTCGGGCAGCGTGCTGGTGCGGACGTACTGGTGCGCCAACGGAAGCAGCGGCACAGTGAGGCCCACGAGCGCGCCGATCTTCGGGCCCCAGAACCCGGCGGCGCAGACCACGACATCGGCGGGGAAGTCGCCCTGGTCGGTGCGCACGCCGCTGACCCGGTCGCCGGTGGTGAGGACGTCCAGCACCCGGTGGTGGGCCAGGAAACGGGCGCCGCGGACGATCGCCCGGTTGGCCTGGGCTTCTCCAGCGCGCAGGGCGCTGGCCAGGCCGTCCGCTGGCACGTGCAGGCCGCCGAGCACCAGGTCCGGGTTCAGCATCGGCCAGAGCTTCCGGCATTCGGCGGCGTCCAGCAGCCTGGCTTCCACGCCCCAGGAGGTGGCCCAGCCGTGCTTGCGGTGCAGATCGGTCCAGCGTTGCGGAGTGGTGGCGACCTCGAGGCCGCCGACCTTGCGGAAGCACCAGCCGTCGTTCAGGGTCAGCTGGTCGTACTTGCGCACGGTGTAGGCGGCGAAGGCGGTCATCGTCTTCGACGGGTTGGTCTGGAACACCAGGCCGGGGGCGTGCGAGCTGGAGCCGCCCGCGGCGAACAGCGGTCCCTGCTCCAGCACGGTCACCGAGGTCCAGCCCCGCTCGGTCAGCTCGTCGGCGAGGGCGCAGCCGACGATCCCGGCCCCGATGACGACCACGTTCGGCTGCACGGCTGACTCCTCTCCGCCCGGCGGCGGGGTGGTGGATGGAGTTGCGTATAGCGCACCGGGTTGTGCGATGCGAAACACGGTGCGGCCGTGCGGGCAGCCTTGTCAAGACCGGATCCCGCTGATGGCGCAGCGGTGCCCAGGCAGGTGAACTCGCTGTTACGACAAGGGATCCGGGCTCAGGCCCAGCCCATCCGCCTGGAGACCTCTGCCCCGGCGGCCACCACCTGTTCGGCGACTTCCGGCAGGCGCTCTTCGGTGAGTCGATAGGACGGGCCGGAGATGCTGATCGCGGCGATCACCGCGCCCTCGTAGGACCGGATCGGGGCGGCGAGGGCGTTGAGCCCGATCTCCAGCTCCTCGACACAGGAGGCGAAGCCGCGTTGCGCGACCACGACCAGCTCCTCGCGGAGCTTGCGGGTGGAGGTGATGGTGTGGTCGGTGAAGCCCTCGAGGCGGCGGCCCAGCACCCGGCGCACCTCGTCGGGGCGCATGTGCGCCAGCAGCACCTTGCCGCTGGAGGTGGCGTGCAGCGGGGTGCGCCTGCCGACCCAGTTCTGGCTGCTCACCGCGGCGGTGCCGCGGGCCTGGGTGACGTTGACCGCGGCCGCGGCCTCCAGGTCGGAGATGGCCACGTTGACCGTCTCGCCCACCTCGTGCGCCAGCTCCGCGCACACCTGGCGGCTCTGCTGGGTGATGTCCAGGCGGGCCGCGGTGGCCCCGGCCAGCCGGATGATGCCCAGGCCGAGGTGGTACTTGCCGCGGTCCTCGGTCTGCGCGACCAGCCCCCGGTCCTCCAGCACGCCGAGCAGCCGGAACGCGGTGGACTTGTGCACGCCCAGCTCGGCGGCGATCTCGGTGACCCCGACCTCGCCGTCCCTGGCCAGGATCTCCAGCACGCTCACCGCCCGGTCGACGGACTGCACCGAACCGGCGGCACGGGGTTCGCGGTCGCAATCGCTGGGCATGAACCCCACGGTAACCACTCTGCCGAACGGCCGCCGTCCAAACGCGCAACGCGTTGGCAACACATTTCGCCGGTTTCACCTCTTGACGGGACCGGGCAGCTGGACGGACGCTGTTGCGTATAGCACATCGTGTCGCGCACTACGCAACAACTCCCACTCCGTTACCCCGCCATGGAGGGCGTGATGATCGCCGTCTGCCGCCTCGACGAGCTGCCCCCAGGAGAGGCCGTGCGGCTGCTGGCCGACGTGCCGGTCGCCGTTTTCAACGTCGACGGCGAGCTGTACGCCATCGACGACACCTGCTCCCACCAGGACGCCAGCCTCGCCGAGGGCTACCTGGAGGGCTGCTTCGTGGAATGCCCGCTGCACGCGGCCAGCTTCGACCTGCGCACCGGCCGCCCGACCTGCCTGCCCGCGAAGAAGCCGGTGCGCACGCACCAGGTCAGCGTCGCGGACGGGGTGATCTACCTGCACAGACCGGCCGAGCAGGGCGTCGCATGAGATCCGTGGCGGTCATCGGCGCCGCACTGGCCGGCCTGTCGGCCGCGCGGGCGTTGCGGGACCAGGGTTTCCAGGGGCGGCTCACCGTCATCGGCGCGGAGTCGCACCGGCCCTACGACCGGCCGCCGCTGTCGAAGAACTTCCTGCTCGGCACGATCGGCCCGGCGGACCTCACGTTGGCCGAGGAGTCCGAGCTGGCCGAGCTGGACGCCGAATGGCTGCTCGGCCAGACGGTCAGCCACCTCTCCCCCGGCCTGGGCGCGCTGGAGCTGGCCGATGGCAGGCGGCTGCGCTGCGACGGCGCGGTGATCGCCACCGGCGCGACCCCGCGCAGCCTGCCGGGCGCGGAGTTCCTGGCCGGGGTGCACGTGCTGCGCACCCTGGACGACGCCGTCGCTTTGCGCGCCGACCTGGTCCAGGGTTCGCCGAGGGTGGTGGTGGTCGGCGCGGGCTTCATCGGCGCGGAGGTCGCGGCCAGCTGCGCCGCGCTTGGCCTGCACGTGACCATCGTGGAGGCCGCTCCCTTGCCGCTGGCTCCGGTGCTCGGCCAGGAGATGGCCGCGCACTGCCTCGGCCTGCACGCCGACCACGGCGTCCGGCTGCTCTGCGGGGTCGGGGTGGGCGGGCTGCTCGGGCCGGGCCGGGTCACCGGGGTGGAGCTGGCCGACGGCCGACGTCTGCCCGCCGACGTGGTGGTGGTCGGCATCGGCGTGCGGCCCAGCACCGGCTGGCTGCACGGTTCCGGCCTGCCCCTGGACAACGGCGTCAGCTGCGACGCGGGCGGGGTGACCAGGCTGCCCAACGTGGTCGCGGTCGGCGACGTGGCCAACCTGGCCGGCCGCCGGGTCGAGCACTGGACCAACGCCGCCGAAGCGCCCACCGTCGCGGTGGCGAACCTGTTGGCGGGGCGGACCGTGCACACCGGGCGCAGCGCGCCGTACTTCTGGTCCGACCAGTACGGGGTGCGCATCCAGTTCGCCGGGCACACCCGGCCGGGCGATGAGGTCCGCATCGCCGAGGGCGAACCGGACTCGCGCAGCTTCCTGGCCGTCTACGAACGCGAAGGCCGGACCGTGGCCGCCCTCGCCCTCAACCGCGCCAAGCCGTTCACCCGCATCCGCCGCGCCCTGGCCGCGGTCTGAGCTACTGGAAGATCGCGATCGGGAGGACGACCAGTTCCTGGGTGTCGTGTTGCCAGGACTGGACCTTGCCGAGGCAGCGGGCTTGGAACCACCCGTCGGGGACCTGGCCGTAGCGCAGGTCGTCGGGGTGGCAGTCCAGGCGGATGGTGGCGGTGGTGGCCGGGGACTCCGGAGTGCCGTAGGCGGCCTGGAAGGTCGCGGGCGCGCCGGTGCGGTTGAGCAGGCGGAACTGGCCGCGGATGGAGACGTAGCGGTCCAGGTGGCGCAGGTGGGCGTGTTCGCCGGTGGTGTCGGGGTCGAGGGTGGCCAGGGCCTTGGTCAGGGCGGGGTTGCGGCGGATGGTGCGGCGGCGCAGGTCCACGTGCACCACGCCGTCGGCGGACTCCAGGGCGCGGAGCACGTCGCCGATGACCGCGATGGGCTGGTTCTGCGCGATGTAGCGGACGACCACCTCGCGGCCCGCGGTGTGGCCGGCGCCCGCGCCGCCACGGAAGACCTTGAGGCCGAACCAGCGGGACTTGGCGGTGTCCACCTTCTCCTGCACCTCCCGGCGCAGCGCGTCGCCGTAGCCGCCGGAGAGGTAGAGGTTCATCACCGACTTCTCGTGCAGGTAGAAGGCCAGGTCGGGGAAGACCGCGGGGCGGCGGTTCGCGCGCACCGCCAGCACCAGGGTGACCAGCATGGTGAGCACGGCCAGCGCGGTGACCAGCCAGACCACCGCCCAGAAACCCCAGACCGACCACCAGAGCTCGTTATCCACAGCCACGGATCTCCTTCACCGCCGCGAGCAGCGAGGTCTGGGCGGCCTCGACCAGGCGGCCGCCGGTGGCCCGCGCGGCCCTGGTCAGTTCCGCCGGGTCGGCCGAGCCGAAGCGGATCGCGTACGTGGGCACTGATTTCGTCTCGGCGGGCAGGGTTTCCCGCTCGCGCAGGAACTGGTCAAGACCGAGGCCGGTGTTGTTCTCGCCGTCGGTCATCAGCACGATCGAGGCCGGGCCCTTGACCGTGCGATAGGCCTGGGCCAGCGCGGACCAGATCGCGGTGCCCTTGCCCAGCCCGCCGGTGGCCAGCACGCGGTTGACCGGGTCCAGGTCGCCGGGACCGGACACGGTGACCGTCTTCTCCTCCAGCACCTCTCCGGCGAAGCGGAGCACGGTGATGGTCTCGCCGCGGTGGAAGCGGTCGAACCCGCCCGCGCCACTGAGCTCCCGGAACGCCGCCCGCAGCTCCTCGATCCGGCTGCCGGCCATGGAGGCGGAGAAGTCCAGCACGAACACCACCTGCCTGCCCGCGCCGGAGGTGGCCCGGTCGTAAGCGGCGAGCAGGGTGTCCACCACCTCCTGCCGGTCCGGGAAGTACAGCGAGTTGCCGATCTCCGGGCGCAGCGCCTCGGTGCGCGGCAGCGCGGGGTCGATCGGCCGCCGCGCGGTGCGCTCCATGATCATCCGCTGCGCGCGTGCGGACCGCAGCCATTCGGCCACCCGGTCGTAGGCGGCACGTTTGGCGTTGTCCAGCAACAGCAGCGGGTAGTCCGACAGGACGATGCCGTCTCGCGGGTAGAGGATCTCCAGTGGTTCCCTGAGCTGTCCGCTGGCTTGCAGGGACAGCAGCACCGACTCGTGGTTGACCAGCGCGTCGACCTGGTCCTGGCGTGTGACGTACTCCGCGGCCAGGCCGGTGGTGCTGTTCGCGGTGAAGGCCTGGCCGGTGAAGAAGCCGCGCAGCTTGTCGCAGGCCACGTCCTCCGGCCGCAGCGAGACCCCGGTGCCCGCGGCCGCGGTGGCCACCCCGATCAGCGCGGACAGACCGCTGCCGGTGACGTGCGGATCGGCCATGCCGAAGGTGAACTCACCGGCGGCGGCCTTGGCTGCGAGGTCGGCCCAGGTCGGCTGGCCGCCGGGCACACCGGCCCGCAACTGCTTGGCCTTGCTCGCTTTCACGCCGACCACCAGCGGGGAGAGCATGGTGCGGGTGCTGATCGGGGCCGGTCCGGGCTGACCGGCTTTGCGGGTGCGCAGCTGGAAGTAGCGGTCGGAGGACAGCCAGGCCAGGTCGTGCCGGTACTCGCCGGGGTTGAGCGCCTTGCTGGCCTCGACCGTGCCCCGGTGGTCCATGGCCAGCTCGATCCCGGTGTCCCGCTTCAGCTCCGCCAGCACCGGGGCCAGGTCGGCCAGCTCGGAGCTGGCCAGCACGGACAGCCGCACCGGCTCCGGCGGGCTCCCGGTGCACGCGGCGGCCAGAGCCAGCACAAGCGCGGCGGCGGCCAGGCGTCTCATCGGGGCACCTCGGGGCACTCGCCCACCCTGGTGATCATCTTCTCCAGCAGCGGGACCGAGGGCAGGAAGGTCTCGGTGTCGCCGATCCCGGTCTGCGGCACCGGCAACCCGTTGCGTTGCAACAGCTCCGAGAGCTGCCCGGTGGCCAGGGTGCCGTCGGGTTCGAGCACCCGCAGGCCCAGCGCCAGCGCGCGGGCGCGCAGCTCGGGGTGAGTGGTGATCAGGTCGCCGAGCCGGGCACCGCCCGCGGTGAGCGCGATCAGCTCGGGCACGGTCTGCAGCTGCGCCTCCGGGTAGAGCAGCACCCGCTGGTGGTCCGGCTGACCGGTCTGCTCCTTGACCCGCAGCTGGTGGGCCAGGAACTGGTGCTCGTAGATCACCGCCACCGGGGCCAGGCCCCGGCCCTCCGGGGCGAAGTACAGCCGGGCGACCTCCTCGTTGGCCAGGCCCTGGCTGGTCAGCCAAGGTTTGATCCGGTCGGCCAGCCGCAGCGCCTCGGCCTCGGTCACCGGCACCTGGTTGTTGTTGGCCACGAAGGCGATCAGGCCGAGGTAGACCCCGGCCGAGTTGGACCAGCACACGTCCGAGCTCTGCGCGAGCACCCGGTTGCCGTTGGCCGGTCCGAGCTCCCGCCAGCTCGTGCCGGAGTCCATCAGCCGGACGAACTCCGGCATGACCAGGTTGTAGTAGTAGTCCTGCTTGCCGTCCGCGCTGTCCTGTTTGCTCGCGGCGTTGCGGGAGGCCAGGCCCTCGGCGTAGTTGCGGAAGGTGGCCAGCACCAGCGGGCTGAAGAACGGCTTGTACACCTTGAAGTACTGCCGGTCTCGCTGCCGCTGGTCACGGATGATCTTGGCCGCGGGCTGGCCGGAGGGGAAGACGAAGTCGTAGGCGCTGACGTCGTTGTTGGCGATGTCCCGCGAACCGGCCTTGGTGAGGTGCACCTGGATGCCGTGCCGCATCAGGATCCGCCGGACCTGTTCGTCGGCGAAGAACTCCGACTTGGAGGCGAGCTTGCCCTCCAGCACCACCGTCCGGTTGAACGGCAGCGTGATCGTGCCGGAGACCACCAGCGCGACGGTGCCCGAAAGGGCGATCAGCGCGGCCGCCCAGAAGGGCAGCAGGAAGCGGCGCCGGCGGAAGGCCGAGCGGGGTGGATCGACAATGCGCAGGGCCGGGTCGTCGGTCGTTGTCTGGTTCGCCACCACGAACTCCCCCAGGGATTCGACAGTCCCGGCAGTGCGTCGCGGAACCGGGCCCAGACGTTACGCATTACCTTTCAGAAGTATTTGAAACTTCAGACGGACGGGCGTAGCGTGGGCCGGGTGAAGCGAACGGCGTTGCACGAGTACGCGGACGAGGTCGGCCTGTTCTTCCAGGAGCAGGGCGTGCCGCTGATGCCGGGGCGGGTGCTGGGCTGGCTGCTGGTGTGCGATCCGCCGGAGCAGTCGGCCGAGGACATCGCCGAGGCGCTGCAGGCCAGCCGGGGCGCGATCAGCATGGCCACCCAGATGCTGCAGACCGTGGGCGCGGTGGAGCGGGTCAAGGTGGCCGGGACCCGGCGGATCTTCTACCGGTTGCGGCCCGGGTTCTGGCTGCGCGAGGCCGAGGAGAAGGCCAGGGTGGCCCGCGACTGGCACGCGCTGATGGCGCGCGGGCTCGGTCTGCTGGACGGGCAGGACGAACCGCGGCGGGAGCGGGTGCGGGAGGCGCACGAGATGTATGAGTTCCTGGCCGAGGAGTACGAGCGGATCAAGGACCGGTGGGCGCGGCGGAAGGCGGGGTCGTGAGCGTCATCGAGGTGGCGGACCTGACCTTCCGGTATCCGAGGACGGCCGAGCCGACGGTGCGCGGGATGAGCTTTTCCGTTGCCCAGGGCGAGGTTTTCGGGTTCCTGGGGCCGAGCGGGGCGGGCAAGTCGACCACGCAGAAGATCCTGATCGGGCTGCTCACCGGGTTCGGCGGGCAGGTGTCGGTGTGGGGCCGCGAGCCGGTGGCCTGGGGCGCGGAGTACTACCGGCGGATCGGGGTGTCCTTCGAGCTGCCCAACCACTACCAGAAGCTGACCGCGCTGGAGAACCTGGAGTTCTTCTCCTCGCTCTATAATGGACAGACAATGGACCCGTTGGCGGCGCTGGAGATGGTGGACCTGGTCCCGGCGGCGCACACCAGGGTCGGCCGGTTCTCCAAGGGCATGCAGATGCGGCTGGTGTTCGCCCGCGCGCTGCTGCACCGGCCGGAGCTGCTGTTCCTGGACGAGCCGACCTCCGGGCTGGATCCGGTGAACGCGCGGCGGGTCAAGGACATCGTGCTGCGGCTGCGCGCGGAGGGCACCACGGTGTTCCTCACCACGCACGACATGGCCACCGCGGACGAGCTGTGCGACCGGGTGGCCTTCGTCGACCAGGGCGTGATCGCGGCCCTGGACTCCCCGGCCGAGCACAAGGTCCGGCGCGGCAGCCGCACGGTCAGGGTGACCTACCGGGAACCGGACGGCTCGTTGCGGGACAGGGACTTCCCGCTGCACGGCTTCGCCGACGACGCCGCCTTCCGGGCGCTGGCGGACCGGATCGAGGCGCTGCACAGCCAGGAGGCGAGCCTGGAGGACGTCTTCGCCGAGGTCACCGGCAGGTCGCTGGCATGAGCGCGACCCTCGCGGCGCTGCGCCTGGACCTGCGGTTGCAGCGGCGTTACGGCTTCCTGTACGCGGCGGTGTTCGCGGCCGTGCTGTGGATCGTGGTGCTCAGCCTGCTGCCCGCACGGCTGCTGGGCGTGGCGCTGCCCTACGTGCTCTTCGGCGACCTGGCCATCGTCGGGTTCTTCTTCATCGCCGCGGCGGTGTTCTTCGAGAAGGGCGAGCGCACGCTGTTCGCGCTGCTCAGCACGCCGCTGCGGTTCCGCGAGTACCTGCTGGCCAAGCTCGGCACACTGACCCTGCTCGCGGTCGGGGTGAGCCTGGCGGTGGTGATCACCGTGCGCGGCCTGGACTTCCGGCCTATCCCGTTCCTGGCCGGGGTGGTGCTGACCTCGCTGCTGATGATCCTGCTGGGCTTCGTCACCGCGGCGCCTTACCCGTCGGTGAGCGAGTGGCTGATGCCCGCGCTGGTGCCGCTGCTGCTCGTCAACGTGCCGCTGCTCAACTACGCCGGGGTGTGGCCAGAACCGTTGCTGTACCTCATTCCCACCCAGGGTTCGCTGCTGCTGCTCGGCGCGGCCTTCGACCAGGTCGAGCTGACCTGGCCACAGCTGGCCTACGCCCTCGGCTACCAGGCGCTGTGGATCGCAGCGCTTTTTCTGTTGTCCCGCAAGGTGTTCGAGCGTTTTGTCATCACCAGGGAGGGCGCGGCGTGAACACCCTGATCCGCACGTTCGGCCGCAACGACCTGCGCGCGATCCGCGGCGACACCATGCTGGTCACCGTGCTGCTCGCCCCGGTGATCTACGCCGCCGGCCTGTGGGCGGTCCCGGCGGTGACCCGGTTCGCGGCTGCCTCCTGGGCGCTCGACCTGACCCCCTACCACCCGCTGATCGTCAGCGCCTTGGGCGTGCTCGGTCCGGCCATGGTGCTGGGCAGCCTGTGCGGTCTGCTCCTGCTGGACGACAAGGACCAGCGCACCCTGCTCGCGCTCCGGGTGACGCCCGCGCCGCGCTCGGCGTATCCGGCCTACCGGGCGCTCACCACGGTGCTGCTGGCCACGGTCGCGGTGGAGCTCACGCTGGTGCTGTCGGGCCTGCTCACCGGGGCGGCGCTGGTCAAGGGGATCGGGGTGGCGGCGCTGACCGGGCTGCTGTCCGTCCTCATTGGACTGACCATGGGGGCGTTGGCGGGCAACAAGGTCGAGGGCATCGCGATCATCAAGGGCCTGGGCATGCTGGTGGCCGCGATCCCGCTGATCCCGTTCTTCCTGCTGGACTCGCCGTGGCAGCTGGCCTTCGGGGTGCTGCCCTCGTACTGGCCAGCTCGCGCGCTGTGGGCGGCGATGGACGGTGGGGTGTTCTGGCCGTACCTGCTCGGCGGGCTGGCCTACAACGCGCTGCTCATGGTGGTCCTGCTGCGGATCACCGCGCGCCGAGGGGCCTGAGCGGGTTCGGCTAGTCCACCCCGATGTCCTCGTGCCACAGCTCCGGGTTCGCCGCGATGAACTCCGTCATCAGCGCCACGCACTCCGGATCGTCCAGCAGCGTCACCCGCACCCCGTGCCCGGCCAGCCACTCGTGCTGTCCGGTGAAGGTGCGGGACTCGCCGACCACCAGGTTGCTGATGCCGAACTGGCGGATCAGGCCCGAGCAGTACCAGCACGGGGACAGCGTGGTGACCATGGTCGTGCCGCGGTAGCTGGACTGGCGGCCGGCGTTGCGGAAGGCGGCGGTCTCGCCGTGGGTGGAGGCGTCGCCGTCCTGGACGCGGCGGTTGTGGCCGCGGCCGAGCAGGGTGCCGTCCGCGCCGAAGAGGGCGGCCCCGATCGGGATGCCGCCCTCGGCCAGACCGGCGCGGGCTTCCTCGACCGCGACCGCCAGCATCTCCTGCGGGGTCACGGCTTGCCGCCGCCGGCGCCGTCACCGTGGGCGGCGCGGAGCACCTCGACGTAGGCCTTGCGGGCGGCGTGGCCGTGCACGGCCTGCGCGGTGCGGAAGGCCGGAATGCGCCGGTAGGTCAGCTCGGCCAGAGTGTTCAGCGCGCCGGCCACCCGGACCAGTGCGCGAGCGGTCGGGTCATCGGGCATGCCGAGGGAGTCGGCGCTGGCCGGGCCGATCACGATCCGGCTGATCGCGGTGTGCACGCGTTCGGCCCAGCGGGCGCGCAGGGCGCTCTGGTCGGGGCGGGGGCGCTGGTAGGCGGCGCGCAGGTCGGCGGCCAGGGTGCGGGAGTCCTCGTCCGGGATCAGCTCGGTGGCGGCCTGTTCCCAGAGGTGTTGCCAGGCTTCGGCTTCATCCGCGGGGAGCATGTCCTCCTCGATGCCGACCAGCCAGCCGACGTAGCGCCACAGGTGCAGGATGTCGGCGCGTTCCTGGGCGGTGTAACGGATGCCGAGGACCTGGGTGGCCTCCATGACGCCGAGGGAGAACATCAGGGTGAGCTGGTTGGCCTGGGCGTCGTTGAGCGGCTGGTCCCAGGCGGCCAGGTCCCAGTCACCTCGGCGCAGCAGCACGTCGCGGATGTGCGCGTGCACCAGGCGGACCCGCAGCGCGGCCGCGTAGCCGACGCCGCCGCGGACCAGGCTGCCCGGGGTGCTCACGTCCAGCCACCAGCTGGCGGTGTTGAGCACCCGGCGGCTGGTGGCCTTGCCGGTCTGGCCGGTGGAGGTCAGCGTCTTGCACACCCGTAACGAGTGGAAGCCGACCACCAGGTAGACATCGCACAGGGTGAACGCGGCCAGCTTGCCGCCGCGGCTGATCGCCTCCGCGCCGCGGCGCAGCCGCTGCTGGTCCACCCAGGCGGGGGTGCGTTCCACCGCGCGGAAGAACGCGACCAGCTCCTCCGGCGGGTTCTCGATCGAGTCGATGCCGTCCTGGCAGGCCCGGGTGAACAGCTCGCGGCCCTCGCCTTTGAGCCGGTGCATCATCGCGACCAGGCCGTCGCCGAGGGCGTCGACGGTGGTGGCTCGGTGTCGCAGGTGCGCCAGCCGCTCCGCACCCGGGGTGCGCGCGGAGTGTCCGCGACGGGCGGCGGTGGTCCGGAACGCGCTGTTGGTCAACGCGGCGGTGTGGTCCAGACTGACCGTCGTCATGCCAGGCTCCTCGCAGGGGTCGGGGGCCGATCTTCTCCCCGGATTCTCACTCGCGCCGGGCAGGTTTCGCCAGGGTTTGCCCGGTCTCGGTTAGGAATCTCCCGGCTTTGTCCGGACCCGTTCGCGACGCGAACCGCGGTTCCCGTTGTGGGCCAAGCGAAACCCCTCGGGGACCGTCCAACCCGGACTTCTCGCGTGTCCGGCCAGGCACTCTGCGTATCCTTCACAGCCAGCCGCGGTCGGCCGCGGCGCGCACCGCCTCGATCCGGTTGCGGGTGCCGGTCTTCTGGATCGCCGAGGACAGGTAGTTGCGCACGGTGCTTTCCGACAGGAACAGCTGGGCGGCCAGGTCAGCCACGGTGGCCCCGTCCGCGGCGGCGGCCAGCAGCTCGCGTTCCCGCTCGGTGAGCGGGTTCGGGCCCGAGCGCAGCGCCGCGGCGGCCAGTCCGGGGTCGATGACCTGCTCACCGGCCAGGACCCGGCGGATCGCGACGGCCAGCTGCTCCACCGGGCCGTCCTTGACCAGGAACCCGCTGGCCCCCGCCTCCATGGCCCGGCGCAGGTAGCCGGGGCGGCCGAAGGTGGTGACGATCAAGATCCGGCAGGACGGTAGCTGTTCGCGCAGGTCAGCGGCTGCCTCCAGCCCGCTGCGGCCGGGCATCTCGATGTCCAGCACGGCGATGTCCGGCCGGGTCTCCAGCGCCTTGGGCAGCACCTCGTCACCGGTGGCGGCCTCGGCCACCACCTCGATGTCCTCCTCAAGGCCGAGCAGCAGGGCCAGCGCGCCGCGCATCATGCCCTGGTCCTCGGCCAGCAACACCCTGATCACGACGCCTCCCCGGCAGGCAGGCTCACCCGCAGCGTGAACCCGGCGGCATTGCCCTGGGCGACCAGCTCACCGCCGGCGGCGCGCACCCGTTCGGCCAGGCCGCGCAGCCCGTTGCCCTCGGCGACCGGGCCGTCCGGCTGGTACGGACCGCTGCCTGGGCCGCCTGCCCAGCCGTCCCCGTCGTCGGTGATGCTCAGCTCCACCCGTTCCTCCAGTTCCCGCAGCTCGATCACGCACCGCCGGGCCCGCGCGTGCCGGAGCACGTTGGTGACACCTTCCCGCACCACCCAGCCCAGCAGCGCGCCCACCTCCCCCGGCAGCTCCCCCGGCTCCGGCAGCTGCGCGGCCACCCCCGCCGCGGTGAGCGCCGCCCGCGCCCCGGCCAGCTCCTCGGCCAAGCTCGGCTCGCGGTAGCCGGTGACGGCCTGCCGCACCTCCGAGAGCGCCCGCCGCCCCACCGTCTCGATATCGGCCGCCTGCTCCCCCGCCGCGGCCGGATCGCGCGGGATCAGCCGCCGCACCGCCTCCGCCTTGACCACCACCAGCGAGAGCGTGTGTCCAAGCAGGTCGTGGAGGTCCCTGGCGAAGCGCAGCCGTTCCCTGGTGACCGCGATGTGCGCCAGCTCCTCCCTGGCCGCCTCCAGCTCGCGGAACGCGCCGCCCAGGCGCAGCACCACGAAGGTCAGCATGCCGGCCAGGAAGGTGAGGAAGGCGCCGATCACGATCTGCGCGGCCTCGCTGCCCACCCACACCCCGAGCAGGTGCACCACCACCACACCGGCCACGTTCACCAGCGGCGCGCCGTACTCGACGGTGATCAGCGACCAGACCGCGAAGACGAACGGCATCGGCAGGTACCAGAACTCGCCGAGCTTCACCGCGAACACCAGCGCGATCGCGGTGAGCAGCACGGCCAGCGCGATGGACGGCCAGCGCGGGCCGCGCCTGCCCAGCAGCAGCCACACCGCGGCCGCGTAGGCCAGCGCGAACACCCCGAGCGCGATGGCGCCCAGGGTGTCGGCGCGCAGCGCGGGCAGCAGCAGGGAGGCCAGCCAGGGCAGCATCACCACCGGCGGCAGCTGACCGTGGATCGGATCGGTCACCGGCCTCGTCCGCATCCCCGCACCGTAGATCATGCCCGCCGCCCCCCGCGCTGGTATGCGTAGACCGCGAAGCCCGCGGCCAGCGCCAACCACCCGATCAGGATGCCGATCCCGGCCGCCGACGGGCCCTGCTCGAAGACCACCCGCCAGGACAGGTCGGCGTAGCGGTAGGTCGGGGTGTAGCGGGCCAGCTCGGCCAGCCAGTCCGGGAATGCGGCCAGCGGCATCCACAGGCCGCCCAGCAGCGACAGTCCGATGTAGACGAAGATGCCGGCCAGCTGGGCCACCCGGACCGAGAGCAGGTAGCCGACGGCGATGCCGGCCGCGGCGAAGGGCGCGGTGCCCAGCCACAGCAGGCCCACCACGGCCAGCCAGCGGCCCGCGGACAGCTGCACGTCGTTGACCAGCACCCCGGCCAGGCAGACCGAGAGCACCGGCGGCAGCGCCAGCAGCATCGAGATCAGCACCCTGCCCAGCACGATCCGCAACGGGGACAACGGGGTCAGTCGCAGCTGCCGCAGCCAGCCCATGGCCCGGTCCTCGGCGACGCCGACGCTGCTGTTGAGCACGCCGCTGATCGCACCGAAGGCGGACATGCTGATCATGGTGTAGAGCGCGGCGTGCCTGGGTTCCTGGCCGATGGCCACGTTGAGGTTGTTGAACACCACGTACATGATCAGCGGGGTGAGCACGCTCATGAACAGGAACCCGGTGTCCCGGCCCAGCCGCTTGCACTCGATGAGGATGTAGCCCAGCATCAGACAGCCGTCCGATCTTGTGCGGTGAGGGCCATGAAGGCCTCCTCCAGTCCGGCTCCGGTCACTTCCAGCTCGTGGATCGCGCCCAGTTCGGCCAGCCCGCGCACGGTGGCGTCGGAGTCGGCGCAGCTGAGGTGGGCGCGGCCGCCACGCATGGCCACCGAGAGCACCCCGGGCAGCCGGTGCAGCTGGACCGGGTTGAGCCCGCGCGGGTCGAGGGAGACCGTGGTCCCGCCGACCTGGCGGCGCAGCTCGGCCGGGGTGGCATCGGCCAGCGTGCGGCCCGCCGAGATCACCACCACCCGGTCGGCGTTCTCCTGCACCTCCTCCAGGTAGTGGCTGGAGAACAGCACGGTCCGGCCGCGGGCGGCGAAGGCCCGCAGGTAGGACCAGAACTCGCGGCGGTGCTCGACGTCAAGCGCGGTGGTGGGTTCGTCGAGCACCACCAGCTCCGGGTCACCGGCCATGGCCAGCGCGAACTGCACCCGACGCGCCTGCCCCCCGGACAGGGCGTCGGCCTTGCGCGCGGCCAGGTCGGTGAGCCCGGCGAGTCCCAGCACTTCGGCCAGCGGCAGCGGAGAGGGATAGCTACGCCGGACGAAGTCGACAAGCTCGCCCACGGTGACCCGCGGGATGAGCTTGGCATCCTGAGGCAGCACGCCGACCCGGCCGGCTCTGATCGCCGACTCCGGGGTGCCGCCGAACAACCTGACCTGCCCGGAGTCCGGGACCAGCAGGCCGAGCATCAGGTTGATCGTGGTCGACTTCCCGGCGCCGTTGGGGCCGAGCAGCGCCACCGTCTGCCCCGTGGGCACCGTCAGGTCGACGCCGTTGACCGCGCGGACCGGCCCGTAGGCCTTGGTCACCGCGGTCAGCTGGACTGCCTCGTTCATGGCACCCACCGTATTTTCTGGCGTTTGCGCAGGTAAGAGTGCTTTGTCCAGCGTTGGCCAGTACACATGTCCCGACCCGGCTTTGTTCAGTCCTGATTGATTGAGTGTTGACTAATGATGTTTAGCGCCATAGAACAAGCACATTCGCGCAGTCGATCGTGGAGGTGCCCGTGTCGACCCGCCTGTCCCCCGTGGTGTTAGCCGCCGCCCTGACCCTGCTCGCCCCCGCGCTACCGGCTGCCGCCCAACCCGAGCTGACCCTGCGCTCGGCCGAGCTGAGCGTGGCCGTGGGCGCGGAGTTCCCCCGGGTGGTCAGCTACACCGACCGCCGCTCCGGCGCGGTGCTGCACGGCCGGTCCGCGCCGCTGACCTCGCTGCGGCTCAACGGAACCGAGTACCGGACCAGCGCCGCCGCCCGCCCGGCCGGTGGCGCGGTGCGCTACGCGCTGACCTTCCCCGACCTGCCCGGTGTGCGTCTGGCGGCCAGCCTGGCTCTCCATGGGCGTACCGTGACCTTCCGGATCGACCAGGTGCGCGACACCCAGGCCTTCCGGGTGGGCACCATCGACATCCCCGGCCACGACCTGCTCACCGTGCGCGCCGCCGACCCGGCCGCGCAGGTGGCCGCGGCCAGGGTGGAGCTGAACAAGAACGGCAATGGCGACCGGATCTACCCGGTCAACGCCGCCACCCCGCCGGACGCGCAGCCGCAGGGCTCGGCCTACGGCATGGTCAGCACCGGCAAGCTGGCCGCCGCCATCGAGACCAACTCCACCTACGACCAGGACGGCGGTCCGGGCGCGGATGAGAACGGCCGGATCTGGCGGCAGGCCAGGGCCACCGCGGACGGGCCCGCGGTGAGTGTCTGGAGTGGACGGTGGACGCACCGGGCCAAGGGCGCGCCGGACACCGAGCCCGCGCCCTGGGCCAAGGTCACGCTGACCGGGGAGCGCAACGGCGACGGCGTGCTGGACTGGCAGGACGCGGCGATCGCCTTCCGGGACATCATGTGGCAGCCCCAAGGCTGGCAGCGGACCAAGGACCGGGTGGTGCAGCGGATCCCGTTCAACATCGCCTCCTCGGCCACGCACCCGTTCACCCGCACCCTGGACGACACCAAGCGGGTCAACCTGGCCACCGACGGCCTCGGCCAGTTCGTGCTGCTCAAGGGCTACCAGTCCGAGGGCCACGACGCCGCGCACCCGGACTACGGCGGCCACTACAACGAGCGAGCAGGCGGCCTGCGCGGGCTGAACACCCTGTTGGAAAAGGGAAAGCGCTGGAACGCCGACTTCGGCGTGCACGTCAACGCGACCGAGTCCTACCCGGAGGCGAAGGCCTTCTCCGAGACGCTGGTGGACAAGAACAACAAGCAGTGGGCCTGGATGGACCAGTCCTACCGGATCAACCAGCGCCGCGACCTGACCTCCGGCGACCTCCAGCGCAGGCTGGCCCAGCTCCAGCGGGAGACCAAGGGCGGCTTGGACTTCCTGTACTTCGACGTGTTCCGGGAGACCGGCTGGACCGCGGACCGGTTGCAGCGCGAGGTGCGGCAGCTGGGCTGGGAGATGGCCACCGAGTGGTCGCACCGGCTGGAGCGGGAGACGCTGTGGACGCACTGGGCCACCGACATCGACTACAGCAGTGAGACCCACCGCGGCATCAACTCCACCATCATCCGACTGGCCCGCAACCACCAGAAGGACGTCTTCGTGCACCACCCGCTGCTGATGGGCGCGCGGATCGTGGAGTTCGAGGGCTGGACCGGCGAGACCGACTACCGGGCGTTCCTGGCCAACACCTTCGAGCAGAACCTGCCCACCAAGTACCTCCAGCACTTCCCGGTGCAGCGACTGTCCACTGTGGAGGCTGTGCTGGACGGCGGGCTCAAGGTGACCGCGCCCGGCGGCAAACGCCAGTTCCACCAGGACGGAAGGCTGATCTATGACGACGGCGCCTATCTGCTGCCCTGGTCGCCTGCCGCGCCGGACAAGGCCTACCACTGGAATCCCACTGGTGGCACCAGCACCTGGGCCCTGCCGCCCGCACTCGCCAAGTGGCCCAGCCTCCAGCTGTACCGGCTCACCGACGATGGCCGTGCGCACGTCGGCGCGCTGCCGGTGCGCGACGGGAAGGTGACCATCACCGCCGACGCGCGCACCCCGTACCTGGTCACCGCGCAGACCCCCGCGCCCGCGCCCAAGATGGGCTACGGCGAGGGCACGCCGACCGCGAACCCCGGCTTCGACTCCGGCGACCTCACCGGCTGGCGGCACAGCGGCGCGGTCACGGTCGAGACCAACGACCGCGGGCAGCGGGAAGCCGTGGTGCGCGGCGGATCGGCCGGCCTGAGCCAGCGGGTGCAGCTGCCGCCGGGTCAGTACGCGGCCTCGCTGATGGTGGAGGTCGAGCCCGGCAAGTCCAGGCCGGTCACCGTGTTCGCCGGCGGCAAGGAGACCCGGCTGGACCGCTCCACCGTGACCAACATCGTGGCCTCCGAGGAGAAGAAGGGCACAAAATCACAGCGGGTCCGAGTGTTCTTCACCAGCACCGGCGGCACCGAGGTCGGTGTCCGGGTCGGCGACGGTGACGCGGCGGTCCGGATCGACGACCTGCGCGTCACCCCCGCTCCCGACCCCGGCAGCCGCTGGGACTTCGAGCGGGTCGACCAGGGCTGGGGCCCGTTCGTGCCCGGCGGCGAGATCGCGCCCACCGACGCCCGCACCCACCTGGCCGAGAAGCACGCCCCGTTCACCCAGCGCGGCTGGCACGGCAAGGCGGTCGACGACGTGATCGAGGGCGACTGGAGCCTGAAGTCCTTCGAGTACGCCGCGCACCTGGTCTACCGGACCACCCCGGCCACGGTCCGCTTCGAGCCGGGCCACCGCTACCGGGTGAGCTTCAAGTACGCGGCCGCGGGCGGCGCCTACAGCTGGGTGGTCGGCGAGGACCCAGCCGACGGCAAGCCGAAGGACGTCACGGTGACCCCGCTGCCGGCCCGCGCCGAGCCCGGCACGCACACCGTGGAGTTCACCGCGTCCAGCTCCGGGGACAGCTGGGTCGGGCTGCGCAGGGCGGTCGGCGGCGACGCGGAAGAGCTGTCTTTGGACGAGTTTGCGGTGTTCCATCTCGGCCCGGCGGGGCGGTGATCCAGAATGGCCCCGTGCGTGTCGTCATCGCTGAAGACCTCGTCCTGCTCCGCGACGGCCTGATCAGGCTGCTCCAGGCGCACGACTTCGAGGTGGTCGCCGCCGTGGACAACGGCCGTGACCTGCTGGAAGCCCTCGTCAGGCATCGACCGGACGTGGCGGTCTGCGATGTGCGACTGCCACCGACGTTCACTGACGAGGGCCTCCGCGCCGCCATCGAGGCCCGGCGCAGGCTGCCGGGCCTGCCGGTGCTGATCCTGTCCCAGTACGTCGAGCAGCTCTACGCCCGTGAGCTGCTGTCGGACTCCGCCGGCGGCGTCGGCTACCTGCTCAAGGACCGGGTGGCCGACGTCGGGCAGTTCGTGGACGCGGTCAAGCGGGTCGCCGCCGGCGGCACCGCGATGGACCCGGACGTGATCGCCCAGCTGCTGGCCAGGCACGCCAGGGACAAGCCGGTCACCGCGCTCACCCCGCGCGAGCGCGAGGTGCTCAGCCTGATGGCCGAAGGCCGGTCCAACGCCGCCGTGGCCGCCCGGTTGTTCATCACCGAGAAGGCGGTCTCCAAGCACACCAACAACATCTTCAGCAAACTCGGCCTGCTGCCGGCCGAGGACGACAACCGCAGGGTGCTCGCGGTGCTGGCCTACCTCAATGGCTGACCCCGCGCGGCACATCCCGCTCTACGCCCGCCTCGCCCTGGCCGTGCTGCTCGGCGGCTTCGCGGCCGCACCCCTGGTCACCACGGTGCTGGTGGGGCTGTTCGCGGACACCGTCTGGCTGTGGGTGACCGTGCTCGGCGCGCTGGCCCTGGCCGTGCTGTGGCTGCTGTGCTGGGCGCTGGCCGCCGCCACGCCCACGGTCACCCCGCGCACCGCGACCCCGGCGGGCCGCCGCGGCTGGGCGCTGGTGATCGCCCCGGCCGCGGCGGCGCTGTCGGTGCTGCTGTGGCTGCCGGTCGACCTGCTCGGGCTGGCCCGCGGCCTGGAGACCATCCCGCTCGGCCTGGTCGGCGGCCTCGGGCTCGGGCTGACGGTGCTGGTGGACTGGCTGCTGGCCCGGCGGGTCACTGGTTGATGAACCAGCCGAAGGCGGCGTGCACTTCCTTGTCGGACTCGGTGACGTAGACCTGCGAGGGCGGCGGGCCGTCGGCGAGGAAGGTCCGGTAGTGCAGCACCCTGGGGCAGACCGAGCCGCCGACCTCCACCTTGGCGTCCACCACCCGCTTGCCGGTGCGCAGCTCGTAGGCCCGCACCGGGATGGCGATCTTGTGGAAGGCCACGCTGTGCGGGACTCGGGGCAGCAGCTTGTTCTGGTACAGGCAGCTGCGCACCATCGCGCCGTACTCCTTCTTGCCCGCGCAGACCACCAGCACCGCCTGGGTGGGGTCCTCGGTCTTCCACTCGCCGGGCAGCCTGCCGGTGTACTCGCCCTCACCGGCCATGATCGCCCGGTTGGTGCCCTTGCCGTAGGGCGGGGCCGCGCTGTACTGCGCGGGGCTGGCGCAGTAGGCGGACTTGGAGCCGCGCAGCAGGCGGCGCACGTTGTCCAGCTCGATGGCCAGGGTCGCCTTGCGCACGCCCTCCTCGGCCCGGCCGGTGAGCTCGTGGCCGGGGTACTGGTCGATCAGCTGCTGGTACTGCGCCTTGGCCTGCTCCCACTGCTTGCCGTCCATGATCAGGTCCCCGCACTCGGCCAGCGCGAGCGGCGCGTGCTTGCCGACCACCTCGGCGGCGCGGTCCAGGGTGTTCTTGGTGGCCTGCCGCTGCCGCAGCCAGGTGGTGACCACCACGGTGTGGCAGGGGCTCTTCGCGGGCAGGCCGCCGAGGAAGGCGTTGAGCACGGTGTCGGTCATCTTCTCGTGGCCAGGCAGGTTGGCCAGCACGTTGGCCAGCTCGTCGAACCCGGCCTTGAGCGCCTCGGTGTTCCCGGTCAGCGCCGCGGTGAGCTTGTCAGCGGAACGCCGCAACCGCTGACAGGCATCCGCGGTCTGCTCCCCGCGCACGGTCAACGGCGCGTCCGCCACCCGGTGCCCGAACCCGACCTCCTCCAGCGCGGACAACGCCTGCCCGCAGTCCCCGCGTTCCCTGGCCGCGGTGACCTCCCGCTCGATCCCGGCCGCGTCCAACCGCAGCAACCCGACCACCAGCAGCACCACCAGCGCGGTCGCCAGCGCCCACAGCCGCTGCCCCTTGCGGACCGCCTGCTCGGCGCGGCGGGCCAGGAACCAGCCGTGCCAGATCAGCAACAGCCACCAGCCGAGCAGCGTGAGCTCCAGCCAGGTCTCCCGGACCGTCCAGGTCTGCACCGCGACCAGGGTCAAGGTGACCAGCAGGGTGAGCACGCCGAGCCCGGCCCTGCGCATCAGGAAGTAGCCGACGCTCAACAGGGAGGCGTTGCCCAGCGCCACCGCCAACGGGTCCTGCGGCCGCGGCGGGGGCGGCGGCTCCGGCGCCCAGCCCGGTTCCGGCGCGGGGGCTGGCTCCGGCACCGGGAGTGTCGGGTAGTCCATCGGGCTCCTCCGTCGCGGATCGGGCTGTTGCCGTCACTGATTGTCGGCACCAGCCTGGGGAGCCCTCCCCGTTTTGGCCAACTCGTGACAGCAAGCTGCCGTTCAGCCCAGCAGTTCGGCCAACCGCGCCAGGAACACCCGCTGTCCCTTGACCAGTTTCACCGCCGCGGTCTCCAGGTCGAACCACGCCACCCGGTCCAGCTCCGGGAACTCCGCGAACTTCCCCGACCGCGGCGGCCACTCCATCCGGAAGGTCCCCGGCCCCACCCGCTCCAGGTCGACCGAGCCCTCCACCGCCCACACCGCGACCACCTTCGCCGACTGCCGCGCCTGTCCGAGCGGTAGCAGCTCCCCTTCCGGCGCGGGTAGCCCGAGCTCCTCCAGGAACTCCCGCCGGGCCGCGGCCTCCGGCGCCTCGTCCTCGGTGTGCTCGCCCTTGGGGATGGACCAGGCCGCCTCGTCCTTGCTCGACCAGAACGGGCCGCCCATGTGTCCGAGCAGGACTTCCACCCCGTTCTGGCCCCTGCGGTGGACCAGGATGCCCGCACTTCGCCGCGTCACCGGAACAGGGTAGAGCCGTCGACTACGCTTTCGGCGGAACTGGAGGGGGCAGGGTGTCCGACGATCTTCTCCGGCCGACGATTCGCACGTCAGCCGGGACCGCACGGCCGTGGCGGGTGAGCAGCCAGGCCTATGTCGCGTTCTTCGGCGGCGTGCTGGCGGTCACCACCATCGCCTTTCTCAACTCCGGCAAGCTGGGCATGGCCGCCCGCGAGCGGCGGCTGGTGCTGCTGATCGGTGGGGTGGCGCTGGCCGCGGAGCTGGTGCTGGCGCACCTGATCGCGGACCTGGTGGCGCTCAACGCGCTGCGGCTGATCATCCGCGCGGTGGCGCTGCTCGGCTACTTCGCCCAGGCCCGCTTGCAGCACACCGCGGAGCGGGTGTTCCAGCTGCGCGGCGGCGAGCACGCCCGGCTGTGGGGGCCCGGCTTCGGCGCGGTGCTCGGCTGCGGCATCCCGGAGGCGCTGCTGGTGGCCGTGGTGGTGTGGACGGCATGAGCGAGGAGACCTTCGCGCTGGTGCGGCACTGGATGTCGGTGCGCCAGCCCGAGCGCGCGCTCGACGCGCTGGCCCAGCTGCCCGGTGAGGACGCGGTCGGCTACCCGGCCACGGTGTTCCGGGCCAGCGCGCTGTGGATGCTGGACCGCAACGAGGAGGCGGCCCGGGTCGCCGCGGACGGCATCAGCCGGTTCGGGCCGGACCTGCCGCTGCTGCAGGTGCTCGGCAACACCCGGCACGAGCTGGGTCGCTGGCCGGAGGCCGAGGAGGCGCTGCTGGCCGCGCTGCACCAGGACCCGGAACAGCCGCAGCTGCTCTGCGACTACGCGCGGCTGTGCCTGTCCGCAGGCCAGGTGGACAAGGCGGAGCGGCTGGTCGCGCGGGCCGCACACCATGATCCGCACCTGGAGGCGGTCGGCCAGGTCCGGGCGATGATCGCGCTGGCCCGCGGCCAGGACGCCGAGGCGGTGCGGCACAGCGCGGACACCCTGGCGCAGGACCCGGACTCCACCGCGGCGCGGGCCATGCACGGCAACGCCGCGGCCCAGACCGGGGACGTCGACCAGGCGTACCAGTCCTTCCGGGCGGCCGCGGCCGCCGAACCCGGCAACGCCGCCTACGTCGCGGCCGCCCGCGAGGCCAGGGTGGCCGCGCACCCGGCGCTGCGGCCACTGCGGCTGATGTACCGGATCGGGCCGATGAAGCTGTGGCTGGGCTTCGTCCTGGTGCTGCTGGGCCTGCGCGCGGCCGGGTTGCTGCCGCTGGCCCTCGGGCTGACCGTGATCTGGGTCCTGTACTGCGTCTACTCGTGGGTGGCGCCGCCGCTGGTGCGCCGCTGGCTGGAGCGAAACCGATGAGCGAGCACCGGATCGAGTCGCTGCGCCGCGCGGTCGCGGCCAGCCCGGATGACCCCATGCTGCGGCTGATGCTGGCCGAGGAACTGGCCGGCGCCGGTCAGACCGCGGCGGCGCTGGATGAGTACGACTGGCTGCTGCACCACGACGCCGACCTCACCGAGTCGCTGGTGCACATCGGCGAGCTGGCCGCCAGCGAGCAGCGGCTGCCGCTGCTGCGCGCCTGCCTGGAACACGCCAGGCAGGCCGGGATCGTGGAGGGCGTCGGCAAGCTCCAGCGGCTGGTCGACGAGCTGCTCACCGCGCGCGGCGCGATCAGGGTCACCGCCGAGGGGCGGGCCGGCGAGCGGCCGGAGGGTCCGGCGGCGCGGGCGGAAACGCTGACCTTCGACCAGATCGGCGGCATGACCGAGGTCAAGCAGCTGATCCACCGCATGATCATCCTGCCGCTGTCCCGGCCGGAGCTCTACGCCAAGTACGGCCGCCGCACCGGTGGCGGCGTGCTGCTGTACGGGCCGCCCGGCTGCGGCAAGACCATGATGGCCCGCGCCACCGCCGGGGAGTGCGGGCTGCCGTTCGTCAACGTCCGGATCGAGGACGTGATGGACCCCTACCTCGGGGTGTCCGAGCAGAACCTGCACGCCGCCTTCGAGACCGCCCGCGCCCAGGCGCCCTGCGTGCTGTTCCTGGACGAGCTGGACGCGCTGGCCTTCGCCCGGCACAAGCATCACGGCTCGGACGCCCGCCGCCTGGTGGACGTGCTGTTGCAGGAGCTGGACGCGATCGGCTCGGA
Organism: Crossiella sp. NPDC003009; assembly: GCF_053591555.1. NCBI lineage: Bacteria > Bacillati > Actinomycetota > Actinomycetes > Pseudonocardiales > Pseudonocardiaceae > Crossiella > Crossiella sp. NPDC003009. The sequence continues at coordinate 83,230 of NZ_JBSFUA010000023.1, read as the reverse complement.
CAACGACGGGGTGCTGGTGCTGGCCGCCACCAACGCGCCGTGGGACGTGGACGAGGCGATGCTGCGGCCGGGCCGGTTCGACCGGGTGGTGTTCGTGCCGCCGCCAGATGCCCCGGCCCGTGCGGAGATCCTGCGCGTGCTGCTGGCCGCCGCGCCCACCGAAGGCGTGGACCCCGGCAGGCTGGCCGAGCCGACCGCGCTGTTCAGCGGCGCGGACCTGCGCGCGGTCACCGAGCGTGCGATCGACGCGGTGATCGACGAGGCGCTGCGCACCGGCGCGGAGCCGCCGCTGCGGATGGCGCACCTGGAACAGGCCCTTGCCCAGGTTCGTCCGTCCACAGTGGACTGGCTGGTGCGGGCCAAGGCCTACGTGGAGTTCGCCAACCAGTCCGAGCGCTACTCCGATGTGGCCGAGTACCTGGCGGCCAAGGAGGTGCGGCGCAGGCTCAGCCGGTGACCCGGCGGAACACGGTGGCGATGGTGAAGTCCTTGTGCGGCCCGGCCACCTCGTAGGAGATGTGGAAGGTGTCCGGGTCGGCCAGCCGGTAGTGGCCGGTGTAGACGTCCGCGCCGCACAGGTGGGTGGCCGCCTCGGCGTCCGGGCGCAGGGTGTGCATGATCCGGCCGTCCGGGAAGCAGACCTGGAGCGCCTCGCCGTCCAGCCGGTAGCGGTACTCGCGGTAGGCGGGCCCGGTGTAGCCGGTGTCCAGGGTTAGGGTGCCGTCCTCGCGGTAGTGCAGCTCCCCTGACCCGGCGGGCCGGAATCGGGCGAGGCCGCTCGCGGTGCCCTGCCCGGTGATCACCCGGCTGAACCGCCATTCGCCGGGCAGCGCGGCGAACAGCTGCTGCGCGCTGACGTTCACCCCGGCCTCCTCCCGATCCGTTCCCACGCTGATCGTAACTGCCGCGCCGCCAGCTCCGGGTTCGCGCCAGGGCCACTGAGCCGGTAGTGCCCGGCGACCACCGGCCCGTGCCAGAGCTGCTCGTACCACTCCCCCGCCGGATCCAGCGAGGGCAGCACGCCGAACTCCTCGGCCAGCCGATCAGCGAAGCCCACGTAGTCGCCGTGCGGGAACTGCGGTCGCGGCCGGGCCTGCCGGATGTCCAGCTCCGCCTGGATCCCGGCCCGCATCACCGCCTGCGCGGGCGGCGGCATCGCGCCGGAGAGCACCTCGACCGCCCAGCGGGCCTGGAGCTCGATCACCGCGAAGAACGGTCCGCGGTACACTCCGACGAAGGCCAGTCCGGGCAGCGCGGGGTGGAAGGTGCAGCCGTGCAACAGGATCGGCTGCAACCAGTCATCGGCGAAGGAGATCTCCGCCAGCAGCGGCGCGGGCAACGGCAGCTCGGGCCGGTACCCGGTGCACCAGACCACCGCGTCACAGTCCACAGTGGACCCATCGACGAGCACCAAACCATTGGGCGACAACGCGGTCACCTGGCCGACCGCGATCCGCAGCGCGCCGTCGGTGAGCAGGCCGGGCAGCCGGTCGGAGGTGACCAGGTGCGGCGGCTCGGCCGAGGACGGGTCCAGGGCGAGCCGGGAGTCGAACCGGCCCGGGTTGCCGCCCAGGGCGTCGTAGCGGGTGTTCGCCGCCCGGTTGGCCGCCGCCCTCGGCAACCGGGTCCGCTCCTGCTGACGGTGGCGGGTCATGCCACGCAGGTCGCGCGGCACGCCGTCCTCGTAGCGCGGCAGGATCCAGAACGGCCTGCCGGTCACCGCCGTGGTCGCCACCCCCGCCCCGGCCAGCTCAGCCGCGATCTCGGTGCCGCTGAAGGACATCCCGACCACCGCGACCCGCTTGCCCGCGAACCGTTCCGCGCCGCGGTACCGGCTGCTGTGCAGTGACTCCCCGCCAAATCTCCCCGGCAGATCGGGCGTCCAGGGCCGGGAGAACACCCCGGCGGCGAGCACCGCCGCGGCGAAGACCTCGCGGTGCTCCCGCCCCGCCTCGGTCCAGGTCACCGCCCAGCCGTCACCCGAGGGCGCGACCTCGGTGACCGCGCAGCCATAGCGCGGACCGAGCCCACTCGCGTAGGCGGACAGGTACCCGTGCACCTCGCCCTGGAACGGGAAGTCCCGGGTCCGCTCCGGCCAGACCTGCTCGGAGAACGAGCACAGCTGGTGCGAGAGGTTGGTCGTCATACCGGCCCAGGCCGCGCCGTCGCCCGGCCGCCACACCCCGCCCAGCTCGGTCGCCCGCTCGAACAGCACCGGCTCCAGCCCGGCCGCCCGCGCCGCCCGTGCCGTGGCCAGTCCCGCCGGACCCGCGCCGATGATCGCCAGTCTCGCCCCCACCCCACCGACTGTACGGCCTGGCGCATCAACCGATCAGCTGATTTCCGGTCAACCAGCCGCCCTCCCGGTCCACCGATCCGAGTGATGCCGTGCCGCACTGGCACAGGACAAGCTCATCCCATGCCAGTCATCGAGGTCGACTCCCTGCACAAGCGCTACCGGAACCACGTGGCCGTGGCCGAGGTGTCCTTCACCGTCGAGCGCGGCGAGATCTTCGGCATCGTCGGCCGCAACGGCGCGGGCAAGACCACCACGGTGGAGTGCGTGGAGGGCCTGCGCCGCCCCGACCGCGGCCGGATCTCCGTACTGGGCCTGGATCCCCAGCACGACGGCCCCGCCCTGCGCGCCAAGGTCGGCGCCCAGCTCCAGCAGTGCCGCCTGCCCGACCGGATCACCGTCCGGGAGGCGCTCCAGCTCTACGCCACCTTCTACCCCGATCCCGTCCCCTGGCGGCCATTGCTCGCCGAACTGAGCCTGACCAAGCAGGCGAACACCCGCTTCGAGAAGCTCTCCGGCGGCCAGCAACAACGCCTGTCCATCGCCCTGGCCCTGATCGGCAACCCGGAGATCGCCATCCTGGACGAGCTCACCACCGGCCTGGACCCCCAGGCGCGCAAGGACACCTGGGCGCTGATCGAAGGCATCCGGGACCGGGGCGTCACGGTGCTGCTGGTCACCCACTTCATGACCGAGGCGGAACGGCTCTGCGACCGGATCGCGGTGCTGGACGCCGGCCGGGTCGCCGCGATCGACACTCCGGCCGGACTAATGTCCACAGTGGACAGTGAGCAGACCGTGCGGTTCCGCCCCTCCGCGCCACTGGACCCACACCCGCTGACCACCCTGCCGGAGGTGCGCGCGGTACGCCAGGACGGCCCGGAGGTCACCGTCACCGGCCGCGGCAACCTGTTGCACGCCTTGACCGCCGCCCTGGCCGCCCAACAGGTGATCCCGATCGACCTCCGCCTGGAACGCGCCACCCTGGACGACGCCTTCCTCACCCTCACCGGCCACCGCCTCACCGATCCCGAGCCCGAGGCCGCCGCATGACCAGCCCCGCCAGCCCCGCCAAGACCATCGGCACCCGCGCCGCCACCCGTCCGGCCAGCCCCGCCCCCACCAGCGCCATCCCAGGAACGCCCACCGCCACACCAACCGCGCCTACCCCTGCCTCGCCAGCCGCCCCGGCCACGCCCGCTCCCGCCACGCCAGCCACCCCCACCACCTCCGCGCCACCCTCGCCCACCCCCGCCGTGCCAGCCACCCCGGCCCCGCCCACCTCGCCCGCCGCGCCTACCTCCGCCACTTCCACCCCCGCTGCCCCCGCCGCGCCAGCCTCGCCGATCCCTGCCACGCCAGTCCCAGCCGCCCGTGCCTCCGCCGCACCAACCCCGACCGCCGCGCTCGCCGCTTCTGCCCCCGCCGCGCCACCCTCGCCCACCTCCGCCGTGCCAGCCGCCCACCCTCGCCCACCTCCGCCGTGCCAGCCGCCCACCCTCGTCCACCTCGCCCGCCACCTCTCGCACCCCCACCCCCGCCACTTCCCCCGCCCTGGAGCCCCGATGAGCCCCATCCGCGCCTTCGCCGCCACCGAGCTGCGCCTCTTCCTGCGCGACCCGGCCGGCGTCTTCGTCGTCGCCGCCCTCCCGGTCGGCCTGATGCTCGTCTTCGGCCTCTCCGGCGGCGCACTCCCGCCCGACGGTGGCCTGCGCGCCCAACAGACCTTCCTGCCCGCCCTTGCCGTCAGCATCGCGCTGGGCATGCTCGGCCTGTTCACCCTGCCCTCGGTGCTCGCCGCCTACCGGGAACGCGGTGTGCTGCGCCGCCTCGCCACCACCCCGGTCAGCCCGGCCACCCTGCTCAGCGCGCAGTTGCTGGTGCAGGCCGGGATCGCGGTGCTGGCCACGGGGCTGGTCGCGGTGGCCGGGGTGCTCGCGCTTGACCTGCCCGCGCCGCGGAACCCGCTCGGGCTGGCGTTGTCCCTGGCGCTGGGCATCGCCGCGTTGTTCTCCATCGGGCTGCTGGTCGCCGCGCTGGCGCCCAACGCCAAGGCCGCGGGCGGGCTGGGGCCGCTGTCCTTCTTCCCGCAGATGTTCCTGGCCGGGTTCTGGATGCCCTGGGAGAAGATGCCCGACTGGCTGGCCGCGATCGGCCGTCACTCCCCGCTGGGCGCCACCATCCAGACCGTGGCCACCACCTGGGCCGGTGGCGCGCCGGGCGTGGGTCAGCTGCTCGCGATGGGGGTGTTCGCGCTGATCGCGGGGGTGTTGGCGGCTAGGTTGTTCCGGTGGGTCTGAGTCATCGGGAGCTGGATGCGTGGGAGCGGCGGGTGCTGCGCCGCACCCAGGCCGTGCCCTACCTCCTGCTCCTGGTGGCCACCGCGCTCAGCGCGCTGCGCGCCGACCCGGCCGAGCTGCCCGTCACCCTCGCGCTGGCCGTGCTGACCGCGGCCTGGATCGCCTGGTGGGTCACCCTGCACCCGGCCTGGGCCGAGCGTTCCGGCCTGATGGCGGTCTACTTCGCCGGGCTGCTGGTGCTGATGGCGCTGCTGGGTTCGCGCGGGGAGTGGTACGGCGGCCTGTTCGCCTTCACCTGCTACGTGCACGCCTGGCACCTGCTGCCCGGCCGGTGGAAGTACGCCGGGGTGGCCGCGGCCGCGTTCCTGGCCATGGGCTCGCTGAGCCGGGGCCTGCCGGACTCGCCGTCGGCCTGGCTGGTGTTCGTGCTGCTGTGGACCGCGATCGTGCTGATGGTGGTGCTGTTCAGCACTTTTGGCGATGTGATCAACGCGCGCAGCGCCCAGCGGCTGACCATGGTGGAGGAGCTCGCCGAGGCGAACCGGCGGCTGGAACGCAGCATGGCCGACAACGCCGAGCTCCAGGCCCGGCTGCTGGAGCAGGCGCACGAGGCCGGGGTGCGGGCGGAGCGGCAGCGGCTGGCCAGGGAGATCCACGACACCCTGGCCCAGGGCCTGACCGGCATCATCACCCAGCTCCAGGCCGCCGAACAGGCCGCGACCGAACCCGGCGCCGCGCCCCGCTGGTCGCGCCACCTCAGCACCGCCGCCGAGCTCGCCAGGGAGAACCTGGCCGAGGCCCGCCGCTCCGTGGCCGCCCTCAACCCGCACCCCCTGGCCGAAGCCGGGCTCGGCACCGCGCTGACCGAGGTCACCGAACGCTGGTCCGCCGTCACCGGCATCCCGGCCCACTTCACCGCCACCGGCCCGGTGCGGCCGCTGCACCCGGAGATCGAGGGCAGTCTGCTGCGCATCGCCCAGGAAGCCCTGGCCAACGTCGGCAAGCACGCCGGGGCCGGCAGGGCGGGCGTGACACTGTCCTATATGGAGGATGTGGTGAGCCTGGACGTGCGCGACGACGGCCGCGGCTTCAACCAGTCCACAGTGGACGAGTCTGGCTACGGCCTGCGCGGGATGCGGCAGCGGGTGGACCGGCTGGCCGGCACGCTGGTGATCGAGTCGGAACCGGGCGCGGGCACCGCGGTCAGCGCCACCGTCCCGGCGGTGGGGGTGCGGGATGTCTGAGCCGATCACTCTGCTGATCGTGGACGACCACCCGGTGGTCCGGGACGGGCTGCGCGGCATGTTCGCCGGGGACGCCCGGTTCACCGTGCTCGGCGAGGCCGCCGACGGCGCGGAGGCGGTCACCCTGGCCCAAGCCTTGCTGCCCCGAGTGATCCTGATGGACCTGCGCATGCCCGGCATGGGCGGGGTGGCCGCGATCCGGGCCCTGCGCGAGTGCGGCAGCACCGCGCACGTGCTGGTGCTGACCACCTACGACGCCGACCACGACGTGCTGCCCGCGATCGAGGCCGGCGCCACCGGCTACCTGCTCAAGGACACCCCGCGCGCGGACCTCTTCCGCGCGGTGGAGGCCGCCGCCCGCGGCGAGTCGGTGCTCTCCCCCGCGGTGGCCGCCCTGGTGCTGGGCCGCCTGCGCGCGCCCAAGCCCGAGGAGGAGCCGCTGAGTCCCCGTGAGGTGGAGGTGCTGGAGCTGGTCGCCGCGGGAGTCAACAACCGGGAGGCGGCGCGGCGGCTGTTCCTCAGCGAGGCCACGGTCAAGACCCACCTCCAGCACATCTACGCCAAGCTCGGTGTCCGGGACCGGGCCGCCGCGGTCGCCGAGGGCTTCCGGCGTGGACTGCTCAGTCCAGCTTCACCACCACGCTGACCCGGTCGCCGCCCACCCGCCTGACCACCGCGTGCCCGCCCCTCGCGGTCCCGTCCAGCTTCAGCCGCAGCTGGCCGCGCTGCAAGGCGCGCTGGCCTACCTGCGCGGGTTCGCCGCGGGGTGAAAGGAATCGCTTCCGGCGGCGGCGGAGAAAATGCCCTGGCCGGCACGCGGAAATTCTGACCCCAACAAAGTGCGCGACCTCAGGCGCACCAGCTGTTTCCCGAACGTGCCGACCGGTCGCATTCGCGCGAGGATGTCCGGGTGACCTCATCCGCGCAGCAGAACAGCCCCCCGGATCCGCGCCGCTGGAAGGCGCTTGCCGTCACGCTGACCGCCGGGTTCATGGTGTTGCTGGACGTGAGCATCGTGAACGTGGCCCTGCCCTCCATCCAGCGTGACCTGGGCGCCTCCGCGGGCGGCGTGCAGTGGGTGATCTCCGGCTACGCGCTCACCTTCGGCCTGGTGCTGGTCTTCGGCGGCAGGCTGGGTGACGCGCTGGGGCGGCGGCGGATGTTCCTGATCGCGCTCACCGGCTTCGTGCTGACCAGCGCGCTGGCCGGGGCCGCGCCAGGACCGGAGCTGCTGATCGTGGCCCGGCTGTTGCAGGGCATGACCGGCGGGCTGCTCACCCCGCAGAACACCGGCCTGATCCAGGAGCTGTTCAGCGGCCCGGAACGCGGCAAGGCGTTCGGCATGTTCGGCGCGGTGGTCGGCATCTCCACCGCTGTCGGGCCGATCCTGGGCGGGGTCATCCTGGCCGTGTTCGGCGATCCGGAGGGCTGGCGCTGGGTGTTCTACGTCAACGTCCCGATCGGCGTGCTGGCACTGGGCCTGGCCGCGCGCCTGCTGCCCAAGTCGCGGGCGAGCCTGCGCGGGATCGGCCGGGAGCTGGACTTCACCGGCGCGCTGCTGCTCGGGCTGGCCGTGGTGTGCGTGCTGTTCCCGATCCTGGAAGCCGAGCAGGGCGGGCTGGGCACGGTGTGGTGGCTGTTCCTGCTCGCGGTCGCCCTGGGCGCGGGGTTCGTCTGGTGGGAGCGCCGCCTGGTGCGCCTGGACCGGGCGCCGCTGCTGGACCTGCGGCTGTTCACCAGCACCCCCGGCTTCGCCAGCGGCGCCACCCTGGGCGCGGTGTACTTCTGCGCGTTCACCGGCATCTGGCTGGTCTTCGCCATGTTCTTCCAGCAGGGCCTGGGTTTCACGCCGCTGGCCTCGGGGCTGGCGGTCACCCCGTTCGCGGTCGGCTCAGCGGCCTCGGCGGTGGTGGCCGGGCGGCTGGTGGCCCGCTGGGGCCGCCGGCTGACCGTGATCGGGCTGAGCCTGGTGCTGGGCTGCATGCTCGCGGTGGCCGCGCTCGCCCTGCTGGCGCCCGCGGAGTCGGTCGGCTGGGCGGTGGCGCTGCCGCTGCTCATCGGCGGGATCGGCGGCGGCATGGTCATCTCGCCGAACACCACGCTCACCCTGGAGCGGGTGCCCACCTCGATGGCCGGGGTCGCCGGGGGCGCGCTGCAGACCGGGCAGCGCCTGGGCACCGCGGTGGGCACCGCCCTGCTGGCCGCGGTCTTCCACACCGCGATCAGCCTCAGCACCGGCGACTACCCGTTGGCGCTGACCATCTCCATGCTGTGCGCGGCCCTGCTCACGCTGGTCGCGCTGATCCTGGGGGTGGCCGAGCTGCGCCGCCGCCGGGAGGTGGTCAACCCCGATCCGACGGCGGCGCACTGCTCGCAGGGCTGATCAGCCGCCCAGCTCGGTCACCCGCCGTTTCGCCGCGGCCAGCTTCGGCCCGTAGGTGGCCGGATCGGTGGCGTTGAGCGCGGTGAAGTGGGTGACCGACTCCTTCGCCGCGGCCAGTGCCTCCGGCCGTCTGCCACCGGCGTCGAGGTAGTGGCTGGCCGGGTTGAGCAGCCACTCGGCCAGCACCGGACGGTAGACCTCGTCCCCGGTGGCCAGTTTCCGTGCCAGGTCAACGCCTTCCAGCACCGCGGCCAGTCCGGCTGGCCGGTCGCCGGTCTCCCAGAGCCGGGTGCCGAGGTTGACCAGCACCGAGGTCTCCCGGTGCCGCAGGTCCTTGTCGGCAGTCTGTTCCGCGACCAGTCGCCGGTAGAGCTCCCTGGCCTCGCGCAGCACCGCCACAGCCTCCTGGCCCTGCCCGGTGGCCGCCAGGTAGGCGCTCACCGGCCAGTTCGCCCACTGTCCCTGGGCAGGGGCGTACTTCTTGTCCTCGGCGGCGAGCTGGCGGACCTGATCCAGCGCGACCCTGGCGTGCGCGGTCCCCTGGCCCTTCTCCCCCGTGTTGTACAGCCGAATGCCCAAGTCAAGCTCCAAGGTCGCCTCGTACGCCCGGTGCTCCCGCGAGTCCGGCTCCCGCAGCCGGAGCATCCGGTGCCCGGAGACGGCCTCCCGCAGCACCGAGATCGCCTCGGCGTCACCCAGGTAGCTCGCGATCGGCGAGCGCGCCCACTGCGCGAAGCTGACCGCCGCGCGCGGGTCGTCCCGGCTGATCTGGCGCAGCAGGGCCAGCGCCTCCTGGCCCTTGGCCGCGGCCTCGGCCTTCTTGCCCTGCTGCCACCGGCCCTCCGCCGCCCGCAGCGCGGCCTCGGCCTGGGCCGGACCGCAGGTGCCGTGGCTGGCCCGGACCACTGGCTTCAGCTCAGCCCGGAAATCCAGCTCGGTCCGGCTGCCACAGGCCTTGTCGGACAACACGATCAGGCCGTCATGACCCGGCGAGGTGAGCAGCTCGCCCTGCGCCAGCGGGGTGGTCGACCAGTTCGGCACCGGCTTGCCGTCCACGGAGGACACCTGAGGGGCGTGGTAGCTGTTGTCCGGCGTGCGCAGGAAGAAGGTCAGCTTCTTGCCGTCGGGCTGGACGAAGGTGTGCTCCTTGCCCGTTTCCAGCACCTCGGGCAACCCGGCGTTGGCCGCATGGGTCTTGCTCACGAAGTCGGTGAACGACCTGGCCGAGGACTCGGCCGCGTAGAAGAACCCGCCGGTGCCCGACAACAGCTTCCCCGCCATCTCACTGTCCACTGTGGACCTGATGGCGACCATGATGCCGAGCTTGCCGCAGGCCTCGGTGTCGAGGTTGAGGAACTGCCAGTTGGTCTTGCTGGTGTCCGGGGTCCCGCACTGCTCCCAGACCTTGGGCACCTGCAGGTTCAGCCCGCAGGCGAACCCGCCCTGCACGCAGGTGTTGACGATGCCACGCTGCGCGGAGACGTACCAGCCGCCGGCGCCGTTCGGCTCCAGCTCACCCCTGCCGTTGAAGCGGATGAGGTTCTCCCACACCAACGGCGCACTCGGGTGGTTGCGCACCGGCATCAGCGTGGTGGCCTGGGCGAAGGCGTAGTTCTCGTTGCCCTGGAACCGCTGGTACCACTCGTCAAGGCCGTAACCGCTGGGCAGCCACATGCCGCCCGCGGAGATGGTGAAGGACTTGGACTGGGAGTAGATCTCGGTGCCGCCCGCGGCGTTCTCGTTGGCGAAGCTCAGCCGCGGCCGCTCCCCGTGGTAGTAGGCCACCTGGTAGGGCTGCTCCGGCCGGGCAGCCGCGGTGCGCAGTGCGGCGTTCGGCGGCAGGTACCAGGTCAGCGAGGCGATCGCCGCCTCGTGCGCGAGCCACTCCGGGATCACGTCCCTCCCCCGCCAGCCCGCGCCCTCGCCCTCCGGCGCAATGAACCACATGTCCTGCTCGAAGGAGGGGTCCGTCGGCCGGAAACCGGTCCACAGCATGAAGAACGGGGTCTGCGCATCGGAGCCGCGGGCGAAGTAGACCTTGTTGCCGGCGTCCATGTTCGGGGTTGTCCGGCGGTACGGCCCGGCCCGGCGCATCCCGTTGCTGCTCAAGGAGAACTTGGTGGTCAGGTAGTCCAGCACGATCCGCGCCCCGGTGCGCGTCTCGGCGTCCTCGGCGAAGTCGTGCAGGATGAACAGGCCCTGCATGGTGTAGCGGGTGTAGGGGCGGGAGTTGAACTCCAGCAGGTCGAACTTGGCGAAGTTGTGCAGTGTCTTCAGCAGGTACTCGCGCATCCCGTTGGTGGCGTTGTTGAACTCGGCCTTGCCGGTCTGGCGCAGCAGCACCTGGTTGGACAGGTACTTCGAGGCCTCGATCAGCAGCCGGTGGTTCTCCGACTCCGGGATGTCCACCAGTCCGCACAGCCGGACCTTCTCGTCGTCCTCGGAGTGCGCGCCGGTCTCGGTCATCAGCTGGCCGGTGATGTGCGCCTTGGTCTCCGCGCGCAGCAGGTCCCAGTGCCGGTAGACCATGATCATCAGGGACTTGAGGAAGGTGTCGTAGTCCCCGGTCCGCGCCGGGCAGGACACCGGCCCGGCCGAGAAGCCGGGGTGGTCGGTCCCGGTGCCGTGCGGCCGCAGGTTGCGCAGCGCCTCGTTGACCAGGTCGACCGCCGGGCGCTGGCCGGGACAGGCGAAGTCCTGGCCGAAGAGCCGGACGCTTTCCAGCATCGCGGCCAGGTGCACGCCCTGGTCGTCCCCTGGCCGGTCCGGGTAGTAGACCGAGAAGTCGGGGCCGTTGGCATCGGCCACCCGGTAGCAGGCGTAGTAGCGCACGGTCCCGGCCTGCCTGGCGCCGAGCTTGGCGAAGGCCGTGGCCGGGTCCGCGGTGGTCAGGCCGGGCAGGTCGAGCGAGCGCGGCGGGTCGGGCGCCACGTTGACCTGCATCACCTGGTGGGAGCAGTCCACCCCGCCGCCGAGGGGGCTGGTGCGACAGCCCCGGATGCTGACCTCGGAGGGGCCGAAGGCCCGGAAGGACACCGCGCCGTCAGCTCGCCGCGCGTTGATGAAGCCACCGTCGAAGTCGGGCACCCGGTTGTAGTAGGTGCCTGGCCGCTTGCCCTTGACCTCGATGACGAACCGGTCGTAGAACTCCGGCGAGTGCCAGCGCAGGTGCACCCAGTCCAGGTGGTTGGCGGCCGAGGCGCTGGCCAGCCACGGTTTGCCGCCCACCTGCCGGAACCAGGTGGTGACCGAGCCGTGCTCGAACGGCTGGCGCAGGCCCTCGTTCTCACCGAAGACCTCGGTGGGCACCGCGGTGTTCTTCGGGCAGGCCAGGATGCCGTCCTTGCCGCCGAGCTCCTGCCAGCGCTGCGCGTGCGTGCCGTTGACCACGTACACCGCGCCGCAGTCGGTCTGCCCGGTGTGGTCGGCGATGGTGACCCCGACCGGCACGGTGCGGCCCCGATCGGAGTGTGTCTCCTCGTCCATGCCCTCCACGGCGAACTCGTACCGCCCCGCGCCCTGGCCGACCACGGTGCTGAACGTGCCCGAGCGCGGGTCGCGGAAGATGAGCCCGTCGTTGCCGGCGTAGGCCCCGTTGTGCGTCCAGTGGATCCGCCAGGTGCGGTGCTCGGGGCCGTCCATCACGCCCCAGTCCACGACCACCTCGGCGCCGCGGGCGTAGGCCGCGACAACCATGTCCGGGCCGTGGTCGGGCGAGGTGGCGATCTCGCCGCGCTCGAAGGCCTGCCTGCGCCCGTTGCGGCCGGGGACGGCCTGCTCAGCACCGGTGGCGCAACCCAGGCTGCCGTGCTCGCCGCGCAGCGCGGCCCAGCGTTGCGCGATCTTCCCGGCGACCGGGACGGTGCACCGGCTCGGCGGCGCGACGACAGCTGGTGCGGCGGCCGCGGCCGGCCCGTGCAACCCGGTCGCGGTGGCCGCCACCACCAGCGCCAGGCACCCGGCCACTCGCAGGAATCTGGACATCCCGGTCTCCCCTCGCCGCTGGGCAAGCCGCCCGGGGTGGACGAGCGCGGCGAGCAGAGTGTTGGCGAGGCGGAAGGTCCAGGACGAGGGGTGCGCGGTATCCCGTTGCGCACCAGATTCGGGATACCGCTGTTGATCAGGGAAAACGGTCAGCCCTGCTTGAGGATGGCCCGTTCCTCCGAGGTGACGTGGAAGCGGAACTCCGACCCGTCCGGCCACACCAGCTCCTGCTGGTACGGCTTGACCCGGGGCCCGTGCGGGGCCGCCTCGTGCCAGCGCAGGGTGGGCGGACCGTTGTCAGCCGGGGTGCCGAAGCTGGGGCCGGTGTCGACCACGCCGACGTGCGAGGGCGAGAACACCAGCCACGCGTTCTCCGCCGCCATCGCCGCCTCCACCAGCCCGAGCGCGCGGGCGTTCGCCGGTCCGCGCACCGAACCCGACCGCTCGAACATGTTGGCCACCCCGCCGCCGAGCACGGACAGGAACAGGCTCACCACGCCGCCGACCGGGACCCGGATGAGGTTCCAGAAGAACCGGCGGATCAGGCGCTTGCCCTTGACCGTGCCGTCCTTGCGCCTGCCGGGCACCTCGAAGCCGGGCTCGACGTCGCCGAGGTGGACCACGACCACCGGTTCGCGCCACTGGCCTTCGACCAGGGCGCGAACCAGCTGCCGGAACTCAGGATTCGGTGCGACCACGCCGACGAAGTTACATGTCCAGGTTGCCGCGGGTGTCCTCGACGCTGTGATCGCCGCCGATGCCGCTCTTGTTGAACATCGGGCCGTCTTCCTTGTACTCGGCGGCGCCTTCCTTGCCGATGCCCTTGCCTGCGCCGATACCGGACTTGACGCCGATGCCCTTGGCCAGCGGGCCGACCCCGGCGTGGGTGCCGAAGGTCGTGCTGATCACCCGGTTGCTGGGCACGAAGTGGCTGCGCTCGGCCACCTTGCCGACCAGCGGGATGCCCCGGCTGCCCTTCTCCACCACCTTGCCCACGCGGAGCTTGTCGGCGAACTGCACGGCCTTGGTGGCGAACTTGGCCAGGAACTCGATGAACTTCGACAGCAGCTTGCCGAACTTGCCGAGGTAGCTCAGCACCTTCTGCAGCACGCTGGCGGCCTTGGCGATGGAGGCGGTCATGGCCGCGGCCACCGAGCCGCCGAAGGAGATGATCGAGGTGGCCAGCGCGGGCAGCCAGATGGTGATCAGCCAGGAGATCAGCTCGGAGATGATCGCCTTGATCACCTCCTCGATGACCACCATGACCATCGACCACATCTGCAGCACCTCGGCCACCGAGCCCGCGGCCGAGCCGACGCCGCGGATGCCGGTGGAGAACTCGCCGAGGGCCTTGCGGGCCTCATCGCCTGCCTCGTCCAGCCAGTCCTTCAGCGCGGTGTCGCCGGTCTTCTCGAAGTCCTCGGCCAGCGCGACGAAGCCCTGGGCCATGGTGACGAAGTTGTCCGAGGCGTGCCCGATGGCCGGGCCGTCGCCGCTGACCTGGTGCAGCGCGTCCTGCAGCGGCTGCACCAGTTCGAGCAGGATGTTCAGCCCGTTGCTGACCAGCCAGCCGATCGGGTCCATCACGAAGGTGGTCACGTCCATCGCGGCGCCGCTGACGAACTTCGCCCCGTCCGCGGCCAGGTCCTTGGCGCCGGAGGCCAGTTCGCCGACGTTGTCGGCCTGGCCCATCTCCTGGGCGTGCGCGGCGATGGACTTGCCCGCCTTGTAGGCGTCGCCGAGGACCGGGACCTTGGTCGCGGCGCGGTCGGCGTTGGCGGCGAAGCTCTCGTCGTACTGGGAGACGTTGAGCGCGTCGGCGATGCTCTCCTTGGGCCCGGTCACTTGGTCTTCCCCCCACGCGGTCCGTCGATGTTCGCCTTGTGCCTGCCGAACTCGATGACCGCGTCGTTCTCGGCGCCCTCGTAGATGGCGGCGGTGTCCAGGATCTTGCCGGAGAGCGTCTCCACGCCCTCCTTCATCGCGGCCATCAGCTCACGCAGGTCGCCGAGCCGCTCGGTGTAGGCGCTCTTGGCGAAGGCGCCCATCACGCCCCACGCCTCGTTGGTCACGTCGGCGGCGTCCACCAGCCTGCCGAACTTGTCCGCCTCGGACTGGTAGTAGTCCAGCTGTTTCGCGTAGGACTTCAGCGCCGGAATGTTGACGGCGACCTTGTCGGAGCTGGTCATTTCTCCCGCCCTCAGTGTCGTGGTTCGTCGCCGTAGACGCTGTAGCCGTCGAAGTAGTCGTCATCGTCGCGCTTGACGGGACGCTTCGGCGCGGGCGCCTGCTGGCTGTGGTGGGACGTGAGTTCCTGCGTCGCGGTTCCCAGCGCTTCGGCCTGGGCCGCCTTGACCTGGTCGGTGGTGTTGAGCCCGAAGGCCTCGCCGACCGTCTCGTCCACGATGCCGGCCTGCATCCGCACGGCCTCGGCCACCGCCTGGCGCAGCGTGGCCATGATGGTGGCGGCCAGCTGCGGCGCGGGCTGGCGCACCGCGTCCGGGGTGAGCTGGAGGTCCAGCACGGTGCCACCGGCGCCGGCGACCACGCGCACGGTGCGGTCCGGGGAGACCGCGGCGGCCTCCAGCTGCCCCAGCCGCTCCTGCATGTCGCCGACGCCGCTGAACTTCACCTCGGCCTGCTTGATCTTGGCCTGGAACTTCTCGAACTCGGCGGCAAGCCGTTCCAAGTCGGCAGACACTGCGCTCTCCTGGGGGTGCGGTCCAACGGGACGTTCACCGTACCCGCCCGCCCAGGGAAGCACCGCCAACACGGGCGAACTGACCTGGTGCTCTCCCTGTGGGGGTCAGTACCCCCCGATGCTGAAGAACCACATCTGGGAGGTGCCCTTCTCCCCAAGGAAAGGCTCAGAGTCCTCGACCACCGGCAGCCTGAACAGCTGAAACAGCCTCCCAAAGCCCTTTCAACTATCCCTTAACGACACTTTCCGCCCTGCCGGAGCCACGATTCCCGGCTAGTCCAGGACCGGGCTGGGCACCCCGGGCACCTCGCCCGCGACCCGCTGTCCGGCCTGCCGCACCACCGCGCCGTGCCACTCCGGCGGGGTCACCGCGAACCGGCCCTCATCCATGGCGCGCAACGCCTCCTCCGCCACCGCCGACGGCGGCACGCCCTCGGCGGAGATGCCGGTGGCCACCAGCGCCGGGCAGAGCATGGTCACCCGAACCGGGGTGTCGGCCAGCGCCATGGCCGCGTGGGTGGCCAGCGCGGTGACCGCGTGCTTGGCCGGGCCGTAGGCGCCGCCGCCGGGGAAGACGGCCAGTCCGGCCAGCGAGGCGGTGATCAGCACCCGAGCGGGTTCACCGGCGGTGAGCAGCCTGGGCACGAACGCGCGCAGGCCGTTGACCACCCCGGCCACGTTGACCGCGAACACCCGGTCCCAGTCCTCGGCGGGCACCTCCCACGGCGCGCCAAGGGACTGGCCGAGGATCCCGGCGTTGAGGCAGACCGTCCGCGCGTGCGGCGCCCGTTCGGCCAGTGCGGCCATGGCTTCGGGGTCGGCGACGTCAGCGGGGACGGCGGTGGCGCCCAGCCGGGTGGCGACCTCAGTCAGCACGGCGGCTTTGATGTCGGTGAGGACCAGCTGCTCGCCGCGGGCGTGCAGGGCTTCGGCCAGGGCGAGGCCGATGCCGCCCGCGGCTCCGGTGATGACGGCGGTCATCGGGCCAACCTAGCGGGACCCCCAGGCCATCTGCTCGACCAGGCCGTGCGCGGCGTCGGCGGGGAAGCACAGCTCCAGGCCCGCCGGCGTCTCGGGTTCGGCGTTCTGGATCGCCGTGGACAACGCAGCCCAGTCGGCCAGGACGCCGCCCTCGGCGAGCAGCACGCGCACCGCGACGGCGGTGATCGAGGCTCTGGTCAGCGCCGGCTTGGCCGGGCGTTCCCGGCGGCTGCGGGGCCCACCGACGACTGCACCAAGTCCTGGCCGGAGGACCGCGCCGAGATCGTGGCCGGGCACCTGGAGATCACCGCGAAGTCGGCCGACCAGGAGCACTGGGACCGGCAGGTGTTCGACCCGGCCAGGCTCACCCCCGGCATCGACCTGTCCGACGACCCGGTGCTGGCCTTCCGGTCCCGCGCCTACGCGGAGTCCTTCGCCCGCCGCGGCCGGGGGAACTAGCTCGAGGGCTGGCCGTTGCCGTCGAAGCTCAGGTTCGGGGTGAAGCTGCCGCTGGCGCGGGCCACCCGGCGGCCCTGGGCGTCGGTGATCTCGGCGTCGGCCAGCATCCGGCGCTGGCCGGGGTGCACCACCACACCGGTGGCCACGTACTCCGCCCCGGCCAGCACCGGCCGCAGGTAGTCGATGTGCAGGCTCATGGTCAGCATCGGCTGGTACCGGTCGGCCAGCGTCACGCAGGCCATCGCGCCCGCGTCGTCCAGCACCATCGCCAGGTAGCCGCCGTGCACCTGACCAGCGGAGTTGCACGCCTGTTCGGACGGCTTCCAGCGCAGCGAGACCCGGCCGCGCACCACCTCGCGCAGGCTCAGCCCGATCGGCTCCGCGTGCCGGGGCATCCGCGCCCGCCCGTCGGCCATCGCCACCAGCATCTGCTCGCCGGTCAGCTGCGCCCACAGCGTGCCGAACTCGTTGTCCCCCATCGGGCCACCCCTCCACTTCACACGATCATGACACGGTAAGCCCTGCGTCACGGCGGGTGACGGCCGGGTGCCCCCTGGTCTGCCCGCTTGGTCCTTGTTCACACCCGGCAACCGCGACAAGGTGCACGCGGGGAGGACTGACGAGGGGGATCGTCTGCATGGACACGTTCCAGAACTGGACCCAGAACATCGAGGCGCCGGTGGCCGAGTTCGCCACGCCCAAGACCCTGGGCGAGCTGTGCCAGGTGGTGCGGGAGGCGGAGGCGGCCGGGCTGCCGGTGCACGCGGTCGGCTCGGCCTGGGCTTACTCCGCGCCCGCGCACTGCGAGGGGGTGGTGGTGCGCACCGAGGCGCTGTCCGGGTTCCCGGCGGCGCTGCAAGCCGCGATCAGCGAGGCCGACACCGGGGGCAGGCTGCGGCTGGCGGTCGGCGGCGGCATCACCATCCGCAACCTGTCGCTGGCCCTGGACGGCAAACCCAGGCCGGACGGCCGGTCGGGACCACCGGCTGAGCTGCTGCGCGAGCGGCGCTGGACGCTGCCCACGCTGGGCGGTTCGGGCGGGCAGAGCCTGGCCGGGGCGGTGGGCACCGGCACGCACGGCGGTGACGCGGCCCGCCCGGCCATCGGCGACTACCTGCACGCGCTGCTGCTGGTCGGCTCCGGCGGGCAGGTCACGCTGGTGCAGCGGGCCGCCGTGGTGGAGGTCAACCTGTTGCGGGACAAGCTGATCGCCGGGGGTGAGCTGCCCGAGGGCACGGCGGTGCGGGAGCTGCGCGGGGACGCGGCGCTGGACGCGGCGGTGCTGTCGCTGGGCCGGTTCGGGGTGGTGCACAGCGCGGTGCTGGAGGTGCACGACGAGACCGAGGTGGCGCTGGTGGAGCACCGGCGGGCCGGCACCTGGCGGGCCTTGGCACCCCAACTGGCCGCCGAGATCGACCGGGCGGTGGCCGGGGACGAGTACCTGGAGGTGCTGATCAACCCGGTCACCCAGGCCGACGGCGACCGGAAATGCTTGCTGAGCACCAGAAAAACCCTGCCGCGCGCCGAGCTCCCGGTGGCCGGGCGGGCTTTTGGGCTCGGCGACCAGGCCAGCACGCCGGTCTCGGCGGAGCGGGCCAAGGCGAGTCTGCCGCCGGAGCTGGGGCAGGCGTTGTGCGCCAAGGAACTCCCAAGGCCGCTGGCCGAGGTGGCCAAAGCGCTGGGGCTGTCCATGGAGCGCAGGCTTGGTGACGTGCTCGCCGACCTGCTGAACCTGACCACCACGCTCGGGGTGCCGCAGCTGGTGGAGCTGGCCACCTCGGCGGTGACCGACTCGGTCAAGCCGGCCAGGCGGCCCTCGGACAACCAGCCCTGGCTGGTGCACGGCACCCGCTGGGAGGTCGGCGACTTCTTCGACTACAACGCCGACTGCTACCGGATGGACTTCGCCGAGCTGTTCTTCCCCGCCGACGCCGACCTCACCGCGAGGGTGGACGGGGTGCTCGGCGTGTTCGAAACCCTGCGCGCGCAAGGGATCGCGCTCGGCGGCTACGTCTCGCTGCGGTTCCTGCGCGGCAGCCGCGCGCTGCTGGCCCCCGCCCCGTTCCCGCGCTCCTGCGCGATCGAGGTGGCCATGCTGCGCGGCCTGGTCGGCAACCGCAAGG
Source organism: Crossiella sp. NPDC003009 (assembly GCF_053591555.1). Lineage (NCBI taxonomy): Bacteria > Bacillati > Actinomycetota > Actinomycetes > Pseudonocardiales > Pseudonocardiaceae > Crossiella > Crossiella sp. NPDC003009. Next base: position 64,759 of record NZ_JBSFUA010000023.1, on the reverse strand, counting down.
CGCTGACCCTGCTGCACGAGCTGGCCGTGCGGCACGGCGGCCGCCTGCACTGGGGCCAGCTCAACGAGCTCGACTCCGCGGGAACGACCCAGCACTTCGGCACCGCGCTCACCGACTGGCGACGGGAACTCGCCGCCGCCGAAGGAGAGTCCTCCACCTTCAGCACCGCCTTCACCCGGCTGCGCGGCCTGGAGACCAACCGGCCGGTCGACTGGACACTGTGGACAGACGGCGGCATCCGCGCCGGCGGTCCGCCTGCCCTGGCCGGGAACCAGGTGTTCGTGGCCGACTCGGCGCGGGTCGTGCACACCAGCACCGCCATCGGCGGCGACTGGCGGCCGGTCCGGCCCGAACCGGTGGGCGCCGGGGCCAGGGTGGTGGTGCTGCCCTCGGCGCGGCGGCTGGAGCTGCTGGTCGCGGACGCCACCGGCCGGGTGCTGCGCAGCCGCCAGCAGGACGATGGCGGCTTCCCGCGCTGGGAAAGCCTTGCCGGGGAAGGAATCGACGGCGATCCGGCGGGCGCGGCGCACGCCGATGGCAGGCTGGAGCTGTTCGCCCGCGGCGACTTCCCGCGCCAGCGCAAGCTGATGCAGGCCTGGGCGCACTGGCCGGCCGGGCCGTGGTCCGGGCTGATGGGGGTGGACTCCGGCAGGCTGGGCGGCCCGCCGAGCGTGTGCGGGCGCAGCTTCAACGGCAGCGACCAGCTGGTGGTGGTCGCCGCCGGGTCCACCGGCTACGTGCGGTGGAGCGCGCAGACCGGTCCCGGCGGCGCCAGCGGCTGGACCCGCTGGCAGGACCTGGGCAACCAGCCCGGCAGCCACCCGCTGGCCTTCCGCGGCCCGGACGGCGTGGTGCGAGTGGTGGTGGCCGACCCGGCCGGCCGGGTGTTCGAGGCGATCGAGCTGACCGGCGAGCTGGCGGTGCGCTGGCAGCCCTGGCGCGCGCTGCCCGCCGGCCCGCGCCTGGACCCGGTCACCGGCCTGACCGGGGCGGGTTCCTGGCTGCTCGGCCTGGGCCGGGACGGCCGCCTGCTCGGCACTCACCTCGACCAGGGCAGCTGGTCGGCCTGGCAGGACCTGGGCGGCGCGCTGACCGGCCCGCTCGCGGCGAGTGCGGGCACCGACGGCGTGCTGGTGAGCGGGGTCCGCCGCGGCGACGGCCGGCTGGTCTACCGCAGGCTGAATCCCTGACGGGGCGGGCACATCAATGTGCCTACTTACCGGTTGAGCGCGCGGCTGGTTCGCTCTCGGTGATCGTTCACCACACCGAGAGGGAACCAGCCATGCACGTCGTCACCGGCGCGTCCGGCCAGCTGGGCCGCCGCATCGTCACCCACCTCCGCGAGCACGTGGACGCGGCCAAGATCATCGCGTTGTCCCGCACCCCGGAACAGCTCGACGGCCTCGGCGTGCGCGCCTGCCACGGCGACCTGGACCAGCCGGAGTCGCTGCTGCCGCACTTCGACGGCGCCGAGCGGGTGCTGGTGGTGGCCACCTCCGCGGTCGGCCGCCGCACCGCCCAGCACGCCAACGCGATCAAGGCCGCCCAGCAGGCAGGCGTGGGCGGCTTCCTCTACACCTCGATGATCCGCGCGGGCGATCCCGGCAACACCAGCCCGATCCTGTTCGAGCACCGCGAGACCGAGCAGCTGCTGCTCGACTCGGGCCTGCCGTTCACCTTGCTGCGCAACGGGATCTACATGGACATGCTCCAGCTCATGCTGCCGCTGCGGGAAGCCGTGGACACCGGCGTGCTGCCCGGCAAGTTCGGCTCCGGCCGCGTCGCCTACGTCACCCGCGACGACCTGGCCGCCGCCAGCGCCGCCGTGCTGGCCACCGGCGGCCACGACGGCCAGATCCTGGACCTCACCGGCCCGCAGGCCCTGGACCACGCGGGCATCGCCGCCGCACTCGCCGAGGCCAGTGGCCGCCCGGTCCGGCACGACCCGGCGGCCGAGGAGCCGGTGGAGTCCTTCCTGGCCCGGCTGCCCGCGGCGGCGCGGGCGAACCCGGAGGCGATGCGGTCCGGGGAGATGTTCTGGCACAGCGCGGAAGCGGGCTGGCTGGACGTGCTCACCTACCACGTCCCCCGTCTCACCGGCCGCCCCGGCACGACGCTCGCGGAGTTCTTGCGGGGCGTGCTCTGACCCGGAGTTCTGCCACTTGGCCCATTGACCGGGCGACCCCGCGCGTGAGTCGATAGCCTCCGCCGATGTCCGAAAAGAAGCCTCGCCGACGCCGTTGGTGGATCTTGGGCCCGGTCATCGTCCTACTGGCCCCGATCGTGCTCTACGCCCCGTTCCTGGTCTGGGAGTACACCCGCCCGCAGCCCGATCCGGTGCCCGGCAGCGGCCAGGTGTCCACCGCCGCCGTGCCCTGGGTGGTGGTCATCGGCAACCCGAAGACCTACGCCGACTCCCCCAGCAACAAGCTGTGCGTCGGCACCCTGGTCGCACCCAAGGCAGTGGTCACCGCCGCCCACTGCCTCGGCTCCGAACCGGCCGACCTGACCATCACCGTCGGCCGGGACGACCTGCGCGGCAGCACCGGCCGGGTGGTGCGGGTGGCCGCGACCTGGCGCGACCCCGGCTACGCCAAGGGCATCGCCGAGGAGTCCTTCTTCGGCGGCATGTTCGGCCAGGTACGGCTTGCCTCGGCCGACATCGGCCTGATCACCCTGGCCGAACCCGTGGACACCCCGGCCCTCCCGCTCGCTGACGGCCCGGCAGCCGGGTCGGCCGCCACCGTCTACGGCTGGCGCATGTCCCCTGAGGACCAGCCGCTGCTCTGGCAAGCGCCTACCACGGTGGCCGCGGACACCGAGTGCGTGCGCCGGGCCGCCGACAGCGTCCGCTTCATCCCGCCCCGCTGGCACGGCGTCAGCTACGAGCAGGCCGCCTACCTGTGCGTGGGCGCGGACCGCGCGATCCGCCTGCGCGCCACCGACAGCGGCTCCCCCGTGGTGGTCGGCGGCAAGCTCGCGGGCGTGGCCTCCTGGTCGGGCAGCGTCGACCCCGCGGCCCCGGACTACTACACCCGGGTGGCCCACTACCAGGGGCAGCTGCGCACGCTCATCGACGCGATCCGCTGAGACGGGACCCGTCAGACGCGGCTGGCACTGGTGGTGCTTCCGCAGGTGGTGGCGGCCGGACTGCCCGCACTGCTGGTCGCGGTCCACCGGACCGGCTGCCGGAGCGGGCCTGGGTGCAGGGCTGGGCCCGGATCTGGCCGGAGCACGCGCAGCTGCCGCCCGGCTGGGGCCGGTGGGCGGCGGGTGAGCTGGTCCGGCCGGCTGGACAACCCCCGCGGCTGGGGTTTCCTCACCCGAGGCCGGACCGGGCCGGGCCCAGCTGGTCGAGCAGGTCCGTGCCCTGGTCGCGGACAGCCGCGCGCAGGGACTCAGCGACCAGGAGACCTTGGAGCTCATCCGCTCGGTCCAGGCTTCCGACTCAGGACACTAGGGCTGCACCGCGGGCTGTTCCGGCGTCTCGGCCGGCATCGGCAGCGCGCGGCGGATGCCGTTCTGCTGCTCCTTGCGCTCGGCCAGCACCACCGGCAGCGGTCGCGGCCGCCCCAGGTGGAAGCCCTGCGCGACCCGCACGCCGAGCCGGGTCAGCGCCTCGACCTGGGTCGGGCGCTCCACCCACTCGGCCACCGCGGACAGGCCAAGGCCGCGGGCGATCTCCATGATGCCGGTGACCAGCACGCCGTCCCTGCTGCCGGTGTCGATGCCGCGGACGAACTCGCCGTCGATCTTCAACCCGGTGATCGGCAGGTGCTTGAGGTGCACGAACGAGCCGAAGCCGGAACCGAAGTCGTCCAGGGTGATCCGGCAGCCGATGGCGCGCAGCTGCTCGGCCAGGTGCCGGGCCGCGTCCAGGTTGGTCACCGCGGCGGTCTCGGTGATCTCCAGCCCGAGCCTGCCGGGGGCCACGCCCGCGCTGGCCAGGCGGTCCAGCACGAAGGCGGCGAAGTCCTCGTCCTCAAGGGTGCGGCCGGAGACGTTGACGTTGAACCGCAGCATCGGGTCCGGGTTGCGCACCAGCTGGTCGATGGCCTCGCCCAGCACCCAGCGGTCGATGTCGTGCACCAGGTTGCTGCGCTCGGCCGCGGGCAGGAACTCCGCCGGACCGGGCGTGGGCTGGTGCCCGTCCTCCAGGCGCAGCAGCAGCTCGTAGCCGACCGTGCGGGAGGTGCGCAGGTTGACCATCGGCATGGCGTGCAGCGCGAAACCGCCGCGCTCCAGCGCCCTGCGCAGCCGGTCCAGCACCGAGACCCGCTTGGCGGTGTCGGCGTAGTGCGCGGGGTCGTAGACGGTGACCCGGTTGCGGCCGTTGCCCTTGGAGGCGTAGAGCGCCAGGTCGGCGTTGGCCAGCACCGCCTCCCAGCCACCGGCCGGGTCGAACTTGGCCACGCCGGTGCTGGCGGTCATCCTGGTCGCCGCGCCACCGGCCACAACGGACAGTGCGGCCACCGCGGCGCCCAGCCGCTCGGCAATCTCCACCGCCTCCTCGGTGGCCACTCCCGGCAGCACCACGGCGAACTCGTCGCCGCCGAGCCGCCCGAGCAGCTGACCGGGCCGCAGCTTCTCCCGCAGCGCCGCGCCCAGGGTGCGCATCACGCGGTCGCCGACGGCGTGCCCGCGCAGGTCGTTCACATCCTTGAAGTTGTCCAGGTCCAGCAACAGCAGCGTGCCGTCCGCGCCGGAGGCCAGCTGGCGCTCCAGCTCGCGGGTCAGCGCGCGCCGGTTGGGCAGGCCGGTCAACGGGTCCTCATCGGCCATCCGCAGCAGCTCGCTGTGCAGCTGCCGGGACTGGGTGACATCCCGCGCGGTGCCCAGCATCCGCTCCGGCGCGCCGGCGGCGTCGCAGATGACCTCGCCGAAGCACTCGAAGATCCGCTCGTCACCGTTGTCGGCGCGGCAGATCCGGTGCGTGTAGGAGAACTTCTCGCCGGTGGTCAGCGACTGCTGGATGGCCCGGTCGACCAGCGGCCGGTCCTCCGGCGGCACCAGGGCCAGGTACCCGGCGTAGGTCAGCGCGGCGCCCGGCTCGTAGCCGAGCATCTCCAGCAGCGCCTCCGACCACAGCACCCGGTCGTCGTTGACGAACCACTCCCAGTTGCCCATCTGCCCGAGCACCTGGGCCCGGTGCAGCGCCTGGGCCTGGTGCACGGCCTGCAGCTCGCGGTCGCGCCACTGGGTGATGTCGGCGGCCCGGTAGAGCAGCTCGCGGCCGGACTCCAGCATGGTGCAGGTGATCTCCAGCCAGGTCGGCGGCTCACCGGTGGAGTTGGGGGCCAGCACGGGCTCGCCGCCGGAGGGGCCGTCGGGCACGCCGGGCAGCAGCGCGGGCAGCGACCGGCCCAGCGCCTGCGCCTCCGGCACCCGCAGCAGGGTCGCGAAGGCCGGGTTCAGCCACCGCAGCCTGCCTGCGAGGTCGGTGACGGCCACGCCGAAGTCGACGGTGCGCAACACCGCCTCCGCGCCGACCTCGTCCGTCACCTGCGCCTCCTTGCCGCCGGGCGCCATCGTCATCTCCCTGTGCACGTGCGGGCAAGAGCCCTCTTTTGGGCTCCGAGCTCTGGTTGACGACTATCGCAGTCGTTCCAGACCTCGGGCAGAGTCAACCAGACCCGCCGCCATCCGTCGCAACTCGCCGAGCTCCGCGCCGTCCTCGGCCGCGGTCATGACGTCCTCGGCCGCGCAGCGTAGCTGGAAAAGCCGGTCCTGGAGATCGGCGAGCTCGGCCGCGGACAACACCACGGCGTCCTCCGGCAGCCCGCCCCGCTGCACCTGGGCCCGCCGCTCGTAGGCGCGCTGCCGGCAGGGCTGGGCGCAGTAGCGGCGAGGTCTGCCGATCCGGCCGGAGTCGGGTAACGGGCGCCCGCACCACGCGCAATGCCGCACCTCGTGCCTGCGCGTCAGCGGCACCCCGGAGACCACCTCCATGGGTGCTGACGCTAGCCGGACCCGGGCTGCTCTCCCACCCGCCACGCCGCCGGTGCACACTCACACACTGTGCAGGCACATCCTCACCCCTACCTCGACGGCCCGTTCCCGCGCGCGTTCGCCCACCGGGGCTGGCACCTGGACGAGCTGGCGGACATGGAGAACTCGCTGAGCGGCTTCCGGCGGGCCGCGAAAGAAGGGTTCAGTTACCTGGAGACCGACGTGCACGCGACCAGCGACGGCGTGGTTGTGGTGCACCACGACGACCTGCTGGACCGCACCACTGACGGCGTCGGCGCGGTCGCCGACCAGCTCTGGGCGCAGGTGAAGCTGGCCAAGGTCGCCGGGATCGAGCCGATCGCCCGGCTGGAGGACCTCCTGGAGGAGCTGCCGGAGGCGTTCCTGAACATCGACGTCAAGTCCGACTCCGCGGTCGGCCCGGTGCTGCGCCTCCTGCAGCGCACCGGCGCTTGGGACCGGGTCTGCCTGGCCTCCTTCTCCGAGCGGCGGCTGGCCCGGCTGCGCAGGCTGGCCGGGCCACGCCTGATGACCGCGCTGGGCCCGCGCTCGGTGGGCGCGCTGTGGGCAGGCGGCCGGTTCCGCCCGCTGGCCCTGCGCGGGGCGGTCCGGGGCCACCTGGCGCAGGTCCCGTCCAGGGCCGGGCGGCTGACCGTGGTGGACCGCCGGTTCGTCGCCGCGGCGCACCGGATGGGCATCGAGGTGCACGTGTGGACCATCGACACCGCCGAGGAGATGACCGCACTGCTGGACGCGGGCGTGGACGGCATCGTCACCGACCGCCCCGACCTGCTCCGCGAGGTCCTGCGCGCCCGCGCGCTGTGGCCGGCCGGCTGAGCTATCTCGGCGGCTTGCCGGTCCAGGCCGCGGTCCAGGTCTTCGGCCCGAGCAGGCCGGAGTCCCTGATGCCGTTGGCCCGTTGCAGCTCGAGCACGGCCGTGCGGGTCTTGTCGTGGTAGCAGCCGGTGCCGGTGAACCCGTAGCCGTAGGCGTTCATCCGCAGCTGCCAGGTCCGCAGCGCCGGGTGGCAGTCCCCCGGCCCGAACACCTGCCCGGGCCAGCCCGGGATCTTGGCCCCGCTGATGTAGGCGGCCTCGCCGTAGTCGGGCACCCGCCTGCTGCGCGCGTCCCGGTCATCGCGCAGCCCGAGCTTGCCCGCACACTCCCACGGCTGCCAGCCCCGCATCCGGTACAGGTAGAGCGCCCGGAAGTCCTGCTCGGCCGCACTGGCCTGGTGCGGCAGCCCGGCGCCGCCGACGCTGCGCCAGGTGGGCAGGTCGAACTGGTAGGCGCCGTAGTAGCCGTTGCCGGTGTTGGCGTGGTAGCGGTCGGTGGACTCGCACATCCGTAACCGCTGCCAGTCCACTGTGGACGGATCAGCCGCCGCGACCCCGCCAAAGGCGACCACGGCAGCGCCCGCGGCGAACAGCACGGCCACCGCCCGAACGAGACGCGCTCTGTCCATAGTGGACACCGTAGGTCCCGGCCCCACCCGTCACAACCGCACCACGCGTCACAGTCCGGACATTGCCCCAGCCCATCAGCCTCCGACGAGGTCCCGAATCCGATCCAGCTTTTGCTCCGGACTCAGCCCTGTCGTGGCGTTGACGAGCAGACCGTCGAGCACAGCGCGAACGTCGTGTTCCTCTGGATCGAGGACCGCATCCAGGACCCTGGCACGCAGGTCGCCGTCCCGGTCGTAAACCCACACCGTTTGTTCCTGCCGCGGCTTGGTGTTGCAGTTCTTGTCGAGCACTCCCAACGGGAAGTGCCCGATTCCCGCAGCCTCCAAGTTGGCGGCAATCTTCCCCAGCACCAGCGACCCGAGTTTCTGGTGGCCGAGGTCCTTTCGGAGATCCCCGAGCGAGACCCTGATCAGGCCTCCACCGGCCCGACACCGGGCGGCGACGTCCTCGGCGTTGTTGTCTGGACCGCTCATACGAACCTCACTTGATAGAAGTCAGCGATCGTGAACAAAACATCGCGAAGGCGGGTCACGCGTTAGCCAATCGAAGGTCACAAAGTTGTGCGATCGAGCAACGACAAAGTTACGACGACCCCAACTGCACCTACGCTCCGCCGATGAGCCGGCTCCAGCTGACCGTCCTGGGCAACGCCACGCCCTACCCCACCGCCGAGAACCCCTGCTCCGGCTACCTGGTCACCAGCGGCGACACCCGGATCTGGCTGGACGCCGGCACCGGCACCCTCGGCCCGCTGCAACGGCACGCCCGCCTGGACGAGCTCACCGCTATCTGGATCTCGCACGCCCACGCCGACCACTCCGCCGACCTGCTCACCGCGTTCTACGCCCTGCGCTACGCCGACCTCGACCGCCCGGCCCCGCTCCCCCTGCACGGCCCGCCCGGCCTGGCCGACCGCCTGGCCGCCTTCCTCACCAACGGACCGGCGCGCAGCCCGGTGGAGGAGGCCTTCGCCTGCCACGAGCTGCGCGACGGCCAGCAGCTCCGCCTCGGCGAGCTGACCCTGACCACCCGCGCGGTCGAGCACGGCATCCCGGCCTTCGCGGTCCGCGTCGACTCCGGCACCCGCTCGCTGGTCTTCTCCGGCGACACCGCGGCCTGCCCCGCGCTGACCGAGCTGGCCCGCGACTGCGACCTGCTGCTGTGCGAGGCCGAGAGCGACCGGCACCCCGAGGGCAGACCCCGGTGCACCACACCCCGGAGGACGCCGGGGACACCGCGCGGGCGGCGGGCGCGCGCGGGCTGGCGCTGACCCACCTCGGCCGGTTCCTCTCCCCCGCCGATGCGGTGGCCCGCGCCGCGACCCGGTACGACGGGCCGGTGGCCTACGCCGAGCCGGGGTCGCGGATCACGGTCTGAGGTGATCCACAGTGACGATCTGGGTGGAAATACCTGACTTCGTCACGACTCGCTCGCGGGCGCGCCGGAACGTTGTCCACGGCCAGTACAGTCCCCCCACTGCGCGGGTCCAGCACCCCGCGCCGGGAGGTCGGGGATGAGTGGAGCAGACACTGTGCACACCGCGGTCGGCACGCCGGAGGACCGGCGGCGGATACAGCGCGGATGGTGTTGGTACGACTGGGCGAACTCGGTCTTCCCGACCTCCGTGGTCACCGTCTTCCTCTCGCTTTACCTGACCTCGATCGCGCGCGCCGCGGCCGAGGCGGACACCGCGCTCAACGGGCCCGCGCCGTGTGCCGGCGACAACACGCTGGTGCAGTGCGACGTGACCTTCCTCGGCCTGCAGTTCCCGGCCGGATCGCTGTGGGGCTACCTGCTCTCCTTCGCCACCGTGATCCAGGTGCTGGTGCTGCCGGTGGCCGGGGCGATCGCCGACCGGAGCGCGAACAAGCGGCGGATGCTGGCCGGGTTCGCCTTCACCGGCGCGGTGGCCACCTGCCTGCTCGCGCTGGTGGAGGGGCAGAACTGGCAGATCGGGGTGTTGCTGTTCACCATCGGCAACATCTGCTGGGGCACCTCGGTGGTGATCTACTACGCGTTCATCCCGGAGATCTCCACCGCCGACGAGCGGGACGCGCTGTCCTCGCGGGGCTGGGCCTTCGGCTACCTGGGCGGCGGGGTGTGCCTGGCGTTGCAGCTGGCGCTGTTCCTCGGGCACGAGTCGCTGGGGCTGGCGCAGAGCGAGGCGGTGCGGGCCTGCTTCATCCTGACCGGGATCTGGTGGGCTGTGTTCACCCTGGTGCCGCTGCGAGTGCTGCGGGACCGGCCGCGGCAGGAGCGGATCGACCTGGGCGGCGGCAAGATCACCGGCGGTTTCCGCGAACTGGGCGACACCATGCGCTACGCGCGGAAGTTCCCGCTCACGCTGGCCTTCCTCGGCTCCTACCTGATCTTCACCGACGGCATCTCCACGGTGGCCAACGTGGCAGGCCAGTACGGCAGCCTCGAGCTGAAGCTGCCGCAGTCCACGCTGATCACCGCGATCCTGATGACCCAGTTCGTGGCCTTCATCGGCGGCGTGCTGCACGGGCAGGTGGCCAGGCGCATCGGGGCGAAGAAGACCATCCTGGGCAGCCTGGTGGTGTGGCTGGTGATGCTCGTGCTGGCCTACTTCGTGCAGGCCGGGGAGCAGCTGCAGTTCTTCGGCATCGCCGCGGGCATCGGCCTGGTGCTCGGCGGCACCAACGCGCTGGCCCGCTCGCTGTTCAGCCAGATGGTCCCGGCCGGCAAGGAGGGCCAGTACTTCGCCGTCTACGAGATCGGCGAGCGCTCCACCTCCTGGCTCGGCCCGCTGGTCTACGCGGGGATCGGCCAGGCCACCGGCTCGTTCCGGCTGGCCATCCTGAGCATGATGATCTTTTTCATCGTCGGTTTCATCCTGGTCTGGCTGGTTCCCGTGCGGCGCGCGATCCGCGCTGTGGGCAACTCGGAACCGGCGGTGCTGTGATCAACAACGGCTTCCCGTTAGGGTCACGGCCCGTGGACGTACTAGCGGTAGCCAACCAACCGGACCCCACCGACGCCCTGTCCGCGGTTCCCGCGGCCGGAGCGCGGCGGGCCCTGCCCGTCTCGGGCCGGCTGCGGTTCTTCTACGGACCCATGGACTGCGGCAAGTCCACCCTTGCCTTGCAGATCGACCACAACCTGGCCCGGCAGGGCCGGGGCGGCCTGCTGCTCGTCCGGCACGACCGGTCGGGGCAGCCGCAGATCTCCAGCCGGATCGGGGTGTCCCGGCACGCGGTGGAGGTGCACGAGGACACCGACCTGGTGCTGCTGGTCCGGCAGTGCTGGGCCGAGGGCCGCCGGGTCGACTACGTGATCGTCGACGAGGCGCAGTTCCTCAGCGCCGCGCAGGTCGAACAGCTCGCCGAGCTGGCCGACGAGGTGCAGGTCGACGTGTACTGCTTCGGTATCGCCACCGACTTCCGCAGCGAGCTGTTCCCGGGCTCGCGGCGGCTGTTCGAGCTCGCCGACGAGCTGCAGGCGGTGCAGGTGGAGGTGCTGTGCTGGTGCGGGCTGCAGGGGCGGTTCAACGCCCGGATTCTGGGTAACCAGATAGTCCGTGCGGGTGACACGGTCTTCGTGGCGGACACGGTGGCCGCTACGGACCCGTCAGCGCCGGATACGGACCGTGCACAGCGCGAGTGCGACTCAAGCGCTACGGTCCGTTATCAGGTGCTCTGTCGGCGGCACTTTCGTCTAGGTGAGCTTGGTCCCACCTCGACGCCGGTAGGCCAGCTCAGCCTGGCTTGATCTGCTCCAAGACCCAAAACCTACCCCCAACTGGGTGAACTAGCCGTAGCATGCGCTGATAACGCGTCATGACGCTGCGGCGATGGCATCCCTATGGAGGACGTCCTCGTTGATAGGTGAAATAGGTCACCGAGGGCGACCAACTAGGCCAAACCGGGAACGACAACGACGCCCTCGTTGTTGCACTCTGTAAGCAGTACGCCGTGAGCTCAAGGCGGGCGGTCTTGAGCCGAGCGAAAGGACACCGTCATGGCCGACCGCGTTTTGCGTGGCAGCCGGCTCGGAGCTGTCAGCTACGAGACCGACCGTAACCACGACCTCGCACCGCGCCGGTCGGTGCGGTACGCCTGCCCGAAGGGGCACGAGTTCGACGTCCCGTTCGCCGACGACGCGGAACTCCCCTCGACCTGGGAGTGTCGTCTGCACGGGACCGAGTCGGAGATGATCGACGGCAGCCAGCCGGAGGCGAAGAAGGTCAAGCCGCCGCGCACCCACTGGGACATGCTGCTCGAGCGTCGCTCCATTCCCGAACTGGAGGAGCTGCTCACCGAGCGGCTCGAGGAGCTTCGGGGTCGCCGGAGCGCCACCTCCGCCTGACCCGCACCACCGCACCTCCCGCGCACAGGAAAAAATACGAAGGCCGCCTGGTTCTCCCGCCCAGGCGGCCTTCGTGCGTCTACGGCAGGCTCAGCGCTTGCGGAAGACCTTCTTGACCTGGTTGACCCGGTGCTTGGCACCCCACTGGGTCACTCGCCACAGCGCCTCGGTGACGATGTTGCCGCTCATCTTGGACACGCCGATGGCGCGCTCGGTGAAGGTGATCGGCACCTCGACCACGCGGTAGCCGCCGAGGATGGTGCGCCAGGCCAGGTCGACCTGGAAGCAGTAGCCCTGGGACTGCACGCCGTCCTGGATGATCTTGTCCAGCACCTCGCGGCGGAAGGCCCGGTAGCCGCCGGTGATGTCGTTGAGCCGCACCCCGAGGGCGAGCTTGGAGTAGATGTTGCCGCCCCGGGAGAGGAACTGGCGGTGCCAGGGCCAGTTGACCACCTTGCCGCCGGTGACGTAACGGGAGCCCAGCACCAGATCGGAGTCGATCAGCGCGTTGAGCAGGCGGGGCAGGTCCTCCGGCGCGTGCGAGCCGTCGGCGTCCATCTCCACCACGGCCGCGTACTCCCGCTCCAGGGCCCACTTGAACCCGGCGATGTAGGCGGCGCCGAGGCCGGCCTTCTCGGTGCGGTGCATGACGTGGATGCGGCCGCGCTCGTCGTCGGCTGCCATCTGGTCGGCGACCTCGCCAGTGCCGTCCGGGCTGCCGTCGTCGACGACCAGGACGTGGGCCTCGGGCAACGTCGCGTGCAGCCTGCCCACGATGAGCTGGACGTTCTCCCGCTCGTTGTAGGTCGGGATCACCACCAGCACCGGGCTGGGCGGCCCGCTAGGGCTCGGGTTCTCCGCGTGGCTGTCGCGCTGGTCCGCCATCCGTGTCCTCCTCGCCGGCGGTGGGCGGCGCAAGTGCCACCACCGGTCGGTGTTCGTCCTACGTCGTCAGGGCGCCGGTGTGGTCGCGGCCATGATCCATTCGGGCCATCGACCGGGATACGCTAACCAGCGTAGTCGCAGACCGTAGCGGAGCCGGGACCAGCGGGCCCCGCGACCGGCACAACTGAGTCTTCCGGGTGACGAAGAACGCCTGGACCTCCACCGCGCCCGAGGTTGCAGACTGCCCTGGTGGACACCACGACCCAGCACGCCTACCTCGCCCGCATCGGCGCCGAACACCCCGCCGCACCCACCGCCGCCGCCCTCGCTGACCTGCAACGACGCCACCTGCGCACGGTCCCCTTCGAGAACCTGGGGGTCCACCTGCCCGGCACCCTGACCCTGGACCCGGCCGCACTGGCCGAGAAGATCATCACCCGGCGGCGCGGCGGCTTCTGCTTCGAGCTCAACGGCCTGTTCGCCGAGCTGCTGCGCGGCGTGGGCTTCCAGGTGACGCTGACCGGCGCGCGGGTCTTCCACAACGCGGGCGTCGGCCCGCCGCAGGACCACCTGGCGCTGCTGGTGACCGACGAGGAAGGGGTGGTGTGGCTCTCCGACGTCGGCTTCGGCCGCTTCGCGCTCTCCCCGCTGCGCTGGACCGCCCGCGAGCCGCAACAGGACGCGACCGGCACCTTCCGCCTGGTGGACACCCCGGACGGCGAGGTCGAGGTCTGGCACGGCGAGACGGGCGCCTACCGGGTCGACCCGAGGCCGCTGGCGCTGAGCGACTTCGAGCCGATGTGCTGGTGGCACCAGAGCTCCCCCAAGTCCCACTTCACCCGCAACGTGACGTGCTCGCTGCCGACCGGCGACGGCGCGGACCGGATCACGCTGTCCGGGCACACGCTGATCCGGTCCGAGGGCGGACAGCGGACCGAGCAACGGCTGGAGCCGTCGGAGCTGCTCGCCGCCTACCGCGAGTGGTTCGGCATCGAGCTGGACCAGCTGCCCGCCCAGCCCCAGCCGGCCTGACCGCCGCCCGCCCTCAGCTGAACCGCGCGGAGCGGAACTTCAGGCTCTCGGTGGCCTGGCTGCCCGCGTTGAGGCGGTAGGCGGCGCCGGCGCAGTTGGGGTCCTTGAACAGCACCACCGCGGAGCCGGTGCGGTTGACCGGTGTGAAGGCGTACCCGGCGACGGTGGTGGCGAAGTCGGTGACCTCGTGGCACTCGTAGCTGGCCGGGTTGGCCACCTTGGTCTCCAGCAGCACACCGTCGGCGTCGTGGTACTGGAAGCTGAACTCGCCCTCCGCGGCGGAGGCGGCGGGCGCCGCGGCCAGGCCGACGGCGCAGGCGCTCGCCACGGTCAGGAACAGTGCTCGGTAACGCATGGGAACCCTCCTTCGAGGTGCGGACTGGGCTTCTCGCCTACCCGCCGCACCCGGCTTCCCCGTCCCGATCCCCCGGCCGCGCTCACCCACCCGGCCGGTCGGCCGGGCGCGTACCAGCTCGCTGAACAGCGCGAACCCGCCCCCGCGCGGAGGCCGGGCCACCCGAACGGGCGGCAGGGCGGGTTCGCGGTCAGCGGTCAGGTGGTGGGGATCGGCACCACGACGGTGCCGGTGGCCCTGGTGACCACCAGCGGTTCGGTGAGCACGTCGGCCGAGGACGGCCCCCGGTCCGGGTTGGCCCGGCAGGTCACCCTGGCCTCGAAGGCCACCGTGCGGGAGCGGTTGCCGATGCGGGTCAGCGTCGCGGTCACCTCCACCACGTCACCGGCGTGCACCGGGGCCAGGAACTCCACGTTGCCGTACCCGGCGAACAGGCCCTCGTCGCCGTCGGTGCGGATGCACAACTCGGTGGCCACGTCGCCGAACAGGCCCAGGCTGTAGGCGCCGTCGACCAGGTTGCCGCCGTAGTGGGCGTGCGCGTAGGGCACGTAGCGGGAGTGGGTGACCGAGAAGCCCTCGACCAGGGAGTCGCTCACGCTGCTGTCACCTTTCGATCGGCCATGGCGTGGACCAGGAAGCTGGCCACCTCGCCGGGGGTGGTGCCGCGGCCGAAGACGCGGTCGACGCCGAGCTCATCGGCCATCAGCGGGTCGAAGCGGGGGCCGCCGGCGACCAGCAGCGGGCGGCGTTCCCCCATGGCCTCGCGGAAGGCCGCGGACATCTCCTGGGTGTTGAGGATGTGCGCGTCCCGCTGGGTGACCACCTGGGAGACCAGCACCGCGTCCGCCTTCTCCGCGCGGGCCCGCTTGACCAGGTCCGGCACGGTGACCTGGGCGCCCAGGTTGATCACCCGCAGCTCCCGGTAGTACTCCAGGCCCTTCTCCCCGGCGAAGCCCTTGATGTTGAGGATGGCGTCGATGCCCACGGTGTGCGCGTCGGTGCCGATGCAGGCGCCGACCACGGTCAGCTTGCGGCGCAACCGCTTCTTCACCGCCGCGTTCACATCGGCCGGGCTCAGCAGCGGGTACTCGCGCTCCACCACCTGCACCGCGTCCAGGTCCACGATGTGCTGGACCGAGCCGTAGACCACCACGAAGGTGAAGTCGGCGCCGATGGCGTGGGAGTGCACCACCATCGCCGGGTCCATGCCCATCTTGTTCGCCAGCTGCTGCGCGGCGCCCTCGGCGCGCGGGCCGTGCGGGACGGGCAGGGTGAACGACATCTGCACCATGCCGTCGCCGGTGGTGTCGCCGTAGGGGCGCACGTGCCGCTTCTCGCTCATCGGTCGCTCCCCTCGTCCAAGAGGTCGCTCGCCGGGTTCACGTAACCATCCGCCTTCTCGATCACGCCGTCGGCGCCCTTGCCCCCGTCCGGCGGGCGTTTCATCAACCCGAAGGTGCCCTGGGCGATCGCGGTGAGCAGGCCGTCGTCGACGATGCGCTCCAACAGGTCCACCGCCTCGCCGAGCACCTGGTGCGCGCGCTTGACGATGAAGCCGTCCGGCGCGGGCCGGAAGTCCTCGGCCAGCTTGCCGGCCGCGCCCAGCACGTAGCGCACGTTGGCCAGCGCCAGGTCCCGGTCGGACAGCCACGGGGTGACCACGGCCTCGGTCATCATGCCCACCAACAGGATGCTCTGCCCGGTCAGCACCCCGGCCAGGTTGAAGAAGCCGTCCAGCAGGTGGCCGCGGAAGACGTCGCCGGTCATGTGCTTGGTCGGCGGCATCCACTTCA
Source organism: Crossiella sp. NPDC003009 (assembly GCF_053591555.1). Classification (NCBI taxonomy): domain Bacteria; kingdom Bacillati; phylum Actinomycetota; class Actinomycetes; order Pseudonocardiales; family Pseudonocardiaceae; genus Crossiella; species Crossiella sp. NPDC003009. Next base: position 48,932 of record NZ_JBSFUA010000023.1, on the reverse strand, counting down.
GCGGCGCGTCCGGGAACAGCTCGCGGGCCAGCAGCGCGTGTGCGAGCTCCATCCGGAAGGAGTCCGGCAGCTCCGGGTTGATCTCGAAGGCGTGGCCGAGGCCGAGCAGCTCGTCGGGCAGTCCGGCCTCGTGCGCGAAGTGCTCGTTGAGCAGCTGGGACACCGTGACCGTGTGCGCGGCCTCCACCGCGTCGGCGGTGGTCAGGTAGTTGTCCTCGCCGGTGTTGATGATGATCCCGGCCCGCGCGTGCACCTGGCGGGAGAACCGTTGGTCCACAAAGGTTCTGATCGGGTTGATGTCGCGGAACAGGATGCCGTACATGCAGTCGTTGAGCATCATGTCCAGGCGTTCCAGCCCGCCCAGCACCGCGATCTCGGGCATGCACAGGCCGGAGGCGTAGTTGGTCAGCCGCACGTAGCGGCCGACCTCCTTGCTCACCTCGTCCAGCGCGGCCCGCATGATGCGGAAGTTCTCTTGGGTGGCATAGGTTCCGGCGAAACCGTGATGGGTCGCACCCTCGGGGACATAGTCCAGGAGGGACTGTCCGGTGGAGCGGATCACCGCGATCACGTCGGCTCCGGCGCGGGCGGCGTTGCAGGCGTGCACCACGTCCTCGTCGATGTCGCCGGTGGCCACGATCAGGTAGATCCACGGCCGCTGCGCGGGGTCGCCGATCTTGTCCACCAGCTTGGCGCGCTGGGCGCGGTTGCGGTCGATCCGCCGCATGCCCTTGGCCACGGCCACCCGCGCGGTCTTCGCCGCCCGCTCGGCGGCCTTGCCCTCGGGCACGGTGAACTCGACCTGACCGGCCGCGGTGGCCTCGGCCAGCTCGGTCAGGTCGGCGAAACCGTGCTGCTTGAGCGCGTGGAAGGCGGGCAGCGCCGCGCCGTGGGCCAGGCCGCACTGCTCGCGGATGGTGTCCACCACCCGGTTCACCCAGGGCACGTCGCCCGCGCGGTGCGTGGTGTCCGCGCCGGTGATGCCGGCCAGGCGCAGGGTGGCCCGTTCCACCGCGACCGTGGTGTGCGCTTTGGCCAGGCGCACCACCGGTTTCGCGGCCTCGGCGGCCAGCCGCCGCGCCCGTGCGACGACCTCCGCGTCGAGGTCGAGCATGCTCTCCCGGCTCACCCGCGATCCTCCTCCATGTCGTAGATGGTGCGCCCGCGCAACACGGTGCGCAGGCAGCGCGGCAGTCGCGCGCCCTCGTCGAGGCGGGGCAGCGCGGGCACCCTGGACCGCGGGTCGGTGGACCAGCGCTGCACCTTCTCATCCGGCGCGGCCACCACCAGCTCGTCGGCCTCCCACACCGCGTAGGTGGCGGGCGCGCCGGGCTGCAGGGTGCCGCTGAGCCCGTCCAGGACCCCGGCGGCCCGCCAGCCGCCGCGGGTGTGCGCGGTGAAGGCGGCCCTCGGCGAGATGCCCAGGCCCTCGGTGCGGTGGTAGACGGCGGCCCGCACGCTCGCCCACGGGTCCACCGGGGTGACCGGCACGTCGGAGCCGAAGGCCAGCACCATGCCGGCGGCGGCCACCGTGGCGAACGGGTTGAGCCGCTGCCCGCGCGGCAGGCCGAGGCGCTGGGCGTAGGCGCGCTCGGTGCCGCCCCAGGCGTGGTCGAACAGCGGCTGCATGGAGGCGATCACGCCCCATCCGGCCAGCCGCGCGGCCTGTTCCGCGGTGACCATCTCCAGGTGTTCCAGCCGGTGGTGCCGGGCTGCCAGAGCGGGTGCGCCGACCACGGTCTCCGCCTTGGCGAAGCCGGCCACGACCTGGGCCACCGCGCGGTCGCCGATAACGTGGAAGCCGCCCTGCACACCCGCCCTGGTGCAGGCGATGAGGTGGTCGGCGATGGCGTCGGCGTCCAGGTAGAGCGCGCCGGAGGTGCTGGGGTCGTCGGTGTAGGGCTCGCACAGCGCGGCGGTGCGGGAGCCGAGCGCGCCGTCGACGAACAGGTCCCCGGCCGCCCCGGCCGCGCCGAGCTCCTTGGCGGTGGCCAGTCCGCCTGCCTCGCCCCAGTAGCCGAAGACCTCCGGCACGGTGCCGGTGGCGGAGAGTGCGAGCAGGTCGGCGAGGTCCTCAGGGCTGGAGATGTCCGGCCCGGCGCACTCGTGCACCGAGGCCACGCCGAGCTTGGCCGCGTGCCGCAGGAACAGCAGCTGGGCTTCCCGCCGCTGTTCGGTGCTCAGCGACTCCTTGGCCGCCCTGCGCACGTGGTGGTGCGCCGCCCGCGCGAGGGGTCCCTGCTCGGACCAGCCGTCGGCGTCGCGGGCGGCCGGGGCCAGGTTGAGCAGTGCGGTGGAGACCAGCGCGGAGTGCACGTCGATCCGGGAGAGGTAGACCGGCGCGCCACCGGCGGCCTGGTCCAGCTCGGCGCGGGTCGGCGGGCGGCCCTCGGCCCAGTTGACCTCTTCCCAGCCGTGGCCCCAGATGACCACGCCGGGGTGCGCGCCGGCGTAGTCGCGGACCAGGTCGAGGCACTCGCCGAGGGTGCGGCAGCCGGTGAGGTCCAGGCCGCTGTACTGGAGCCCGGCGGAGGTGGCGTGCACGTGCGCGTCCACGAAGGCGGGCGCGACGAAGGCCCCGTCCAGGTCGAGGACCTGGGCGTCCGGGTGCAGGGCGCGGCCGACCGAGTCCTGCCCGACCCAGACCACGGTGCCGTCGGCGACGGCCATGGCGGTGGCATCCGGCGCGGCCGGTGAGTGCACGCGGCCGTTCAGCAGCAGCGTCGTGGTGGTGGCGGGGTTCGGGAGGTTCATGGTCGTCACACCGGCGAAGTCTGCCGTTCGCGGGCCTCGAACATCGCCCGGACCCCCGGCTCGGCGCGCAGCAGGTCGAGTGCGAACTCCGCGTGCCCCGGCACGTACCCGTTGCCGACCAGCATCTCCACGTCCGCGGCCAGGCCCTCCGCGCCCAGCGCGGCCGCGCTGAAGGAGGTGGCCATGGAGAAGAAGATCACCGTGCCGCCGTCGGCGGTGGCCAGGACCGCGCCGTGCTCGCAGCCGGGCACGTCCACGCAGACCACGGTCACGTCGACCTGCTCGCCGACCGCCGCACCCACCGCGACCGGGTTGCGGGCGTCGGCGATGACCACCTCGTCGGCGATCCCGGCCGCGCGCACCGCCTCGGCCTCGGCCTGGGCCGGCACCAGCGCGACCAGCCGGCCCGCTCCGGCGCGGCGGGCGGCGACCAGGGACAGCGAGCCGGACTTGCCGCCCCCGCCGAGCACGCACACGGTGGCCGGGCGGCCGCGTTCGAGGTTCTTGCGCCGCACGATCCGGTCGGTCAGCGCGGGCGCGCCGCAGACGTCCAGCACGGACAGGGCCAGGTTCTCCGGCAGGTCCGGCGGCAGCACCGCGGCGATCGAGCGGCCGAACAGGATCGCGGTGCCCCGGCACGGCACCTGCTCCCCCGCGCCGTCCCAGTCGGCGAGGCCGTCAGTGATGGTCAGCGGGGTCAGGCTCAGCGAGACCAGCGTGGCCACCCGGTCGCCCGCCCGCAGGCCCAGCGTGGACTCTGGGCCGGCCTCGCGGACGGTGCCCATCAGCATGCCGCCGGAGCCGGTGACCGGGTTCTGCATCTTGCCGCGCTCGGCCACGATGGCCAGCACCGCGGCCCGCAGCTCAGCGGCGGTGGGGTGGGTCTCGCGCAGCTGGCGGTAGGAGGCGGCGTCCAGGTTCAGCCGCTCGACGTCGATGACCACCTCGTCCGCCCCCGGCGTGGCCGAGGCGTCCAGCCGCCACGCCTGCTGCGGCAGCACCCCGGCGGGCTCGATCACGCGGTGCAGACCGTACGGCGACGAACCAACACGCTCCGTCACACCCACCTCCGAAAGATTTACGTCAGGCTTGCGCTCTGGCAGCATATCTTTACGTCTTCTTGAGGGCGAGGAGTAGTTTATGACTGCGGTTCACGACCTGGCGTCCGTCTCCGAGGCGCTGGAACACGCTGCTCGGCAGCCGTACACCTATGTCCGGAAGGAGCTGGTCGAGCCCGACTGGCGACGCTTCCCAGGATGGCGCGAGGTGACCGAGGCGCAGTGGCGGGACGCGCAGTGGCAGCGGGTGAACTGCGTGAAGAACGCCAAGCAGCTGCGCAAGGTGATGGGCGAACTGCTCACCGAGTCCTTCTACGAGGACCTGGACGCCGATCAGCAGCGGATGGCGACCATGTCGATGCTCATCCCGCCGCAGATGGTGAACACCATGGTCCCCGAGGGCGCGGCCGCGGGCGAGGAGTTCACCAAGGCCTTCCTGGCCGACCCGGTGCGCAACTACATGATGCCGGTGGCCAGCGACCGCCTGCTGGAGTGGACCAGTCACCCGCACTCGTCCCGGGACTCCCTGCACGAGGCGGAGATGTGGGTCGTCGAGGGGCTGACCCACCGCTACCCCACCAAGGTGCTCGCGGAGATGCTGTCCACCTGTCCGCAGTACTGCGGCCACTGCACCCGCATGGACCTGGTCGGCAACTCAACCCCGTTGGTGGACAAGCACAAGCTGTCCCTCAAACCGGTCGACCGCCAGGACCAGATGATCGACTACCTCAAGCGCACCCCGGGCGTGCGCGACGTGGTGGTCAGCGGCGGCGACGTGGCCAACGTGCCGTGGCCGCAACTGGAGTCCTTCCTGATGCGCCTGCTGGAGATCGCCACCGTGCGCGACATCCGCCTGGCCACCAAGGCCCTGGCCGGTCTCCCCCAGCACTGGCTCCAGCCCAAGGTCGTCGAAGGCCTGGAACGCGTGGCCCGCACCGCCCGCCGCCGCGGCGTCAACCTGGCCATCCACACCCACGTCAACCACGCCCAGTCAGTCACCCCCCTGGTCGCCGAAGCCGCCCGCACCGCCATGGAGGTCGGCGTCCGCGACGTCCGCAACCAGGGCGTCCTCATGCGCGGCGTGAACGCGACCCCGGACGCCTTGCTGGACCTGTGTTTCGCGTTGCAGGGCGAGGCGAACATCCTGCCGTACTACTTCTACATGTGCGACATGATCCCCAACGCCGAGCACTGGCGGGTCGCGGTGTGGGAGGCGCAGGAGCTACAGCACGCGATCATGGGGTATCTGCCCGGGTATGCCACGCCGCGGATCGTGTGCGATGTGCCGTATGTCGGGAAGCGGTGGGTACACCAGGTGTCGGAGTACGACCGGGAGCGCGGAATCTCGTACTGGACAAAGAACTACCGGACCGGGATCGAGCTGGAAGACCCCGAGGCGCTGGACCGGCGGTACCCGTACTACGACCCGATCACCTCGCTGCCGGAGACCGGGCGGCAGTGGTGGAGCGAGCACCAGAACGACTAAACAACCCGTTCCGGCCCGTTCCGACCTGTTCTGCGACAAGCCGCGGAAGCGCTCATTTACGCTGTTCAGACCCTATAGGGACGCGATTGGTCTCGACGTTTCAGGACACACAGCGGACACAAAAATAGACCAATCGTCGAACGCGCTACCTGAACCTCAACAAGCTGTCGGCGCATCACCGGCGCGTGAGCTGATCAGCACAGGACGGCCCCTCCGGCACCGCCGGAGGGGCATTCGCAACTCCAGGCCACCCCATCACCCATGCAGGCGAGCAGACCACCAGCAGCTAATCCGACTGCCGCTGAGGCGTCATCCGTTCTGACCTGCTGTCATTCGCCAACCCGGCTTCACCCTGGCTCGTATGACGCAGCCGGATCGTGGTCCGCCGACGACCGCACCGGCGAGATCGTCGACGGCTACCGCATGCTGCCGCCGGAGCGTGCGAAGGAAGCCGGTCGCCTCTACAGCGACGGCGAGGTCGACCTCAGCAGCCTCAAGGACCTCAGGCCCAGCATCGTCGAGACCGGGCGCTCGACGCGGACTTCGGGGTCGCCGATATCTTCTTCCTGCTCGGCATGGACCACGTGGACCAGCGCTACCTCAAATTCTTCTTGGGGAGACACATGAGTCACGCCTGGATGCCCACATCGCCCTGTGGTGACGGGTGTCGGCGGCAGGGCCGGGCAAGGTCCGGCAGGTCTGGCGCGCGGTCGCGGCCAACTCGGTGCAGCCCATCCGGCTCGTTGGCCAAGAAGGACATCAAGAGCTTGAACGTCGTGAATGAGGCATTCATGACGTTGTCGGGTCCTCGCCGTCGGTGATGCGCTTGAAGCGGCCGCCTATCGTGCCTGGGCTGAGCCGGCGGTCGAACTCAAGTATTTCCCCGATCTTGAACCGGGCGGTGAGGATCGCCTCGCTGGTCTCGTCCGTTTCGGCGGTGTAGACGGTCTTGTTGTTCTCGCGCGACCAGGTGCCGTAGAGGTAGCGGTTGAACCGGATCTCCACCTGGTGCACGCCAGTGAACCGGTACGTGAAGCGGTGGACATCGAAACCGGTGCTCCAGGTTTCCCAGAGGAGCCAGCCGGTGCCGTCCGGCCGGAAAGCGACCGTCCCACACTCGGTGGAGGTGTCCTCGACGTCCTCCTCGGACCAGGTCCCGTGAAGCTTCACGACCCCGATCATGCCAGGCTCCGCTTTGCATGAATGTCGCATTCACGACGTTGGGAGCCTGTTGCGCTTGTGAAGGGGCCGGCAAGCAAGATCATCTAATTCCGGCGAGCTCCGGAGAGTTGAATGCTCGACCGATGGATCGCTGGCGGCGCAGCGCGGCTGCCGGCGATCCCTCAGGTCGATCACGAGTGCCGTCCGCGACTACGACTCGGTGGGGCGTTTCGGCGGTGAGGAATTCGTGGTTCTGTTCGGCTGACAACCGGTCGGCCGAGGCCACCGGGAGGCGCACGCTCCTCGCCCCCGCAAGTTCGGCCGCAACGCGACCTGGGAGGAGTACCCGTTCGCGTCGTCGTACGAGGGTGGTGGTGCCGGTGCTAGCCTCACGCTCTCGCCGGGGCTCGATCAACTCCAGTCACGGCGACGAGCTGAAGCAGTTCTACGCGAGGAACAATCTCAAGGACGGCGACAGGTACGCCGTGCAAGCCAAGTGAGGTTCACGTGCTCGAAGACTCCATCGGTGCGCTCTGGCGGGAAGCAGCGCGGCTGAACCGGCCGGTGGTTCGTGACCGCAGCGCGGGAGTCGATGTCCAGACGCTGGAGCAGATGTTCGGCGCACCTGTTCCAGCGGACGTCGCCACCTGGTTCGGGTGGGCCGACGGGGTCGAGTTCCGGCCGGAGCAGACCCAGGACGACGCCGCGTTGGTCCCTGGGTACGAGCCGCTGTCCGCAGAAGCGGCGACCGACTTCGTTCGTGAGTTCAACGTCGACGAACCGTTGCTCGGCAGCCACTGGATCCCTCTTCTGGGCACCGGTGGTGGCGACTTCTACGCAGCCGTCTTCGAGCCAGGCGCCGCGCAGTCGCGGGTCGTCAGCTCTATCAACGGTGGGGACACCAGGCTCGCCTTCCTCAGCGTCGAGCAGATGGTGGACACGTTCGTCCGGTGCTACCGGGAGGGCATGTTCTTCATCGGCGAAGAGGGCGTCCTCGACGCTGACGACCATCGGTGGCTGGAACTTGAGCGCGCCGCCGTCAATGGAGCAAACGCATCGACCAGTTGACCCGGTCCGAGCACGGCGAGCAGGCGGCACCGCCGGACACGGTCCGCGCGGCCGATCTTCACCATGCCGGCACCGAGCCCGTGGATCCGATCACCCACGTCACCTTCGGAGTGGATCTGTTGTCCCGGCTCGAAGGTCTCCACGCGTCGTTACTGTGCATCATGTCCCTGGCGCGCCAGAGCCGCCGCAGTCGCGACCCCACGGCCGCGTCCGGTGCGGCCAGCAGGGGTTCCACCACCTTCACCGACACCATGGCATCCCTGGCGAGGAGATCGTGCTGCGCGCGTCAACCGGCTGATTCATCGGACACGCGATGACGTTGCCCGAATGCGTATCCGCGACCGCGACCCAGACACACAGCAAGGTAACGCGCTCGGTCCACTGTGGACACCCGCCGAGCTGGCGGAGTTCCTCAAGGTTCCCGAGAAGACGTTGCGGCGCTGGCGCCGACTGAAGAAGGGACCGACGTGGAGGAAGATCGGAAAGCACGTCCGCTACGAACTGGAGAGCGTTCGAGCGTGGCTGGCTTCGACCCGGAGGAACCGTGGCCAACATCCAGGACCTCTGGTGGCGCCCGAAGAAGGGCCCGGTCACAGGCGCACCTGTGCTGACCAAGGGCGGCAAGCCCGCTCGGGAGAAGACGCCGCAGCACGGCAAGGGCGCCCGGTACCGGGTCCGCTAACTCAACGCCGATGACCGGGTCCAGAACGAGATGTTCGCGAATCGTCCCGTGGCCAGCCAAGAAGCTGCGCGTGCTCCGCAACGGGCTCGGACCGCGTTATCAGGCGGTCGAACTGCTCGGAGCCGGCCTGGGGCTTCGACAAGCATGCTCGCCCAAGGCGTCAGCATCAAGGAACTCGCCGAGTACCTCGGCCACAGCAGCGAGGCCTTCACGCTGAAGACTTACGTGCACCTCATGCCGTCGAGCTACACCCGGGCCCGACTCGCCGCGAACCTGATGTTCCCACCATCGTGCGCACCGGCGGCATGATTGATCCCGCCCTGGTTTGCCCAGCGTCGGTACCGCACTGACTTCGCCAACGACGATGGCCCAACCTGCACCAGACAAGCCCGCCATACCGAGAACGAGCACACCCTTGTGCTGCAACGGGTCCTCCCACTTCCGGTCAGGACACGAAGGACCGGCAAGTTAGGACCAGCTGCACGCGTGAAATCAAGGCCGTCCCGACAGGTGGAGCCGAGCGGTTGTCGCCCCTTTGGACACCGCGCCGTTCGCGGTCGCGTGTGGAATCTTTCAGCACCTGGCGGTGACGATCCACACCCCGCCGGGAATCCGTACGCCCTGCGGTGTCTCGAACTCACCGAGCGCGGCCCGTACCCGGTCGCGCAGATCGGCCGCCGAGTCCGCGTCCACCTCGCGCAGGTTGTGGCGGGTCGGCCCCATCGCGAAGATGAAGTCGGCGGCGTCCCCGGCGTCCGCGCCGAAGCCCATGTCGGCTTGTTCCGGAGTGATGTCGATGTCGCGGAAGCCCGCCGCCGTGAGCACCTCGGTGATGCGTGCCGGATCCAGCAGGGAGCCCATGCCGCGTGCGGCCGGTGACGGCTCGCGCAGGTAGGGGGCGAGCGCCGCGGTCGCTCGGTGGTAGGCGCTGTCGGCCCCGCCGGGCCGGGGGCCGAGGAAGGCCAGTCGCCCGCCGGGCACCAGTGTGTCGCGCAGGTGGCTGAAGGCGGCCACCAGGTCGGCGAAGAACATCACCCCGCCGCGGCTGATGACGACGTCGAAGCTGGCCTTGCCAAACGGGTGGACCTGGGCGTCACCCCGCTCGAAGGTGACGTTGGTGATGTTCTGGGCGGCCGCGTCGCGGCGGGCCCGTTCCAGCATGGGCTCGGACAGGTCGATGCCCAGCGCGTGGCCGCGGTGGGCGCTGCGGGCGGCCAGCCGGGTGGTGAGCCCGGTGCCGCAACCCACGTCCAGGACCGCGTGGTCGGCGGCGATGCCCGCCGCGGCGAACAGCGGCGCGTTGAAGGCTTCCGTCATCGCGTTGTAGCGCTCCGGGTGATCGGCCCAGTGCCGCCCTTCCCAGTCGTTCCACGCCTGCGCCTGCTGCTGGTTGGCGATCACCGTCATGGCGGCTTCCCCTCATCGCTGTAACTAGAGTTTGTCTCTAGAGTTCGACTCTAGAGATAGACTCCAGGCATGACCGATGTCAAGGGCTCCCGAGCGGACCGGGCCAGCCAGACGCGGCGCCGGATCATCGCGGCAGCCACCGAGTTGTTCCTCGCCAACGGCTATGGCGCGACCACTCTCCAGCAGGTCGCCGACCGGGCGGGCGTGGCCGTCCAGACCATCTATTTCACCTTCCGCAACAAGCCCACGCTGCTCAAGGAACTCCTCGACGTGACCATCGCGGGCGACGACCAGCCGCTGGCGACCATGGACCGGCCCTGGTTCGCCGAGGTGGTCAACGCGCCCGACGCTCGCAGCGGCCTCACCGCGCTAGTGACCGGCACCCACGCCGTTCTCCAGCGCGTCGCCGCCGTCTCCGAGATGGTCCGCACCGCGGCCTCCGCGCACCCCGAACTACGCGATCTGTGGCCCGGCCGCGAGGACCCGCGCTACACCGTGCACACCACAGCCGCCAAGGCTCTGCTGGACAAACCCGGCGCCCGCGCCGGCCTGACCGAGCAGCAGACGGCGGACGTCCTCTACGCCCTGCTCAGCCCGGAACTGTTTCTCATCCTCACCCGCGACCGGGCCTGGACACCCCAGTCATGGCAACGCTGGGCCATCGACACCCTCGCCGCCCAGCTCCTCACCCCCGATCCACCCCAACCGGCTTGAACCCCCATTGCCGATCCCAGCCAGGACACCAACTCGTGCGCTGCTCCAGCAACGCTCGCGCACTGGCAGCGGCTCGCCCGCTAGCCGGACGCCTCAACGACTCGCCGCCGTACCGGCTTCGGCGTGCACTCCGGTGGCTAGCGCTACCTGCTGACCGCCGACCGCCGCGGACGCCCCGACACTGGCTGGGCCAACGGCGACCGCAGCCGGTTTATCAACCGGTATGTCTGGACTACGGACCGACGTGAGGTCCGCGCCGCCCAAGGGCGCCCACAGCGTTTCCGGCCTGCCGTTCGCCTCGGAGGTCAACAGCTGGGGCCCGGTGGAACGCGACCGCAGCAACGGCGAACAGGCAGCCACCGACGGCCGGCCGATCAGCATCGGCGGTGTCCGATACCAGACCGGCCTGGGCGTGCACGCCGCCTCGTCCGTGCGGATCTATCTCGGCGCCGCCTGCTCCGTGTTCTCCGCGCAGGCCGGCGTGGACGACGAGACGGACGGCCGCGGCCACCATCACCCGCTGACCACGTGGCCTCACGGTGACCGACAGCGCGAGCATCGCCATGCGCACGGTCGCGCTCGGCGAGACGGGCAATGAGTGAGTGGTGGCGGTGTCGTTCATCGCCACCACCTCGCTGCGCGCATGTGCCCGGCCATCACGCGACCGACGACCTCTCTGTCCACTGTGGATGTGGCCGGCTTCTCCACGCCCTGAGTGACGTTGCGCGCCCAGGCATCATCCTCGTACCGGGTTCGTCGTGGGGGTCGGCCCGCCAGGCAAAAGCGGGCAGGTGCTCTGGTAGCCGCTGATGCCGGTCGGGTCCAGCTGCGGGCACAGGAACTGGGTGTAGCGGGTGTCGTTGTCGAGGAAGATCTTGAACCAGGGCACGACCTTGCGCATCATCACCGAGTTCGGCGTCCGGCTGGGGAAGCCGTGACCGGCGCCGGTGAGCTCGGCGTACGCCTTCTTCACCGGTGCCGGGATCCGGTTGTAGAAGTTCTTGACGTAGGACGGCGTGACCGTCGTGTCCCGCTGCCCCGCCATCAGCAGGCTGGGCACCCGCAGGGTGGTCATGTTCGTTGAGAAGATGGCCGGGGCCAGCCCGATCGCAGCCTTCAGCGAAGGCCGTCGCGACGCCGCGGACATCGCCCCGCCGCCACCCATGGAGTGGCCGATCACCGCTGTGCGGTTCGGGTCGACGCGATTGCGCACCGGGCTGCGCTTGGTCAGGTAGTCCATCGCGGACAACAGCTGGGACCCGCGGGCGGTGTCCCCGTCGGCGGGGTTGGCCGCCTCGAACCCGATCACGACGAACCCGTGTGAGGCCAGCCCCGGCCCCGTCCATGCCAGAGCCGCCCACGAGCCGTTGTAGCCGGGGATGAACGCGATCGCGCCGAACGTGCCCGCGGTGGTGACGCTCCCGTGGGTCGGGTCCGGACCTCGCTGGTATGGGTTCTCGGCGGCCCGCGACAGGCCTGGCTGGTGTGGAGTGCCAGCGGCCGTGGCCGAGCCCGCCCCGGCCACGAGCACCACGAGACCCACCACGAACGCCAGCCACCTCAACGCGCGGGTCTTCGCCCACCCGGCTTGCACGTCGATTCAGTGCACAGGGAACTACCTCCGGATACTTGACTGCCACGGCGGCCTGCTGACGCCGCTGACTTGCTGGGACCGCGACCCGGGTCGCGGTGTTCCTAGCGGGCTTCGCGGTCGGTCGCCCCTGGGTGGTAGCTCTCCGGTGGGGCGAGGTAGGTGGCGGGCAGGCCGCCGGTGTTCACCACGATCTGGTCCACCACCATGGCGGGATCCACCATCAGCAGGCGCAGCACATGCTCGCCCGGTGTGTGGACCGTCAGCGAGCCAGTGAGCTTCTCCACCCCCTCGGTGACGTTGCGCGCCCAGACGTCATCCCACCTGCCGGTGGCGATGGCCTGACCCGACAGCACCACGGCGGGACCGTCGTCGAGGGCGATGGCAAGCCGTCGCTGTCCGCGCGCGTCCAGCGAGGGCAGGCGGAACACCGTCACCGGGAACGTGCCCGCGGTGGCGAACTGGATCCGGTAGGACAGCTCCGGCGAGCGGGTGGCCAGGTCCTCGGTGATGGGCGCGGCGGTCGAGGGCACGGCCTCCATCGCGGCCTGCCGCCTGCCCAGCCCGGCCACCGCACGCCAGTCCGCGCCACCACGCGGCACCCGGCGGTGGAAGTGCGCCGCGTCGATGGAGACATAGCCGTGGGCCTCGACAAAACCCGTTGCGCGCCTGCGGGCCGGCTCACCGTCGTTGCTGACGCGCAGTGGCACGGACACGCTCTTCCCGGCTCCGGTGAAGGTCACCGTCGCCTCGTGCCTGCCAAGGGGTGCCCGCTGCCAGTCGATGGAGACCCACACACGAACCTGGTCGGTCACGGTGCCGGAGGTCGAGCTCACCCGCACCCACGAATGACTTGTCGTTGCCCGCCAGGCAAATGGACGGAAGCCGGTGTTGAAGACGTCGACAAAACGGCGGTCGCGCGGATAGGAGGAGAACGACAGCGGCCGGGCGGCCCCGGTCTCGTTGCCCTCGGCGGCCACACCCAGCCCCGAGGTCTGCTGCGGCGTCTTCCGGACCACGGCTGGGCGGCCCGGCGCCTTCGGGATCTGTGAGGGATAAGGATTGACCACGCCGTTCCACTTGCCGCCGGCGATCTCGGTGTTGTAGCGCCGGGTGAGCGCCTCCTCTTGGGCGTGCGCGGCCTCGGACAGCTCCGCATACCGGTTCACCCCCGCGCCCCGGCCCTGCCGGGAAGCCAGCGCGTTGCAGTCCGCCCAGTAGTACTTGAGGTTCATCAGGTAGGCGCCGTGCACCGGATACTCGACCAGCTCGAAGAAAGCGTCCCGGTAGGCAGCGGGCAGCTGGCGGCCCAGCGCCCGCGTCCGCGCCAGCAGCGCCTCGTAAGCGGCCATCCGCCCGCCCGCCTCATCGCCGTGGTGCACCAGCGAGATCGAGCCCTGGTCGACGAACTCCGGGCGGCGCTCGGCGGCCAGCCGGGTGAACTCGGTGCGGATGGCGGCGATCTCCCTGCCGTGCCGCTGCCCGAACTGCCTGCCCGCCCACTCGACGAGGAACTCCTCGACGTTGCCCGCGCCCCACCGGTTGATGTCCCAGGCCAGGTCCATGCAGAAGGACAGACCGGACTCCTGCGACTTGATGTCACCGACGTTGATCACCCACAGGCGGTCCACCCGGTGCTCGTGGGCACGGCGCAGCTCCTGCCAGATCTTGCTCAGCTGGGTGGTGTCCAGCCACAGGTAGCTCTTCGGGGTGCCCCAGTAGGAGATGTGGTAGTAGAGCCCGTTGCCGCCCGGGCGCCGCTGCTCCTCGCCGGTGGGCATCTGCCGCATGTTGCCGTGGTTGTCATCCGGCCAGACCAGGGTGATGTCCTCCGGCACCCGCACACCGGCGTTGTAGAGGTCCAAGACCTCCTTGTAGGGAATGAAGATCTGCGGGGCAGCGGCGGCGCCGACCTCCTCGGCCAGGATGCGGCGCTGGTCGGTGATGATCCGGTTCATCACCGCGACCTTCTCCGGCACCGTCTTCGCGTAGCGGGTCTGGAACCCGGAGTCGTGCAGGCCCCGCATGCCGATGGTCCAGCTGCTCTCGAACGCGGCGTTCTCCCTGGCGCGGGCCCGCCAGTACTCGGCGATCACGCCGGGGTTGACCGTGTAGTCGTACTCCGGCAGGCTGCCGTCGGGGTTGCGGTGCGCCTGCGCCCACGGCTCCCACTCGTGCACCCCGTTGCGCAGCAACGCTTCCGGATGGCTAGAACCGACCACGATCCCGTACTCATCAGCGAGCCGGACGCTGTCGCGGTGCTTGTTGAAATGGTCGGTGTAGGGGTGCATGGCAGGCCACAGGTAGTTGGCCTTCAACCGCAGCAACAACTCGAAGACCTTCTTGTAGGTCTCCGGGCCGATGTTCTTGTCCCGTTCCTGCATCCGGTTGGACCAGGTGGTCAGGTTCTGCTCGTCGTTGATGAAGATGCCCCGGTAGCGCACCGACGGCTCCCGGCGCTTGAGCGGCCCAGCCGGGACCCGCACCGTGGCGCGGCGTTCCACCGGCACGTCGGCCCACCAGTGCCACGGCGAGACCCCGATCCGCTCGGAGGTGTCGTAGATGCCGTAGACCGTGCCGCGCCGGTCACTGCCGGCGATCACCAGCGCCTGGGCCACGCCGGGCAGCGGGCGCTGCACCACCTGGGTCACCGAGGCCTCCCACCGGCCCGCCACCTCCGCAACGTCCAGCCTGCCCTCGGCTATCAAGCGGTCGATGACCGGACTGGCGCCGATGGTGCCGATCAGCACCGCGGTCCCGGACAACCCCGAGGTGGTGCGCTGCAGGCGTGGCCGCACACCGCTGACCCTGGCCAGGTCGGCGGCCAGGTCGCCCGCGGCTCGGGCCACGGCCGGGTCGTCCGCCTGGTCCACGAACAGGTCCACCGCGGCGCCGCCCTGAACGAGAGTAAGCCCGTCCTCGGCAACCCCGTCCTGCTCGGGCGCCGCCACCGCGATTCCCGGTAGCAGCGGGGCGACCCCGGCGATCGCCATACCGCGCAACAACGACCTGCGCGTCCAGCCGTTTGATTCGATATTCGACACGGAACTAGACCTTCCTGCACAACGCCAATGGGAAGACGTGCTGCGACGGCCTCCGACGGCCGCCCAAGGTTTCGCGGTCAGCTCGGTGCGACAGCGCGGCCGGTCTGCGGAGAGATCATGCCCGCGCAGAGGCCGCGGCTGGCCAGCAACTGCGCGATGCGTGGGACCGCGGCGACCGTGTTGGGTGGCCCATCGTGCATCAGGATGACCTGGCCGTTGGTGAGTTTGCTGTGGGCCTGCACGATCCGGTCGACGCTGACGCCGCTCCAGTCTCCTGTGGTGACGTCCCAGATGATCTCCCGCAGACCGTGCTTGGCCGCGATGGACTTGATCGTCGAGTTGGTGGTGCCGAACGGCGGGCGGAACAGCTTCGGCGTGCCGCCACCGGCGGCGGCGATGGCCTGCTGGGTGCGGGAGATCTCCGAGTCGATCTGCGCTTTGCTGAGCTGGTTCATGCGCGGATGTGTGTAGCTGTGGTTGCCGATCCACATTCCGGCGCCGGCCTCGGCCTTGACCAGGGCGGGGTAGGCGGCGGCGTATCGGCCTTCGTTGAACATCGTGGCCCGCAGCCCGTTCTGTTTGAGGGCGTTGAGCAGGGCCGGGGTGTTGCTGGTCGGGCCGTCGTCGAAGGTGAGCCCGACGTACCCCTTGCCGCAGGCGGCGGCGTGCGAAGGGCTCGCGCTGATGACACTTGTGGCGGCCACCACGGCAGCGGCCAGTCCGATGACGAGGAGAGGTTGCATGTTTCCCGTCCTTCGATCTCAGGAGAACTTGACTGTCAGTTCACGGTTTCCGAGCACGGGCACGCTTACCAGGCCAGGCCCGGTTCACTTCGGCATCACGAAGCTCGGGGCTCACCTGAGAATCGCGGCGAGCCGGGTGGCGATCTTCTGATGGCCGCCGTCGTTGGGGTGGGTGCCGTCCGCGGTGTCGGTGGCCGGGTTGATCCAGCCCTCGGTGCTGATGTACCTGACCTTGCTGTCACCCGCGTTGTTGCGGGCGGTGACGGCCGCCTTCGTCTCGTTGACGTACCACTTCTTGAACGTCTCCATCGCGTAGATGCCTGCGTTCGGGTACTTGGCCCGGATCCGTTGCAGCAGCGTGCTGTACGCGGTCTGGAACTGCGAGCTGGGCACGTTGTGCCCCAGGTCGTTGGTGCCGAGGTTGATCACTACGTCGCTGGCCTGGTAGCGGGAGAAGTCCCAGTCCGGCGTGGTGGTGCTCAGACCGGTCTTGAGGTACCGGTCCCGCATACCGACGAACTCGATGATCCGGGACGGCACGCTCGGCACTATGGTGTGCGCCCCGGAGTCCGGGATCACGCCCTGGAACACCGGATCACCGCGGTACGAGCCGGACACCTGACGGTAGGACAGTCGCAGCGTGTGGGTACCCGAGGGCAGCCGGTTCGGTGTCAGGTTCACCGTGCCCTTGACGTTCTTGTACGACACCCAGGCACCGCCGTCGATGCTGGCGTACAGGTCGACGCCGTTGCGCTGCCGGAGTTTCACCGTGGTACCGGTGAAGCCGACCACCGCGTAGGCACCAGCCCACCCCGGCACGGCCACCATCGCCAGCGCCACAATGAGTGCGACGGCTATGGCCTTGATGCTGAATCGCATGATCTACCTCCTTTTCTCCGGTCGCACTTGTCCCCCACGCACCGGCACCAGCGGAACGTCGCGGTCAGACCGTTCGCGGGCCGGGACAACACGGGTCGTGATCTTGAAGTTGCCAAGTCATGGTCAGGGCAGTGCTGCAGTGAGCACCGGGACGTAGAAGTTGATTCCGGCGAGGTTCGGATGTGTGCCGGTGCCACCGGTTCCCGGGTAACCGTTGACCAGGCCGTTGAACGTGTACGCCACCCGATGGCCGTCATTGCGGGTGTCCAAAGTGGAGTTTCCGAAGACGTCTGCGACCGCGACGCCCCACTTGGCACAGATCTGCAGCGTGACCGAGCGGATCGCGAGCTGCGTGTTCCAGTCGCGGGAGCCCAGCTTGTGGACGGTGACATGGACGATCCGCGCGGCCGGCCACCTGGTCCGCATGGTCTGGATCGTGGTCTCCAGCGAGCCCGCGTAGGTGGACCTGTCGAACGTGGCGGGGTCGAAGCCCGGCGCCATCGTGCCGACCCGGTACCGGTTGTCGTGGATGAGCTCGGCGTCGTTGGTGCCGCCGTTGAACACCGCGTAGTCGGGTGCCTGCGCGGTGGCGTTCCGCACCTGCGTGAGGATCTGCTTGCTGCCGGGGCCGATCGCCGCGCCGTTCACGGCGTACTTGGTCAGGTTCATGAGTTCGCGTTCGGCCGCGAGGTTCACGAAGCTGCGTGCGTAGGTGTGGCCGTGGACGACGCTGTCGCCGAACGCGTACACCGTCTTGCCCTTCAGCCGTCCGCTCGCGGCGTTGGCCGGCACGGTGAGGCGGACGTTGTCGATGGACTGCACGCCGGTTCCGTAGTAGTTGGCGGCGACGAACTTCGCGAGGTTCGTCCCGGTCACACCCGCCGTCCCGGAGGCCATGACCGTTGCCGCGGTCTCCTTGGTGGCGATCAGGTACTGCACTCGCCGCAGTGCGAAGTCGAGGTGCAGGTTCACCGTGTACCACTTGGCGCGGTCGTAGGCGATCCTGGTCCAGGTAGGGTTGAGCGCGTCCGGTGCGGACGCCGAGTCGGACACCGGGCCGGTCAGGCCGTACCGGAGTTCGGTGCCGGTGCCGGCGAGCGCGAACACGAGATTGCCCTGACTGTCACGCAACTCGATGCCGGTCCTCTGTCCATTGCCGGCGGCCGCGGTCTTCCAGTCGAACGTCAGGTCGAGGGTTCGTTCCCCCACGACGGCCGCACCGAACGCCTTGACCGAGGTGGTGTAGTTGCCCATTCCCTTGGTGACGTTCAGGACTCCGCCGGTCACCACTGCTCCGGTGGGAAACCCGAAGTTCGCCGGGCTCGTCTGGGTGCTGAACGTCTCGTCGATGAGAACGCCGGCCGCGGCCTCCGCCGTGGGGACGGTGAGGGCGGCCGTCACCGTCACGAGGGCGGCGACGGCCGTGGACCGGAAAAATCGGCGGGTCCGCCGTTGGCCGACGTGCATGGGGGTTCCCTTCGAGCAGGTAAGCGAGGTGACTGCGAGTTCGTCTGTTGTGGACGGTCCAACGGTCTGGTTCAGCGGAGGTAGCCGGCCAGCGGCAGGTTCAGCTCGCGAACGCCCTGCACGACGAGGTTGGCCATCTCCGCGCCGCCGTGCGCGGAGAAGTGGGTGTTGTCGCCGGTTTCCCTGGTGAGGAACAGCGCCTGGGAGGCCGACGGACCCATCGACTCCACCAGTGCCTTGCTCTTGCCGGTCAGGTCGATGACCGGAACGTTGGCGCTGCGGCCGAGCGCCCGGATCACGGCAGGCAGGTCCACGCCCCTGCTGTTGACGTGCAACGCGGTGGGGGTGAGCGTGGTGCCGTTGAAGAGCCTGCGCACCGGCGGCGTCAGCAGCACCGCAACGCCGCCGCGCTCGCGCACACCGTTGACCAGGCGGGTGAGGTTGTCGCGGAAGGCGGTCGCGGTGGTCTGCTTGTCGTTGTGCCCGAACTGGATGAGCACCAGGTCTTTACTCTTGATCAGTGGCTTCATCGCCGGGAACAGCGCGCGGTTGGACAGGAAGCTGCCGGAGCTTTCCCCGGAGTCGCCGTAGTTGGCGATCACGGCGCCTTCGCGGACCCGTGCCGGCAGGTGCTGGCCCCAGCCGGTGTAGGGCGCGGTGGGCTGGTCGCAGGTGGTCGAGTCACCGGCGAGGTAGACCGCCAGCGGGGCCCTGGCCGGTGTGACGGTGAGCGCGCCGATCGCGGGAGCGCTGCCGCTGAAGGTGATCTGCAGGCCGGGGGTGCCGTTGCCGCCCTGTCCGGTGGGCTGGCCCTCGGGATTGCGGAGGTTGACCGTGGCCGTGGTGCGGACGATCTGGCCCGCGGTGGTGGAGACGGCGTTGAGGACCTGCCTGCGTGCTTCCACCGACATGGAGGTGTTGGCGGCCTTGGTGGTGCTGCCGAGTTCCACGGTGACGTCGTAGTTGCCTGGCGCGAGGCTGAAACTGCACTTGATGGGCGCGGTGCCCGAGCACTGTGGTGGCAACGCCATCGGCGCGGCCGTGGCGGGAACGGGGGCCAGCACGGCCAGGTTCACCGCGGCGGTGAGGAGCGCGAAACGGGTGCGGGACACGGGTTCTCCTGTCAGACGTCGAGGAAGCCGTGCACCGATCAGCAGGTTGCGCTGGGAGAACCATCAGAAGTGCCGGTCATGGCAAACCCTTCCGCGGCTGTGCTGCTTCGTGATCGCTTGGTGCAGGTTTGACTGAGCGGCCTGCTCTGTGCAACGAGTGCCAGACGCGGTCATCCGATCTCCTTTGATCGCGTGCAGCGAGACGCAGGGGTGATACCGCACTGTGAACGTGCACAGTCGTTCCGTGCCACTCACTTCTCCGATGAAAGCGTATTCCTACCACAGTTTCAAGAGCAGGTAGGCCGAATTCTGTGAACGTGCACAGTCCGGCGCCTGACCGCTGCGCCCCGACTCGCGGACACCGATGGCCTATCGAGAAACACCGTTGGCGGCCAGACAATTGTCCCTTGTGGACGGTCCGCTGGTCGGCTGACGCGCCGACTGTCGAATCTTTCGTCGAATTCACAGTCGAATCGACGAAACCGGATCACCGCACCAGGTTCGGCGTTGCTCACATTGCTGGAGGAGGCGTCGGAGCGGCGACGGTCACGGGCGACCGTGTCGCCGTAGAGGCTCCAGCGTCGTCCTGACCGCGGCACACGCACACAGCTACCGAGAATCCGTCACAGCCGGCGCGAACTCGAGTGACTCGGGACATCGAGTGTCTACTGTGGATAGTTGATGACGTCGAGATGAGCCAGCTTGGCGGCTGTGGGGCGGCAGCCTCAGCGACGGATCCACTTCTGGTTGGCCTGGCCGTTGCAGGGCCACAGCTGTGTCCTCGTGCCGTTCGCGGTGCCCTGCCCGGTGGCGTCGAGGCACAGGCCCGACTGCACGCCCGTGACGGAGCCGTCCGGGTTCAGCGTCCACTGCTGGTTGTTCTGCCCGTTGCAGTCCCAGATCTGCACGGCGGTGCCGGCAGCTGTGCCCCGCCCGTCGACGTCGAGGCACTTCGAGCCGAACACGCGCAGTTCGCGGGCGTTCGTCGTGGTCCAGCGCTGGTGTGCGCCGCCGCCGCAGTCCCACAGAATCTCCCCGCTGGTGTTATGCAGCCCACCCACAGGTCCCCCGGTCAGTGAGAGGATCCTCGATGTCCCCTGAAGTCACAGCGGGTGCGCGTCGCCGCAGCCGGCTTGGCGGTGCTCGGCCTGGGGGCGACCGGATGCGGCCCCTCCGCAGGCAGCAGCTCGGCGGATGCCGAGACGTTGGTTGTCTTCACCGGCCAGTCCGGGGACTACCAGGGCAACTTCAACCCGTACTCGCCGAACGTCAACGAGGGACTGGGCACGTTCTTCGAACCGCAGTTCTTCTTCAACGTCATGAAGCGTGACGCGGAGCCGAAGCGAGCCCGAGTCCGGTTCCCAACCGCCCGGAGGTCCGGCGGGCGCGCCGCTTCGGGCTCGGGCGATTGGCCGTGCGTACCGAGTGGTCAGCGACCGCCGCCCAGCCCGAACCGCATCTGTTCCTTGACGGCAAGCGCGAGATCGATTATCAAAAGTTTCGAGGCCACACCTTCGATATTGATCTTTAGATCGCGACAGTTGTCGATCAGCTTGGAAGTTGATCAACTATCTTGAGCCGCTGAACTGTAGTTATAGTCTCTCCGGAGATCATTCGTTTCAGGGAACTTTTCGCGATTTTTTCGAAACTATTGACACTCCGCGAGGCTGGATTGACACTGTGGGTCACCCGCGTGACCTGCCCTCCGATCGTCGACCCCATGACGCCCTGCCAGGCCCTGTCTCGTTGCGCGACGCCGAAGTCCGGTCGGCCTCGCCCTGGCCATCGACGGGTTCGCGGGTCGGATCGCGTGTATCGCGCTGCCTGGCCTCCGCCAGCCTCAATGAGGAGGAAGCATGTACGAGGACCAAGCCCCTGACCGCTCGATCAGTCGCAGAAGCTTCATCGGCGGTGCCGGCGTCCTGGCGCTCGCGACGTCCGGGTTGATACTGCCCGGCACCGCCCATGCCCAGACCATCACCACAAACCAGACCGGCACCCACAACGGCTATTACTATTCGTTCTGGACCGACGCCAACGGGACGGTCTCCATGACCCTGGGAGGCGGCGGCAACTACAGCACTTCATGGCGCAACACCGGGAACTTCGTGTGCGGCAAGGGCTGGAGCAACGGCGGACGCAGGAGTGTCAACTACTCCGGCAGTTTCAATCCGTCCGGCAATGGCTACCTGTGCCTCTACGGCTGGACGTCGAACCCGCTCGTGGAGTACTACGTCGTCGACAACTGGGGCACCTACCGGCCCACAGGGACGCACCGAGGCACGGTCAGCAGTGACGGCGGCACGTACGACATCTACCACACGATGCGGTACAACGCCCCCTCTGTCGAAGGCACTCGCACTTTCCCCCAGTACTGGAGTGTCCGGCAGTCGAAGAAGACGGGCGGAACCATCACCACGGGCAACCACTTCGACGCGTGGGCCCGCGCCGGAATGAACCTGGGAAGTTTCCGCTATTACATGATCCTTGCCACGGAAGGCTATCAGAGCAGCGGAAACTCCAATATCACGGTGAGCGGCTGAACATCCCAGCGCGAGGGCCACCCGAATGGTCAAGGACATGATCACCAAGAAAGTTGATCATGTCCTTGACTCTCGGGCGGGGAAGGATCCGAATCCCGGTTGGGGCGTTGCTCGATTCCTTGGCCTTCAGTGGCGATTCCGCGATCAACCAGCGCGCCAGCATTGTCCACTTCGGACGGTGTGGGAGATCTGGGGCTGCCTGCTCACCGGCGGCCTGGTGGTGGTGCCCTACTTCGTCTCCCGGGAACCTGGGTTCTCGGGATCACCGAGACCACCGTGCGTTGACCGTCTCCCGCTCGGCCGGCCCGGCCCTTCCCGGCTGGCACCTCCTCGTCGCCGATGAGGAGGGCCGCGTCCAGCCCCCGGGGATGCCAGGCGAGATCTGCGTGGGCGGCGCAGGCGTGGCCGAGGGCTACCGGAACCAGGAAAACCTGACCGCCCAACGGTTCCGCTTGAACCCGCACACCGGCACCCGCCTGCACCACAGCGGCGACTTGGGCCGCCTGCGCCCGGACGGCCGCCTGGAGCACCTGGGCCGCCGCCCTGCTGCCGGACTACATGCTGCCGAGCTCGATCACCCCGCTGGACAGCCTCCCGCCGACCACGAACGGCAAACTCGACCTCAGCGCCCTCCCGTCGCCTGACGCCCCGGCCCCGAAACCGGTAGCAGGCGCCCAGAACTGCGGCCGCGCGAGCTGTACCGGCACCCGACCCGTCAGGAAAATCAACGAGCTGCTGACCGTGACAGCAACTCACCAGCTGCCAACCCGGGGTCTCAGGTGGGGATACCGCCGCGGTTGATGGTGGGCACGTCGATGCCGAGTGCCCGCAACTGGTTGAACGGGTTCATGAACTCCCGCTGCCGGAGGATCCGCCCGTCGCGGAAGTCGAAGGAGTGGATGAAGTGGTTGCGGTAGAAGCCCGGCTCGTAGCCTGGATAGCGGATCTGGCCCTCGCCGTCGCACTCGGCCCAGAACCGGCCGGGGTCCTGGGTCTCGAAGACCTCGATGTTGAACCACTTCCAGTCGGGGAACATCCGCAGCGACCACTCGCCGTGGGCCTTCAGCTTCTCGTGCCCGGTCGAGACGATCGGACCGGTGGTGTCGGCCGTGTACAGACCCGCGCTACCGTCCTCGGTGAACAGCAGGTACCTGGTCAGCCGGTTCTCCCCGTAGCGGCTGAGGTAGTCCTCCACAACGGCACGGTTGTGCGCGCGCTGTTCGGCATCCGTCGTAGCGTTCGTCATACCGGCAATGCTCGGACAGGTCCCGCCCGCGGGGCAACGCGCCGTCCAGTTGCGACAGTCCGCGGTTGGACATCTCCTTGGTGGCAAACCGGTGCGGGCCCCTAGTGTGCGCCTCGTGCACAACTACCTGGTGGTCGACGTGTTCACCGGCACCCCGCTGCTGGGCAATCCGGTCGCGGTGTTCCTGGACGCCGCCGACCTCCCCGGTGAGCGGATGCAGCGGATCGCCCGCGAGCTGAACCTGTCCGAGACGGTCTTCGTGTTGCCGCCTGCCAACGG
Organism: Crossiella sp. NPDC003009; assembly: GCF_053591555.1. Lineage (NCBI taxonomy): Bacteria > Bacillati > Actinomycetota > Actinomycetes > Pseudonocardiales > Pseudonocardiaceae > Crossiella > Crossiella sp. NPDC003009. The sequence continues at coordinate 25,698 of NZ_JBSFUA010000023.1, read as the reverse complement.
CGGCGATGTACGGGTGCGCATCTTCACCCCGGTCAACGAGCTGCCCTTCGCGGGGCATCCGACCCTCGGCACCGCGATCGCGCTGGGTGAGTCGATCCCGGGCGACCGGCTGCTGATGGAGACCCACATGGGCGCCATCCCGTTCGAGCTGCACCGCGCGGACGGTCGGGTCCTGTCCGCGCGCATGCGCCAGCCGAACCCGGAGTGGGAGCCCTACGAGCACACCGAGCACCTGCTCACCGCACTGGGCTTGGCGTCATCGACGCTGCCGGTCGAGGTGTACCGCAACGGGCCGCGGCACGTCTACGTCGGACTGCCCGACATTCCGGCGTTGTCCGCGCTCCGTCCTGATCTCCTTGCCCTGGAACGTCATCTCGACGTCGCGGCCAACTGCTTCGCGGGCGCCGGCACGCAGTGGCGGCTGCGGATGTTCTCCCCGGCCTACGGGGTCGCCGAGGACGCGGCGACCGGTTCCGCGGCGGGGCCGCTGGCGGTGCACCTGGTGCGGCATGGCCTGCTGGAGCCCGGTACGGAGATCGAGATCCAGCAGGGTGTGGAGATGGGCCGGACCTCGACCATGTACGCCACCGCGCATTTCGCGCAGGGCGGTGTGGACATGGTCGAGGTCGCGGGGTCCGCCGTGGTCGTCGCCAGGGGCGTGTTCCTCGTCTGACCTAGGGCTGCAACCGGACCGTCGTCCAGCCCGGACCCGCCAGATCGAAGCGCAGCCGCCGGTACAGCCCGTCGGGGCTGCTCTGCCAGAACTCGACCTCGGTGAGCACCAGCTCGTAGGCGACCCAGGTACCGGGCCGGGCCAGTGGTGAGCCCAATGACCGGGCCCTGGCCAGCAGCTCCTCCTCGTCGGCGAGCGGTTCGCTCTGCCGGGTGGCAACCGACATGGCGTTCGCCGCGGCGCCGCGCCGGGCCCACAGCGCGTCCGCCACGGTGTCACCCGCGTCTTCGACGGTGCCGCCGAAGGTGATCTGCTGGTTCGTCTCCCGCCAGTAGAGCACCCCCGAGCACCGCGCGGTCTGGTCGATCTCCCGCCCCTTGCGGCTGCCCGCGTGCGTGGCGAAGACCAGGCCACGGTCGGTGATCCGGCTGAGCTGGATCATCCGGCTGGACGGGCGGCCGTCGGCTGCCACGGTGGCCAGCGCGATCGCGCCGGGTTCGCGGACACCACGTTCGGCCGCCAGCTCGGTCCAGCGGCGCAGCAACGGGATCGGGTCCGCCGGCGGCGTGCTGAACTCGGGGCCGATCTCGGTGTGCACAACGTTCACTGCCATGCTGGTTTCCCTTGTGATGTCACGAAAGCCTCGACGTCGAAGGCGTGGCGGACGGTTGCCGGATGGCCGATCAGCTCGGCCGCCCGGTTCGGCGGCAGGCTCTGCCGGGCGGCCTCCTCGGACTCGAACACCATGACCGCGCCCCACCTGGCGCCGTCGGAGATCCAGAACTTGGTGACCAGGCCCGGCACCGCGGCCCAGGCACCGGTCCCCTCGGCCAGCAGTGACTCGCGGAGCGCGGGGATGTCGAGCGTGGGGACGGCGTCGTGGTCCCACCAGGCGATCACGGCCTTCACGGGCACTGCACCTCGGGCACGCGGAGCACGGCCGCCAGCAGCCGGTGCAGGATGGCCGGACCGTTGAGCGTCAGCACGGACTCGGCGTGGAACTGCATCGAGGCGAACCTGTTGCCGCGCAGGGCGTTCACCTCGCCGGTCAGCGGGTCGCGGCTGATCTCGACCAGGCCCGCTTCCGGGTGCTCCACGCGGTCATCGGCGCTGCGGGCCGCGAAGGTGTTGTAGAACCCGACGACCTCGTGCTCCCCGAACAGCTCGATCTCGCGCTGCACACCCTGGTTCGGCACCTCGCGCTGGTTGAGTTCGAGCCCCAGGACGCCGCAGAGCACCTGGTGGCTCAGGCACACCGCGAGGAACGGCTGACGGCTGCGCAGCAGCGACCGCACCGCCTCGGCCAGCCGCGCGATCTTCGGATGCGTGTGGTCCCCGGGGTTGCCCGGCCCCGGCCCGAGCACCACGACGTCGTAGTCCTCGGTCAGGCACTCCTGGTCGAAGCGGCGGAGCACCACCTCCAGCCCGAGGGAGCGCAACAGGTGCGCGATCATGGCGGTGAAGGTGTCCTCGGCGTCGATCACCAGCGCTCGCTTGCCGGCGAGCCGGCTGTCCTGGCGCGGCCCGGCACCGCGTTCGGCGAACCAGAACGCGCCCAGCCGGGTGTTGCGCCGGTCCAGCGCCGCCTGCACGTCGGGGTGGTCCCGCCAGCGCACCGCGCGTTCCTTCAACGCCGAGAGCAGGGTGGCGAGTTTGACGCGGGTCTCGGCCGCCTCCGACAGTGGGTCGGAGTGGCGCACCAGCGTCGCGCCGACACCGATCTCCACCCGGCCGGCCCGGTCGATCTCGGCGGTGCGGATCACGATGGCGGAGTCCATGGTCTGCCGCCCGGCCTCGTCCTGGCCGATGAGCGCCAGCACGCCGCCGTAGTAGCCGCGGCCCCGGGCCTCCTGGCGGGCGATCACGCGACAGGCGTTCTCCACCGGGCTACCGGTCACCGTGGGCGCGAACATCGTCTCGCGCAGGATCTCCCGCACGTCCCGGCGGGTGCGGCCCTCGATGAAGTACTCGGTGTGCGCGAGCCGGGTCATCTCCTTCAACCGCGGGCCGACCACTCGCACACCGTCGTCGCAGAAGCGCGACATCATCTTCAGTTCCTCGTCCAGGACCATGTACAGCTCGTCGATCTCCTTGTCGTCGGCGAGGAAGTCCAGCACACCGGGCAGCGTCGGCCCTTCGGCCGGGTACCGGTAGGTGCCGCTGATCGGGTTCATCGTCGCGACGCCGCGGGCAAGGCTGACGTGCCGTTCCGGGGTGGCGCCGACGAAGGTCCGCTCGCCGGTGTGCACGACGAATGCCCAGTAGACCCCGGACTCCCGCTCGCACAGCCGCCGGAAGAAGGCCAGCGCGAGCCCGGGGTGGTAGCCGCCGATCTCGGCCAGGAACGATCGCCGGATGACGAAGTTCGCGCCCTCCCCGGTGCCGATCTCCTCGTGCACGACCCGGCGGACGATCTTGGCGTAGGCGGCGTCGTCGAGGTCGAAGTGGGCGCTGGAGAGCTCGATCGGCTCGTCCGGCAGCCGGTCCAGCGCGCTGTTCTTCGGCAGCACGGCGTGCTCGCGCACCCGCATCACCAGTAGTGGCGCGCCGTCGTCGATGTGGGCGAGTCCCCGTTCCCTGATCTGCCGGTGCGGAATCACCGCCAGCGTCTTCGGACCGGGCCCGTCGGCGAGCGGGATGTCGGCGAGCTCGGACACCGAGGTCACCTCGCCGGTGAGCACTTCCAGCTTCGTCGCACCGGTCGTGAGCGGCCGGTGCAGCACGGCGAAGGGGCGCTCGGGCGAGCTGAGCACCTCATCGAGCAGGTCTGTCATGGCAGCACCGCCTTGGCGCTGAGCACGACCGCGCAGCAGTCCGCCGCGTACCGCAGCGTCCGCCGGTGATGCTCCTCGGAGAAGTCGGCGATGGCGTCGGCCACCAGGAAGGTCTCGATGTCGTTGGTGAAGGCGTCGACGGCGGTCATCAGCACGCCGACGTGGGCGTACACGCCGCAGATCACCAGCTGGTCGCGGCCGCTCTCGCGCAGCTGTTCGAGCAGGTCGCTGCGGTGGAACGCGCTGTAGCGCCACTTGGTGAAAATCCAGTCCCCTGGCTCAGGGGTCAGCGGCTCCACGATTTCCCGGTCCACCGGGTCGACGCGCATGCCAGGACCCCAGATGTCCTTGAGCAGCCCTCTGTCCTTTTCGGACATACCACCGGGCTGGGCCGTGTAGGCGATCGGCATCCCGGCGGCCCGGCAGCGATCGCGCAGCCCCGCCACGTTCTGCACGAGTTCCCCTGCCATGCCGGAGGGCAGCGGCCGCAGGAAGTACCGCTGCATGTCGTGGATCAGGAGCACCGCGCGGGCGGGGTCAATCGTCCACGAGGCGACCGAGGGGGGAAAGTCGCCGAGGGCCGGCAACCGGTAGTGGGCGATGGGCGGGATACCGGGCATTCGGCAGCACCTTCCGTGTCGTGTTCGAGCCGGTCCGCGAACACTCGCCACACCGCGGCGTTCTGCCGGGCGAACTCGGCCAGCAGGCGCTGGCAGTGGACCGGGATGTTGTCGGCCATGTCGATCCATGACGCCCGTGCGTGCTGTTGCAGGTGCAGCACTCGCAGCAGCACACGGCCGTTGTGGCTGGACCGGACCGACGGGTCGCGGCGCAGCCAGTGCAGCAACGCCGCGAGATCGGGCCGGGGTGAGTCGTCCACCGGCCGCGGTGTGGCAGGGGAAACGCGCCTGTCCGCGGGCCGACCGCCGTCGCGCAGTTCGCGGCGGACGGCGCGGGCGGTCTCCGGGGAGATGCCGACCGCGGCGGCGATCTGCCGCAGCGACAGGTGTGGCTGGTCCGCCATCAGCTCCCTGGCCAGCAGACGTCGCTCGGCGCTGTTCGTCGGCCGGACGCGGCCGTCCTGGCCCACCCTGGTGCCGGTGTGGCGGCCCAGGCGGTTCCGCTCCCGGCCGACGGTCTTCGCGGCGAGACCCGTTGCCGAACCGATCCGCCGGTCCGACCACTGCGGGCACTCCAGCAGGAGACGTGCCGCTGCGGCCTTGCGGTCGGGAAGAGTCTGCTGGCACACGAGATCCGTCCTTCAGCGCATCCGGGAGAATCACTGTCGGTAAACGCGAACAGATGGTTGACACGGATACTACGTGCCCAATCTGGCATGCGCCAAGGAGATTTCGCAATTTTCTAAAAAGTCTCCTGTTTTCTCGGAATCCTGGTAAGTGCGCGAACTTGGCGTCCGTTGGCGCGTGTGCGGTTAATCATTGACAGCGTTTCCCCTGGTGCACTAAGAACAGCGGGCAGGAGGGGCGACAGAAAGGGGCTGGACCGTGAAGGCCGACTTGAAGGCCGCTCAGGAAGTTGTCGAACTCGTTACCGGCGGGTGGCGTTCACAATGCGTTTACACGGCGGTAAAACTCGGCGTTCCGGACCTGGTGGCATCCGGGCGGACCACCGACGAGGAGCTCGCCGCGGCGACCGGGGCCGCCACTGAGGGCGTGCACCGGTTGATGCGCCTGCTGGTAGCGATGGGGGTATTCGAGGGCAATGGCACGGAGGGGTACCGGAACACCGCTACCAGTACTTTGCTGACCGACACTCCGGATTCACTGCGTAACATGTGCTTGCTCTACGGTGAGGAATTCTACGTCGCGTGGGGGCACGCGAAGGAGTCGATCAGCACGCTGACCGCGGGTTTCGAGATCGCCTTCGGCGAGCCGCTGTACCGCCACCTCAGCCACCAGACCGACCTGAGCGAGCGCTTCCAGTTGGCAATGAAGGCGGGCAACCTCTTCTTCGACTACGTGCCCGAGGTCATCGACCTGTCCGGCAAGACGTTCGTGGACGTCGGCGCCGGTCCAGGTCAGCTCACCGCCGCGATTCTTGCTGCCGTGCCGGACGCCAGGGCCAAGGTGATGGACCGCGACCACGTCATCCCGGTCGCCGCGCAGAACCTGGCCGCGACGGTCGGGCTGGACCGGGTCGAGCTGTCCGGCGGTGACATGACCGAGGCCGTTCCGGCCAACGGTGACGTCTACTTCCTCTGCCGGGTGCTCGCCGGCTGGAGCGACGAGGACGTCGTGCGCGTTTTCCAGAACTGCCGAGCTGCGATGGCGAACTCCTCCGCCCGGCTGGCGATCCTGGAACGCGTCGTGTCCGATGACGAGCCCACCGTGCTGCCCTCCTTGTGGGACCTGCACCTGCTCATGACGACCGGAGGCGGGCACCGGACGCTGGAGAAGTACACCGCCCTGCTGGAGCGGGCCGGATTCACCGTGGAAAACGTCGCGGCGCTACCCAGCGAGACGACCGCGATCGTCGCGGCGCCCCATGCGGACTAGCGGGAGCGGGGGCGGCGACGCCGGCGTAGTACCCAGCCACCGAAGCCTGGGGCCGGGGGCGTGCGCTGGTCGAGGACGGTCAGCTCCGGACGGCGGAGCCGGGCCTGCCTGACGATCTCCTCGGCGGTCGCGGTCAACCACACCAGGCCGATGGTGTCCTTGGGTGGATCACCGAAGGTCAGAAAGTCCCACGGCACCAACGCCGGTCCCAGCCCAGTGCCATCATCGTCGGCGGGATCGAGGGTGGACAGGCGAACCGGGCTGGCATCGCGCCACGGCACCAAGTGCGGGGTGGACCGCCACGTGGCCGACTTGTAGATCCACACGCCCTGGCCGTCCATGGCCAGCACGCGCCGGCGCAGCACCGCGTTGCCGGGGCGGCTTCCAGCGACCAGCGCCACCGCCGCGGGCAGGCACAGGCAGAAGATCGCGGCGAACAGCGCGATCAGCAACGAGCCAAGGTCGTGCACGGACCGGAACACCTCGGGGATCCACCACGGGATGGCCAGGACCACAAGCCCCAGCAAACCCAGGCCAGCTGTCAACAAGACACCGCTCAGCAGACCACCGGCCCGCAGCCGCCACCGAACCACGAAGGTCCCGCGCCGAGCTGGACCGCGCGCAACGGCGCCCGCCGCTGGCCCCCGTCTGCCACGCCACTTCACGCTTCCCAAGTTTGTGGAGGGTCACCGGGACCGGTCCCGGGTTCGGCACAACTCACCCGTCCGCGAGTCCGATTACGTGATCAACGTTGTTGACGAGGCTCGCGTGTGCCCCTGTGCCAGGCCGGCCGGGTTACGGGCACGGCGGTCATCACCCGCAGCACCCGATCTGGCTGACCGTCCTCGTCGGCATCGTGGCCGGCCATGGTCGGCGCGTTGGCCGCCGACGCCCTCGGCGTGGGTGAGCCCCGCGGGATCGACTTGCGCCCCGGCCGCCGCGTCCAGCTACTCGGGCTTGCGTCTCCGGCTCGAAGTGCTTCTCCTGGAACGGGTTGATTTCACCGACTCACCCATCCGCACCCGGAACCATTAGCCCGCCAGGGCTGCGCGGCGCGCCACCAGCTCTCGTCCACCCCGTCGGAAGTCCAGCCCGGTGCCAGTGCCGCCGGCACCGGGCTGGCCTTCGAATTCCGTTTGGCTGGCCGGAGTTCTAACCGAAGTTCACATCGCTGCACCACATGTAGGTCTGGTCCAGGTGCGAAGCCTGCCAGATCGTGAACACGACGTGGTGTCCCCGGTAGGCGCCAGAGGTCTGGACGTTGAAGGTGATGTCCTTGGCCGGGGCGTACCTGCCGGTCTGGGTGATGAAGTCGAGATCGCCCCAACCCAGGCGCTGGGTAGTTGGGTCGAACCCGTTCTTGCTGATGTAGACCCGGAAGTAGTCAGCACCGTGGCTGGCCTGGTCGTACAGGCGCATCGAGAAGTTGCTGCCGACGTTGGTGGTCTTCCACCGGCCGGGGGTGTTCAGGGATTTGTTGCGTGCGAGGGCGTTGCTGCAGAGCTGTCCGTTCGGGGTCGATCCCTGGAAGTTGCCGCCAAGCCCGTCCCGCAGGGCGCTCATCCAGTTCCACATGGTGTCTGCGTTGGCCTGGAAAGCCTGCCAGCACATGGGATCCTGCTGCTGCATGGCAGGGTTCGTGTGCTGGCTGCCCCAGGTTTGCCAGCACTGGTAGGCGCGGGTGGCGGGACTGACGATGGTGCCGTGCGCCGAGGCCGTCGGGGCCCAGACGAACATGCAGGCCAGCGCGATGATCAGGGCAATGATGCTCCGCCGTCTGGTAACGGGCCCGGAGGTACTGCGCATACGCATGGATAGGCCTCCATTCTCCGGATGATTGAGCGTTGATGATCTGGGAGCGCTCCCAGAACAATCGTTAGCGTATACGTCACTCAGCGAAACTTCAACGAAACATGGAGTAATGGCTGCGATCCACTCCGCAGCTCAGAAAACGATCTTTCCACGCCCCGGCGCTGACCTACTCCTCACCTGCCGACGTCGGCGCATGACGGCGATCGCGTCCGGCATGGCGGGGAGCGCCGCCGACGCCAGGTCGGCCACTCGTTGCCACCCGGTGTCCTGACCGGCGCTCGTGCTCGGCGTGTGGCAGCAACAGGCTGTTCGCCCACCGACCGAGGACGACCGCCGTCGCGGAGCCCGGCAATGACGGCACGTCACCGCCTGCGTCGTGCCGAGGGGGTCGTCGGCCGCAGTCGCGCGGGGTCCGCTCACCGCGGCAGACGTCGGCCCTGCCCCGTTGCGAAATCTCTCAGACGGCCCACAGACGGCCCAGAAATAGACCAATTTTCTTGAGTCCATTGTGGACAGTTATATGCCGTCGAGCGCAGGTGCGCCCGGGGGGCGAGCCCTGCGGGGACGGGTGCCCATCCACGCAAAGAAGTGGCCGCCTGGCAACGGGGGTCGTTGCCGAACCCAGCCGCGGTCGCCATCGTGGAGGCGCTTGACCGACACGCCCGCGCTGGGGTTCCAGGTGCTGCCCGCGGTGCTGGGACCCGCGGGTGCCGGCGCCTCTGTCTGAAGGCTGGGCTCCGCGAAGTCGGTGAACCGGCAGTAGTGGACCCGGTCGGCCACCACGATCTTGCCGGTGGGGCCGGCACGGTGTCGTTAGCCGGCTGGCGTCATCCGGGTGGGGAGCCAGAGGCGAGAGCCGCCGTGGCGCAGGCGCAGCAGGAAGGACAGGGCGCCGCTGAGACCGATGTTGAAGTCGGCGAGGACCTCGGTTCCGGACTCGTCGGGCAGGACCACCCGGCCATCTCGCAGGGTGTTCCGGGCGTGGATGGCGGCTGCCAGCTCGGCGGCCCAGTCCCGATAGCGCCGCTCGCCTGAGATCTCGGCCAGGTCGAGCAGGAACTCGGCGTCGCCTGCGAGGCCGTGGCACTGGGAAATCCCTGCCTGCCCACGGGAACGGCGGACCGCGACCGCTGCCTGGGCGGCGAGGTCGGCGTGTCGCTGCACGCCGGTGTGTTGCCACAGGCGAACCAGGAAGGTGCCGACACCGGAGGAGCCGCTGCACCAGTTCGTCCGCGGCGGGCCACCGTTCTCGCCGCTGGGCCAGTGGGCGGCGCCGCGGTCGAACCGGGCCGCCGCGGCCAGGGTGTCCGCGGCGGCGCCGGCCAGGTCCAGGTAGCTGGATTCGCCGGTGGCGGCGGCTGCGGCGAGCAGGAAGGCGCCGGCCCCGGCGACACCGTGGGCGAAGCCGTAGTGGACGATCCCGGCGAGGCGGGAGGCGAAGGCCGCCGGGATCGGCCAGCGGACGTGGCCCTCGTGGTACTCGGCGGCGGCGACCACGTTCTCCGCCGCTTCCCGTGCCCTGGTGCGGAACTCCTCGTCGCCGGTGATCTCCCAGAAGCGGAGCTGGGTGAGGCCGGCGCCGGCCATGCCGTGGCAGACATCGGGGTTCGGCCAGCGCAACGGCACCCGCCGGGCCAGGTCGCAGGCCAGCTGACGCAGCTGCTTGTCGCCGAGGAGCTCAGCGGCCTCCAGCAGAGCCCAGGCGGTGCCCGAGCGGCCGAAGTAGAGGCCGGGGAGGACGCGGGGTTCCCGGTCGATCCGGTGCGCGACCCAGGTGGCCGTGGTGGTGACGGCGGGGATCAGCTCGGGTGTGGTGGCGGCGGCGCGGGTCAGCACGGCGAGCACACCTGCGGCGCCGTGCTGGACGTTGAGCGGATCGGTGGTGGCCCCGAAGGGGTTGGACGGCCACAGCCGGGTGGGCGCACTGGCGTCCATTGTGGACAGCAGGTGGGCGAATCCGTCCGAGAGCAGGCGGTCCAGGTCGGTGTCGTCGATTCGGCTGGGCGCGGACGTGGGCGGCGTGGGTTCCACCGCCGGGGAAAGGAAGGCGCGGACTTCCGCCAAGCTTGGGCGGCGATCCGGCTCCGCGTGCAGCAGGGCGACGATGATCGGGGCCAGCAGGCGGGCGGCGGGGTGGTCGGGGCTGAGCACGCGCAGCCAGTTCTCGATGCGTTCGGCGGTGGGGCGTGCGTCGGCGGCCAGCAGCGGGTCCGCGCCGCTGACCAGGTGGAACAGGGAGGCGCCGAGGCTGAACAGGTCGGCGGCGGGCCCGGGGGCAGGCCCGAACGGCGGTGCGCCTGCCTGTTCCGGTGCGCCGTAAGCCGGTGTGTAGGAGCGGGCGACGACGGCGCCGGGCTCGGCGAGCAGTTCCAGGTCTACCAGGCGCAGACTGCCGCCGGGCAGGACCATGACGTTGTTCGGGGTGAAATCCCTGGCCACACAACCACCTTCGTGCACCAGGTCCAGCAGGTCCACCAGGCCACGCGCGAGCTCGCGGGCCTGGGCGACCGATGGCTGGTTGTCGCTGACCCACTGCCGCAAGGTGACCCCGGGAAACGCCTCCTGCACCAGGAACAGATCACCCTGCTGCTCGAAGACGCCGAGCGGCTTCGGCGTGTGCCCGGAGGCGGCGAACCGGCGCAGCATCGCTTCCTCGTGCCGCCGCCGGTCCCGGATGTCCTGGCCGCTCAGCCCGGCCCCGGCATGCGGGCGGGCCTGCTTGATGACCACCTCGGTTCCCGTTTCCTGCTCCACCCCGAGGTAGACGCCACCGGTGAACGCGTGCCGGATCACCTTCTTGACCAGGTACCGTCCGCCCAGCAGGGGTTTGGGTGCGCCGGGGCGCTCCGCCACCGGCTCACCGAAAACATCGCGGAACACATCGCGCGGCGCCCACGGCGGCAGGCTGAACCAGGGCTTGCGCTGATCGAGGACCAGGCTGCCGTCCGGTGCGATCAGCATCGCCTCGTCCGCGCCGTCGTTGCCGAGCACCCGCACCCCGGTGAACGCGCCGAACCGGTAGTGCACCAGGCTGCCCTGGCGGTACGGCCGGTCCGACAGGATGCCCGGCCCCGGCAGTCCGGCGGTGGCCTGGTGCAGTTCTTCGGCCAGGGCACGGAGTTCGCCCTCGGTGAGGTCCGGATAGGCGGTGAGGAACTTGCCACCACTGGCACGATCGCACCGCCGGGAGCCGAGTTCCTCCACTCCAGCCAGGCTCGCCGCGAACTTGAACGGGCACTCCCGGCGCAGCAGGACCTCCGCCGCGCGCGCGAGCACCAGCGGAGCGGACAGTGGGGTCGCCGAGAGATGCAGCTTCCAGCCCTGGATGCGCCTCCGCCCCGCCGGCGGCTCCACGTAGCACCAGAACCCCTCCGGCCGGAGTGTCCACTTCGGACTCCGGTGGCGGTCGAGCGCGGCGGCGGCGCAGTCCAGCAGGAGCCGGTCCTCGACGATCATGCTTCCTTCATCTCGTTGCGGGGTAGTCGGAATCCGCCCACTGGCCGACCAGGTCGGCGTAGCGGTCCGAGGTAGCCACCAGTTCCTCGTGGGTGCCGAGGCAGGCGGTCTTCCCGTCCAGCAGGAGCACCCGGTCGGCGCGGCGGGCGGAGCTGATCCGGTGGGCGATGACGATGACCGTGCCGGGCCGCGCGCCGAACGCGGCCTCGGCCCTGGCCTCGGCCTCCGGATCGAGCCCCGAGGTGGCCTCGTCCAGGATGACCACCCGCGCGGGCGAGAGGTGCGCCCTGGTCAGCGTGACCAGTTGCTTCTCACCGTGGGAAAGCTCGGCCCCACCGGCGCCCACCAGCGCGTCCAGCCCGCCAAGCCGGTCGGCAACCGGCTTGAGACCGACCGCGGCCAGGGATTCCTCGATCTCCGCTTCGGTCGCGTGCGGTGCGAGGTAGGTCAGGTTCTCCCGGAGCGTGCCGGCGAAGACATAGGCCTCCTGCGGAATCAGGCCGACCAGCCCGCGCAGTTCGGGCTCGCCGATCGCCCCGACCGCCGTCCCACCGATGGCGACCCGGCCGCGCAGCGGGGTCAGCAGTCCGGCGAGCAGGTTCGCCAGGGTGGACTTGCCGATCCCGCTCGCACCGACGATGGCCAGCCGCCCACCCTCGGGCACTGCGAAGCTGAGGCCGTCCACCACCGGAGCCGCCTGCGGCCCGTAGGCGAAGGTGATGCCGTCCACCACCAGGTCATGCCGGTCTGGAGCCGGGCTCGTGCCCCGCTTCTCGTTGTGCTGGGCGAACTCCTGGCCAAGCCGGGTGATGCTCACCGCCATCTGCAGGCCCCAGGTGGCCAGCACCTCCAGCAGCTTGCGCAACGCGGGTTCCAGGCTCACCGTCAGGTAGGTGACCGCGCCCACCAGCTCGCCGATGCTCAGGGAACCGTTGCCCAGCAAGGCCGGCGCGGCGGCCAGCAGCACGATCACCGGCAGCTGGCCACCGAGGAACACGATCAACGTCCGGGACGCGGTCGCCCTGGCCAGCGCCCGGGCGCGCCGCACCTGTTCCGCCACTGCCTGGTCCATGCCCGCGACGACCTCCTGCGCACCGCCGCAGGCGATCGCGTCGCGGAGCCCGCCGAAGGCGGTGCCCGCCCGCCGGGCCACCTCCTCCTCGGCGAGCAGTTCCGCCCGCTGCCGCGCGGCCAGCCCGGGCAGCAGCCGGGCGAACACGGCCAGCGCCAGCAGCACCAGCACGCCGCTGACCACCGCGACCAGCGGGGCCAGCAAGCTCAGTCCCACCAGCGCGGCCACCGAGGAGAACACGATCTGGCGGACCACCCGCAGCAGGGCGAAGAGCACGTCCCGGACGGTCTGCACCTGCTCGGTCAGCCGCGCGAGGCCCGCGGTGTCCGGCGGCGTGGCCGAGCGGGTCGCCTCGGCGACCACGCCCTGCACCACCGCGGTGAGGAAGGCATCGCGCACCGGTTCGACCACCGAGGCCAGCCACGGGAACAGGCGGCTGGTGGCCAGTGCGGCGACCCCCGCGGCGACCAGGAGCAGCGCCAGCACGCCCACCGCGGGCAGGAACTCACGCGCCATGAAGTGGTCGATCGCGGCGGCGACCAGCAACCCGGACACCCCGAACGGCACCGCTTCCACCAGCGACCACAACAGGATCCGCAGCAACGCGCCCCGCCGTTCACCCAGCACCCGCATCAGCAACGCGCGGCCCGGCTGGTTCATCCGGCACCCCCGGCCAGGAACACCGCGCGGTACCGCGGGTGCGCCGACCACAGCGCGTGGTGCGGCGCGAGGGCCTGGAGCCGCCCGCCGTCCAGCCAGGCCACCAGATCCGCCCTGGCCGCGGTGACCTTGCGGTGCGCGATCACCAGCCGAGTCCGCCCGGACAGGCCCTTGGTGAACGCCTCGGCCAGCTTGGCCTCGGTGATGGTGTCGAGACTGGAGGTCGCATCATCGAGCACCAGCAGCCGCCCGTCGTGCGCGACCGCGCGCGCCAGCCCCAGCCGCTGCGCCTGGCCACCGGAGAGCGGCGCACTGGAGAGCGGGGTGTCGAACCCGGCGGGCAGGCGCAGGATGAAGTCCTCGGCCTGCGCGATCCGTGCCGCGCGTTCGACATCGGCGTTGCCCTGGTGGCCGAAAGCGATCGCCTCGCGGATGGTGTCGCCGAGCAGGACCGGCCGATCGAAGGCGTAGCCCACGGCAGCGTGGACGGCCGCCGGATCGAGGGTGCGCACCGGCACGCCGTCGAGCAGCACCTCACCGGAGTCCGGGTCGAGCAACCCGCCCGCGAGCAGACCGAGGGTGGTCTTTCCGCTGCCCGAACGGCCCACCACGGCCACCACCGCACCTGCCGGGACCTCCAGATCCAGCTCCGCCAACACGATCCGCTCATCAAGGCGGACCGTGACACCGCGGAAGGACAGCGCACCCGGACCGGCCGGCAGAGTCCGCGCGCCTCTGTGGACAGTGGGCGGCTCGGCGAGCAGTTCGTCGACGCGCTCGGCGTTGGCCCGCGCGGCCGCCAGCGACATCAGCGGGTCCACCTGCTGGGCGAACCCCAGAGCGATGGTGAGGTAGAGCGTCACGGCCAGGAACTCCCCCGGCGAGATCCGGCCGGTCGCCACCCCGGACCCCGCCACCACCAGCACGGCGACCCGGAGCGCGGTCTGGGCGAAACCCACCTGCCAGGAGACCGCGCGGAGCACGTCCCAGGTGGACAGACCGGCCTGGGCGAGCTCGGGCATGGGCGCGAGAACCCGCCGCACCTCACGGTCTTCGGCTCCGCAGGCGCGGATGGTCCGGCTGCCCGCGAGCGCGTCGGTGAGCCGGGCCGCGATCCGGGACAGGTGACCGAGGTACTCGGCGAACCGGCTGGTGGAGGTGCGCATCGACCGTTGGAGCACCAGGCCCACCGGCAGCGCCCCGACCAGGAAGGTCAGGCCGATGCGCCAGTCGATCAGCCACAGCGCGATCAGCCCGATGCCCGCGGCCACCGTCTCCACCACGACATCGACCAGGTAGGGCAACGCGGTGGCGGCCGTGGCCGCGTTTCCGGTGAGGCGGGCGAGCAGATCGCCGACGGGGTGACGGCGCGCCCCCGGCACACCCAGCGCGAGCACCTGGCGCACCAACCGGAACCGCAGCACACCGAGCACGGTGGTGGCCGCGGCGGTCCCGGCGATCTCCCCGCCCCACTCGGCCAGCACCCGCGACAGCAACAACCCCGTGAAGGCGAGCAAGGCCGCGGTGGCGTTGTCACCGGCCAGAATCCGGTCCAGCACCATCGCCGAGGCGGCGGGCAGCAGCAGCCCGGAGGCGGCCGCGGACGCCGCCGCCGCGGCCTTGCCCGCGGACGCCGCGGGCGCGAACCGCAACAGCCCGAAGGTTGACACCATTGCTCCTCCCCAGGTTTCGCGGGACCGGGTGGCCCCGGTCCGCCACGCGAATGCGCGGCGGACCGGGGCCGGTCACATCAGATGGTGATCCGACACGGCCACAGGCCGAGCTCGGTCTCCGTCTCCTCCAGGACCTGCAGGGCGTTCACGTCGAACTCCATGACAATCACTCCTTTCCGTTGCGCGGTGGGCTGGTCAGCTCAGATGGTGATCCGGCAGGGCCACAGGCTCAGCTCGGTCTCGTTCTCCTCCAGGGCCTGGAGCGCATTCACGTCGAACTCCACAGAAATCACCCCCATTCCAGGTGTGTTCGGGGTCCTCGCCTTCCTCAGCGGGAAGGAGTCAGGGGCAGGAACACCGGGCGGGCGTCGATGCGCTCCCGGTCCTCGGCGGTGCCGAAGTGGTAGTCCAGTCGGCGGGCGGCCTCCGCCCATTCCCGCATCGTGCGCACCGGCGAGAGGGTGTCCACGACGAACGGGTCGCTCCACCGCGCCACCGACCGCGCCCAGAGTTCCTCGGGCGGATCCTCCAGCAGGCTGCCCACGGTGCCCTCGTAGATGGCCATGGCCCGCACCCGGCCGTCGGGTTCCACCTCCATCGACGGGATCAGGCCCTTGGCCAGCAGATCAGGGCGGTACTGCACGCCCCGGTAGTCCCGGACGGAGACCTCAACCCCTGGCGGGGCAAGGGATTGCAGCCGTCGGCCGTACTCGGGGTCGACCAGGGCGTCGGCCTGCTCGTCGGTGAGCAGCTCGTGCTCGACGAACCCGGGCCGGCTGGCCAGTCCGATCGGCATCGCCGCGCCGAAGGAGAGCCGGGTCAGCCGGGGAAAGCGCGGCACCACGTCGGTGCAGAACAGTTCCAGCTGATCGAAGCTGCTGCGCACCACAGTCGCGTCCAACCCGAACTCCACCGGAGTCGCGCCGCGCGCCTGCCGCCGGGCCGCGAAATCATCCAGCTGCCGCAAGGCGGCCATGGTCCGGTCGAAGGAACCCGCTCGGGCGCGAACCAGGTCGTGCACCTCGGCGGTCGCGCCATCCACGCTGACGTAGACGGCCGCGCACTTCGCCACCACGCTGTCGATCAGTTCCGGGCGCAGCGACCAGCCGCTGGTGTACAGCACGACATCCACACCGGCATCGGTGATCCGGTCCACGATCTCCGGCAGTCGCCGCACCGCGAGCGGTTCGCCACCGGCGAGCAGGATGGTGGCCGGTCGCAACGTGGTCAGCGCGTCGGCGACCCGCAGCATCTCCTCGTGCGAGAGCTGTTTCGACTGGCGCCTGCCGGATTCGGTGTAGCAGTGCGAACAACGCAGCGGACAGCTGTAGGTGACGTCCCACACGATGTCGGACGGACAGGCCGGAACCGCTTGTGCGCCAGTCATGATCTCGCTCCCCCCGGGGTGCCGCTCGGGCCGCTGGATGACACCGTGGACCCTCCACCACCGGGTTCAGCGTTCGGTCATCGTCGGCTCAGCACCGGCTCAAATCCCAGGGAAGCCCGACGAGTCGATCACGAAAGTGAAACCCGGACTGCACGAAGGTCCGGCTGCACAGCCCTTTCGGCCCGGTGGCACCCGGCCACATGCTCCTGGCCAAGGATCTCCCGGGGAGTGAGGGTGCGCGTGAGGCTGCGGCTGTTAGGTGCGGTGGAAATGCGGGCCGGTGACACCGTCGTCCCGCTCGGCGCCCGCCAGCACCGGCTGGTGCTGGCGATCCTGGCCTTGCCGGCCAACCAACTGGTGCCGCTGGATCGGCTGGTCGACCTCGTCTGGCCGGTCGCCGCCCCGCGCACCGCAGCGCACGCGATCCAGGTCAGCGTGTCCCGGCTGCGGCGTGCACTGCACGCGGCCGGGGTCGAAGCCACCATCCGCACCCAGGGCTCCGGCTACGTCCTGCTCACCGATCCAGGTCAGATCGACGTGCACCGGTTCCAGTCGCTGGTCGAACGGGCCCGCGCCGCCGGCCAGGAAGAAGCCGCGGTGTCGCTGCTGGATGAGGCCCTGGCACTCTGGCAGGGGCCGCCGCTGGCCGGCACGGCCACCGAGGAGACCAGGCGCCGGCTCTTCGACGGGCTCGCCGAGACCCGGCTGGTCGCGATGGAGGACCGATTCGAGGCGCTGCTGCGGCTGGACCGGCATAAGGACGTCGTCGGCCCGCTGACCACCCTGGCCGAGACCTACCCCGCCAGGGAACGCCTGATCGGCCAGCTGATGCTTGCGCTGCACCGCGGCGGCCAGGCCAGCCAGGCGCTGGTGGTGGCCCGCCGGACCCGTGACCGCCTCGCCGAGGACCTCGGCATCGACCCCGGCGAGCAGCTGCAACGGCTGGAACTGGCCATCCTGCGCAACGATCCGGACCTCACCACCGGAGGACGCGGGGTGGTCGCGGCGGCCTGCCCGGCCTGCGCGTGCCGCTGTCAGTCCCCTGCCGCCCAGCTGCTCGGCCCGTTCCGCCGGTAGTCGGCGTCTCAGCCGCCCATGGCCTCCTGCTTGACGCGGTCGAACTGCGCCCCCATGGCCTCGGCCAGCACCTGGGCGGCTGAGAGCGGGCGCACCATCACGGTCAGCTGGTCGACCAGTCCGTTCTCGTCCAAGTGCAGGAAGTCGCAGCCCTCCACCAGGGTCTCGCCGATGCGGGCCTCGAAGACCAGGGCGTGGTCGCGGTCGCCGCCGATCTCGCGGACGTAGCGGAAGTCCTCGAACACCCGCAGCACGCCACGCAGGATCGCCGCTGTGATCGACTTGCCCTGGTAGGGGCGGAAAGCCACCGGACTGGTGAACACCACATCGTCGGCCAGGGCGGCCGCGAGGGCCTCGGGATCACGGGCTTCGACTGCTGCGCGGAAACTCGTCATGACGGAATCCTAGTCAGGTTGGTCTCGGAAATACCCGGCGCAACGATGTTCCATCTAGGACAGAGGTTGTCCGCCTTCCGTCCTACGGTTGCCCCATGAGCGGAAGGCCGAAGAAGATCCTGGTCACCGGTGCGACCGGCCTGGTGGGCAGGCACGTCGTCGACCAGCTCCGCCAGGCGGGGGTGTCCGTCCGTGCGTTGACCCGCGACCCGGCGGCGGCCAGCCTGCCAGCGGGAATCGAGGTGGTGCGGGGCGATCTGACCGAGCCCGCCACACTCGCGCCCGCCTTCGACGGGGTGGGCCGGCTGTACCTGTTCGCCGTGCCGGAGACCGCTCGTGAGGTCGTCGCGCTGGCCAAGCAGGCGGGTGTGCGCAGGGTGGTCGTCCTCTCCGCCGCGGCCGTCACCGTCGGCCTGGACACCTACCACCATCCACGGGTGGAGGAGGCGGCGCAGGAGTCCGGTCTGGAGTGGACGATGGTGCGGCCGGGCGAGTTCATGACGAACATGCTGCCGGTCTGGGCCCCTTCCATCCGGGCCGGACGGGTGGTCCGCTACCCCTTCGCCGACCAGGTCGGGGTACCGGTGCACGAGGCGGACGTGGCGGCCGTCGCCGTCGCGGCACTCCTGGAGGACCGCCACGCCGGCGCCGTCTACACCCTCACTGGGCCCGCCCAGATCACCTACCGCCAACAGGTCGAGGCCATCGGCGCGGCACTGGGCGAGCAGGTCCGCTACGAGGAGGTCACCCGCGAGCACGCCCGTGAGCTGCTCAAGGCACAGGGCGGGGCCGCCGCCGCGAGCGCCGACCTGCTGCTCGGGTTCGCCGACTACGACGGCGCCGACGGCTCGGGGCAGGACGGAACCTCCGAACAGGACTACTCCGCACTGCTGCGCCCGTGGCCCGGCGTGCGGGAGGCCACCGGCCGCCCGGCCCGGAGCTTCGCGGAGTGGGCCCGCGACCACATCGCGGACTTCCGCTGACACCACGACCCAGAGCACCGCCCTCGCGGTCAGCGGGCAATCGGTTCCTTGCGTGGACGGTCCGAGGACGGCCAGACGTAGGGCAGATCGTCGGGCACATCCGGGAAGTACGGGCGATAGTGCTCGGGAGCCTTGCGCACGAGCGCGGACTGGTGGCTGCGGTGCAGGTCGCGCTCCCCGAGCCACGGTGGGAGCTCACCCGCCTCCGCCAGTTCTGCCTGGGTGCGCACGAGTTCGAGCCCCGTCGCCCGGTGGAGGTCCTGCCGGAGGGTGGACTGGCAGGTGTCCTGCCGGCCCGCCGCACACCAGACCGCGCAGATCTCCAGCCCGTAGCGGACCAGCGCCTCCTCGTAGCCCGCCCACATGGCCGCGGCCGGGTGGTGGCGCCACCCGTACCCGGCCACCGTGAGCGCACGGAGCAGCTGTATCGCCTCCACCCGCTGCTTGCCGAGCCGCAGCGGATCCAGCACCGCGGCTGTCTGGTGAAAATCGGGACAGGGAAGGAAGGTCTGCACGGTCCTCCTCTCGCATCGAGCTCTACGGGCAGCACGCACACCTGTGCACAGGGGTTACCCGCTCTGCCCCGGTTCACCGCCCGCGGTCAGGTCGCCGGGCAGGACCGTGGCGATGAGGCCCGCGACGAACTGCGGCACGTCCTCGGGAGCGAGCACCAGTCGTGGTTCGTCGCGGTCCGGGCCCTGGAAGATCTCGACCGACCGCACGCCCGGGTCATCCGCTGAACCCGCGACGCCGATGATCGTCCAGCGCTCGTGCTGGGGACGCGTGCTGGCGAAGTGGCTGAACGCTTCTTCTGGGCTTGTCACGGCTGCTCCTCACCGGTTCCGTTCACTCCATTGTGGACGATGGGCCGAGCAGCACCGGGAACGTCCGGGGCGCCTGCACGTGCACACTGCGCCGGAAGGTGAGCTCCTCCTCCCCGGTGGCCGCCTGGATGTGTGGGAACCGGGCGAACAGGGCGGGCAGCGCGACCTCGGCCTCCAGGCGCACCAGGGCCGCGCCCAGGCAGCGGTGGAGGCCGTGGCCGAAGGCGATGTGGCCGGTCGGGTCGCGGTCCGGGTCGAGCCGGGCGGGGTCCGGGAAGCGGGCCGGGTCGCGGTTGGCCGCGCCGGTGGACAGGGTCACCGAGGCCCCGCGCGGGATGGCGGTGCCCGCGATCTCCAGGTCCTCGGTGGCGAAGCGGACGGAGGCGTTGAGCGCCGGTGAGACCCAGCGCAGCAGTTCCTCGATCAGGGTGGCGGCGGAGTCCGGAGTGGACAGACGCTGCCGGGCCGCCGGGTCGGCGAGCAGGGCGCGCACGCTGTTGGTGATGAACACCGCGGTGGTCTCGTGACCGGCCATCAGCAGCAGCATCGCCATCGCGACGATCTCGAGGTCGGAGAGGCGGTTGCCGTCCTCGGCGGCGGCGATGAGGCCGGAGAGCAGGGCCTCGTCGGGGTCTCGGCGGCGGATCGCGACGAGCTCGGCCAGGTAGTCCGCCATCTTGGTGGAGGCCCGCACGAGCTCCTGCTCCGGGCACTCGTCGATCAGCACCGTCGACCAGTGCGCGAAGGTCTCGCGGTCCAGCTCCGGCACGCCGATCAGCTCGCAGATGACCTCCATCGGCAGCGGGATCGCGTAGCGCGCCACCAGATCGACCGGTTCGTCCGAGGGCAGGCCGGAGAGCAGGTCCCTGGCGAAGGTCTGCACCCTCGGGCGCAGGCCGGCCACGCGGCGGGCGGTGAAGGCCTGGGCGACCAGCCTGCGCAGCCGGGTGTGCTCGGGCGGGTCGAGGGAGGTGAGCATGTGCGACATGGGCGGAGGCAGGGCGGGCGGGGCCGCGGCGCGCTCCTCGGCGGGCAGGCTGGCCCGCCGGTCCTTGGCCAGGCGCGGATCGGTCAGCCCCGCCCGGACGTCGGCGTAGCGGGTGACCAGCCAGGTCGGCCCGGTCTCGAAGGTCACCTCGCGGACCGGGGTGTGCTCGCGGGCGTGGGCCAGGGCGGGGTGCGGGTCGCGCCAGTAGGACTCCAGGAAGTCCTCGCCGGTGATGCTGCTCATCGGGTTCTCCGTTCAGTCCTTGACCGCGGTGGCGCTCATCCCGGCGACCTGGTGGTCCGGCCAGCGCGCCCCGTCGCCCTTCGGCTCGTCGCCGAGCACCGTGACCCGGTGGCCCACCCGGCGTTCGGTGTAGTCGTTGACGGCGTAGTGCTGGGTGGCGCGGTTGTCCCACATCGCCACCGCGCCCTCGGTCCACCGGTAGCGGCACACCCGCTGCGGGCTCTCCGACACGGTGAACAGGTGGGTCAGCAGGGCCGTGCTCTCCTCGGCGGTCAGCTGCGGGATGCGCTTGGTGAACATGCGGTTGACGTACAGGGAGCGCCTGCCGGTCTCCGGGTGCGTGCGGACCACCGGGTGCTCGGCCTCGCTGCGGTAGGAGCCGCCGGGCAGCTCGAAGACGTGGCGGGCGGTGAGGCCGTCGACCAGCTCCCGGATAGGCGCGGACAGCGCCTCGTAGGCCAGGTACTGGTTGCTCCACATGGTGTCCCCGCCGACCTCGGGGGATGTCACGA
This sequence comes from Crossiella sp. NPDC003009, assembly GCF_053591555.1. Lineage (NCBI taxonomy): Bacteria > Bacillati > Actinomycetota > Actinomycetes > Pseudonocardiales > Pseudonocardiaceae > Crossiella > Crossiella sp. NPDC003009. The sequence goes on along the minus strand of NZ_JBSFUA010000023.1, from coordinate 4,653 downwards.
TCTGCAGCACCGAGGCGATGGGCGGGTTCGGCGCGAAGGTGACGTCGGTGTGCCAGACATCGGCCTTGGCGCCCTGGTCGGAGTCGAGCACGACGATCTCCTCGTGCCCGGGCAGCTTCGGCAGGAACTTGTGCACCTCCAGCGGGCCGAACCGGCTGCCGAAGGCCTTGTGCGCCTCCGGGGTGAGCCCGGCCGCCTCGGGGAAGAACAGCACCAGGTGGTCGAGCAACAGCTGGTGGATCTGTGCGAAAAGGGCGTCATCGACTTCGGCGAGGGTGACGCCTCGGACTTCGGCGCCCAGCGCCCCGGTCAACGGCCGCACAGCGAATGAACCCATACCGCGAACTCCTTTCAACGCATTCTTGAGAACCATTCCGCGATTCCCGGAACGGATTCGACAAATAACGCCGGGGCCTTGCCCGGTTCAGTTCGGAAATGCCATTCTCACGACAGCAGTGAATTCACCTCCGGGCCGTTCCCGAAAGGACCGCCGTGACCAGTGAGACCACGGACCACCAGGCAGCCACCGCCGCGCTGGCCGGGCTTGTCGACCTCGCCACGCCGTTCGCGGTGCGCACCGCCGTCGCGCTGCGCCTGCCCGAGCTCATCCGCGACGGGCACACCACCACGGCCACGCTGGCGCGGGCCTGCGGCGCCGATCCGGACGCGCTGGGCCGCCTGCTGCGCCACCTGGTCGCGGTCGGGCTGTTCGCCGAGACTGCTCCCGGCGAGCACGCGCTGACCGCGATGTCGCGGGCGCTGCTGGACGAGCGCAACGCGCTGCTGCGGTCGTGGCTGGACGCGGACGGGCCCGGCCTGAAGATGGACCTGGCCTACGCGGGCATGACGCATTCCGTGCGCACCGGCGAGTCCGGTTACGGCGTGGCGCACGGCACCGGTTTCTGGCCGGACTACCGGGCGGATGAGCGGCTGCGCCTGTTCTTCGGCGAGACGATGGCCGGTTTCGCCTGGCAGACCGGCCCGGAGGTGGCCGCCCGCGCGGACTGGGCCGGGGTGTCGAGTGTGCTGGACGTGGGCGGTGGCACCGGGGCGCTGCTGGCGGCCGTGCTGGACGCGCACCCGCACCTGACCGGCGCGGTGCTGGACCTGCCCGAGGTCCGGCCCGAGGCCGAGCAGTTCCTGGCCCGGCTCGGCGGCCGGGCGAAGTTCGCCGGTGGCAGCTTCCTGGACCCGCTGCCCACCGGCTACCAGGTGCTGATCGTCTCGCGGGTGCTCACCGACTGGCCCGACGCGGACGCCGTGCGGATCCTGCGCCGCTGCGCCGAGGCCCTGCCCGAGGGCGGGCGGGTCCTGGTGGTGGAGGTGCTCGCCGGGGCCGAGCACGCCAAGAACAACTCCTCCTTTGACCTGCAGTCGCTGACCCTGCTCGGCGGGCGCGAACGCAGTCCGGCGGACTTCGACGAGCTGGCCGCGGCCGCAGGCTTGGTGCGGACCGAGCGCACCGACGGCGACAACGGCCTGGTGGTGCTGGGGTACGGCAAGGCCTGAGGTCACCGCGCCGCCTCCCCGGCCGGTGCCGGGGCGGCGGTGCGCACCCAGTCCGGCAGCCTGCGCGCCCGCGGATCGGGCAGCAACTGGGCCTGGTGCAGCCGGTCCAGCAGGGTCAGCTTGCGCACGCCCAGGCCGGACATGGTGTGCAGGACCTCGTGCCGGATGCGGTCGTTGCCGCCGGTGCCCGCCAGCGCCCTGGCGCCGAGCCAGGACCGGGTGGTGATCATCCGCGCGGCGTTGTGGCTGGTCCGGCCGATGTGGGCGAGGTTGGCCCGCCGCGCGCTGTCATACCGGCGCAGCGCGTGGTCGACGACCTCGGGGGCCAGCGAGCCGCCCTGGCGCAGCATCGCGGCCAGTTCGTGCGCGTCGGCGATCGCGCTGTTCATGCCCTGCGCCGCCATCGGGTGCACCAGGTGGCCGGTGTCGCCGGCCAGCGCCAAACCGGGCACGACCAGCGAGGCGGCCAGCGCGCGGCCCACCGGTAGCAGCTGCCGCTGGGCCAGCCCCGCGTGCAGGGCCCCGGCCAGCGGGGCCAGACCGGGGCAGCCGGCCAGCACCCCATCGGCCCACCGGCGCAGCCCGTCCTGGCCGAGTCCGCGCAGCTCGTCCGGTCCGACCTGGACGTAGAGCCGGACGCGTCTGCCGGGCAGCGGGTAGTGCAGGCGCAGCCCGCCGTCGGTGACGTAGGCGGAGAAGTCGGGCGTCACGTCCGCCTCGCGCAGCTCGAAGGCGGCCAGCCGGTGCGGGTAGTCCTGGCGCGGCGCGCTCAGCCCGGCCGCCTCCCGCAGTCGCGAGGACACGCCGTCGGCGGCCACCACCAGCGCCGCCGGGACGTCGCCGTCGTCGCAGCGCACGCCGGTGATCCGGTCCCCGGTGCGCAGCGGCTCGCGGACCACCACGCCGCGCCGCACCTCGACGCTGGGCGGCAGCGCGTCGGTGAGCGCCTGGAGGATCACCGGGTAGTCGTGCGCGAGCAGCCACGGCTGTTCGGCAGGCAGCCGGTCGTAGTCCAGGACCATCCGCGGCTCACCGTCGGCGGCGCGGGCGATGAGCCTGGACAGCCGCAGCGCACCCGCCTGGTCCAGCAGCTCGGTCACACCCCACCGCCGCAGGATCGCCAGCGAACCCGGTTGCAGCACCTCGCCTTTGGCCACCCGGGCGGGGGTCTGCCGTTTCTCCAGCACCAGGACCCGGTGCCCGAGGTGGCCCAGCGCGCAGGCCGCGGCCAGCCCGGCCACCCCGGCGCCGACCACCACGACGCGGCTCACCGGGTGGCCGCCTGGAACCGGCCCAGTGCGCGCAGCGCCATGCCGTGGGTGAAGCCGGGGTTGGCGTAGCGGCTGACCCGGCGGACGTACTCGTGCACCGGGTGCGGCGTCCACCCGCCGCCGGGCAGGCGGGCGGCCAGCAGCCAGCGCACGCCGTCCGCGGCGGCCTGGTGCTCCCCCGCCGCCAGCAGCGAGGACACCGCCCAGCCGGTCTCCTCGACGGTGCCGGGCGCGCCGTGCCCGTCCCCCCAGGACCCGTCGGCGTTGCGGGCGCCGAGCAGCCAGTCACGCGCCCGGACGGCGGGAGCGGACCCGGTCTGTCCACATCGGACGAATGTCTCCAGCACCGCGGCGGTGCCCATCGTGTGCTCCCGGTACCAGACCGACTCGTAGCTGCCGTCGGGCAGCTGCGCCCGGTCCAGCCAGCGCAGGGCCCGCCGGATCCGCTTGTCCCCGGCGGGCACGCCCCCGTCCAGCAGCGCGTCCACGGCCTGCGCGGTGGTCATCGGGCACGGGCCGCTGTTGGCGACCTTGGTGTTGCGCACGCACAGGCCCCAGGAGCCGCGGCTGTCCTGGCGGTCACTGAGCCAGGCGACGCCCTGGGCGATGGCTTCGGCCTGCCCGGTGCCGGGCGAGCGGGCCAGCACGGAGACGATCTCGCCGGTCTCCAGCACCGCGGGCCAGCCGTTGGGCCCCGACCAGCCCCAGAAACCCGGCGGGCAGCCGAAGGCCAGGAACGGCCGGTGCTGTTGCAGGCGCACGAGCAGCTCCCGCGCGGCGGCCAGTCCCGGGTGGTCGCGGTAGCCGGCCTCCAGCAGGCCGCGCGCGGCGTACATGGTCCAGGCCGCGTCCAGCGGGGTGGAGGCCCAGGAGCCGTCGGGGTGCATGGTGCGCCGGAACCAGCCCACCGCCGCCTCGACCATGTCCGGGGCCAGGCCCGCCCGCGCCAGTCCGGCGCAGACCAGGCCGGTCACCCACGCGTCCTCCGACCAGGAACCCGCCGAGCCCTCGTGCTCGAAGGCCTGCCGGATGCACAGCAGCGCCTTGGGTTCCGCCCAGCCGGCCAGCCGTCGTTGCAGCCGGGTCAGCGGGCGGTGCCGGGTCTGGGCGAGACCGAGCGCGGAGGCCATCGGCAGCCGCAGGTCGAACAGGCGGCGGTACAGCCCTGGCAACAGCGCGAGCTCCAGCGGGAAACGGCGCATCTGGCTGGGGGCCAGCCAGCCGGCGAAGCCGTAGAACTGGCGGCACCACAGCACCACCTCCGGGTGCGGGATCGCTGCCAGGCCGCCGTAGCCGTCCAGCCAGCGCCGTCCCGCCGCGACCTGCTCGGCGTTGCCCGCCGGGTCGACCAGGTGCAGGGCCGCCGCCGACACCGCCGTGGGGCCCGGTTCGCTCGGCAGGCCCGGCACCATCGCCCAGCCGCCGTCCTCGTTCTGGGTGCGGCGCAGGCGGTCCGCGCCGGCCGCGATCAGGTCGGCCGCGCCACCGGGGTCGGCGAAGTGCAGCGCGGTGATCGCGCCCGCGGTGGCCAGGGTGGACCGCAGGCTGCTGGCCCCGTAGTCGAACACGCCGTCCGGCCGCTGCGCCGCCAGCAGTGCCTCGGCGCCCTCTTCGATGGCGGTGGCGAGCTCCTCCGTGCCGGTGTGAGCCGAGGTCATGTCCGGTCCCCTCCCCCGGCCTGCGCCGGGAACTCGTGGCGAGCCCGCATCCGGGCCTGGACGACGATCGAGAACGCCAGCGCGGGCAGCAGCACCAGCAGGGCGGTGCCGGGACCCGTGGCCCCGGCCACCACGGCGGCCGCGAGCACAAGCCGCTCGGCGACCAGCAGTTCGTGCGCGCGCAGCGCCCGGCGCGCGGTCAGGCCGGCCGGGCG